>CAYFOA010000213.1:13559-13828 GCA_964344575.1 uncultured Rickettsiales bacterium | reverse complement strand
ACCGACGACGACGACGGCCCCGACGACGACGACGCCACCGACGACGACGACGCGGCCGACGACGACGACACGGTCGGCCCCCCCGACGCCGACGGCGACGCCTTCGCGGCCGACGTCGACTGCGACGACAACGACGCCCACAGCTACCCCGGCGCCCCCGAGGTGTGGGACTTCGCCATCAACGACTGCGACCTCCGCCCCGAGGACGGCGAGCCCGCGACCGAGGAGCTGGTCGCCGTGTGGGGCCGCGCGGCCTCGGCGCTGGGGCT
>CAYFOA010000213.1:7157-13549 GCA_964344575.1 uncultured Rickettsiales bacterium | reverse complement strand
GTCCCCGACTTCGGGGCCCCCAACGGCGGCCTCTACAACGGCGAGGCGTGGACCTGGTTCGGCATCTCCTGGAGCCTCGGCGACCTCAACGGGGACGGCTACACCGACCTCTGCGCGCGCCAGGAGGGCGACGCGACCAACGGCGTCCACCTCTTCGACGACATCGAGGCGCTGCTCGTCGCCGGCGGCGGGCTCCTCGACCTCGACGACGCCACCGGCTTCGTCGACTCCCCCCCGGGCCAGGGGGACGTCGACTGCACCCGCGACGTCGACGGCGACGGCAACACCGACCTGCTCTTCGTGTCCCTGTCCACCGAGGACGGCGCCGGGAGCTTCTACTGGTTCTGGGGCGACGACGGCCTCCTGTACGGCCTGTCCGACTCCGCGTTCGCCGACGTCACCCTCTCCAGCGCGATCGGCGCGTGGCTCGGCGCCTCGTTCGCCGTCGGCGACTTCATCACCACCGTCCCCGGCACCGAGGTCGCGTGGCTGGAGAACGTCCCCGACCCCGACCCCGACGGAGGCGATCCCGAGGGCTGGGTCGTCGTCGCCTCGATCGACGACAACCCGATCGGCGGCGCCTCGGTCGGCCTGGGCTACGACGCGCTCAACCAGGTCACCCTCAGCGCCGTCGACGACCTCACCGGGGACGGCGGGGACGAGCTGGTCTTCGCCGACTGGGGGGAGAGCGGGCTGTCGCTGAGCGACGACGTGCAGTACGAGGCGTCGGTCGGCGCCTTCGTGTTCGACCTCTCCTACTCCATCGAGGGGTACGCGGTCCGGAGCGCGGCGGGCGTCGACCTCACCGGCGACGGGCTGAACGAGCTCGTCCTCGGCATCCCCGAGGCGACCGTCCGCGACGACCTGATCAACCCCGGCGCGGTCGCCGTCTTCTTCGGCGAGTCCGACCCCAACGCCTGGCGCTTCGGCCTCTTCGACGGCGACGGCGGCATGGGCGCCGACCGCGGCTTCTGGATCGAGGGCCTCGCGACGGGCGACCGGATGGGCCAGAAGGTCTGCTCCCTGGGCTTCGCCGACGGCGACTCGATCGCCGACCTCCTCGTCACCGCCCCCTCCCAGAACGACGGCGTCCCCGGCGAGGCGCGCGTCCTCCTCGGCAAGCCGGTCGAGCAGTGGGAGCTGTACGCCGGCCCCGACGGCATCGTCGAAGGCGGCGCCGGCCTCGAGGACAGCCGCTTCGTCGGCCAGGCGTCGATGCCCAACCTCGGCTTCTCCTACGGCACCTGCGGCTACGACTGGGGCGGCGTCCAGCGGAGCACCGACCGGCTCTTCCTCTACTCGTCCGGGGCCGACTTCGCGGGCGCGCTCGCGGCCTGGGAGAACCTCTCCGACTGACCGGGGGCATCCGCCGGTGCACTGACGCGCTGCACGCCGCGCGTGCGCGGGTCTGCTACAAGGCGCGGCGTGTCGGACCTGGCCATCCACGCCGATCGACTGAGCCGCGGGTACGGCGCGCGGTGGGCGCTGTCGGGGCTCAACGTCAAGCTCAAGGCGGGCGGCTCGCTCCTCATCGGCGGCTCCAACGGGGCGGGCAAGACGACGGCCCTGCGGATGCTCGCGACGACCCTCCAGCCGACCTCCGGCAGCCTCCGCCTCTTCGGGATCGACCCGTCGCGGGACCCGCTGGCGGCCCGGCGCCGGCTCGCGCTGCTGTCCCACCGGACGCACCTCTACGACGACCTCACCGCCTGGGAGACGCTGTCCGTGGCGGCGGACCTGGGCGACCTCGACGGCTCCGACGCCAACCTGGCGCGCCTCCTCGACCGGGTCGGGCTCACCGGCCGGGAGCGGGACGTCGTCCGCACCTTCAGCGCGGGCATGCGGAAGCGGCTCTCCTTCGCCCGGCTGCTCCTCCAGGAGCCCGACATCGTCCTCATCGACGAGCCCTACGGCCAGCTCGACCCCGCGGGGTTCGACTTCGTGGACGCGCTCCTGGACGAGCTGATCTTCGACGGCCGGACCGTGGTCGTGGCCACCCACCTCGTCGAGCGGATCGCCCCCCGGTTCGGCTCGGGCCTCGTCCTGTCCGCGGGCCGGATGGCGTGGGTCGGTCCCGCCCCGGAGCTCCCCGCGGCGCTGACGGAGGCGCTGGCCTCGTGAGCGCGCTCCGCCAGGTGATCGGCGTCGTCCGCAAGGACGTCCTCCTCGACTGGCGGGGCCAGCGGCGGGCCGTGAGCGTGTTCCTCTTCGGCGTCATCACGCTGCTGCTCTTCAGCTTCGCGGTGGGCCCGGACTCCGAGGCGCTGAAGCGGCACGCGTCGGGCTACCTCTGGCTGGCGCTGGTCCTCAGCTCGACCCTCGCGCTGGGCGAGTCCCTCCGCGTCGAGATCGAGGACGACGCGCTGGAGGGGCTGAGCCTCCTCCCCGTCGACCCCCGCGCCCTGTTCTACGGCAAGGCGCTCGCGAACGTCCTCTTCCTGATGGGCCTGTCGTGCGTGCTCGTCCCCGTGGCGGTGGTGATGTACGGGGTCGTCCCGGCGGGCTCGCCGGGGACGCTGGCGCTGCTGCTCCTCCTCGGCGTCGCCGGTCTCGCCGGTCCGGGGACGCTCTACGCGGCGATGACGGCGCGCGCCCGGGGGCGGGACGCGATGCTGCCGCTGCTGCTCTTCCCCCTCGTCATCCCCGTCGTCCTCGCCTCCGTGAAGGCGACGCAGCTGGTCTTCTTCGGCGACCCGATGGATCAACTCGGGGGCTGGATGCGGCTTTGCGTGGCCTTCGATGTCGTGTACTGGAGCATCGGTGGCGTCTTGTTCGGGAAGGTGATCGACTCGTGATGCGGGACAAGGAACACATCCTCGGGGTGATCGGGCTGGTGCTGCTGGCGTTCGGCTGCCTGCAGGCGCTGATGCACACGCCGCCCGAGTCCCACATGCAGGACGTCCAGCGGATCTTCTTCATCCACGTCCCGACGGCGTGGAACACGATGCTGATCCCGACGACCGCGTTCGTCCTCGCCATCGGCGCGCTGACGACCCGGGGGCGGCGCTGGGACGCGGGCGTCGAGGCGGCCTGCGAGGTGACCGTCGTGTTCACCTGCATGACGCTGGTCCAGGGGATGATCTGGGGCAAGCCGACGTGGGGCGCCTACTGGGACTGGGACCCGCGGCTGACGACGACGGCGATCATGGCGGTCCTCTTCGCCGGCGTGCTGTCGGTCCGGTCGTTCGCGACGACCCCGGAGCAGCGCATCACGTGGACCTCGGTGGCGACGATCATCGCCTACGTCGACGTCCCCATCGTCTACCTGTCGGTCAAGTGGTGGGACTCGCTGCACCAGCAGCACAGCGCCCCGGCGACCGTCTCGGTGGACTACTACCTGCCGCTGCGGGTCAACGCCTTCGCCATCCTCGCGATCTGGATCTGGCTGGTGATCCGGCGCGCGCGGGTGGCCCGGCTGCGGGACGAGGCGAGCACCCGGGCGGCGCCGCCGCCGCCGGACAGCGGCCTCGTCGCGGGAGAGCACTGATGGAGTTCACGGGCATCATCGAAGGGGGTTGGGGCTACATCTGGGCCGCGTACGGCGTCTCGCTGAGCATCTTGCTGGCGTACGCCCTGGTCGTTACGTTCCGGCTGCGCTCGTTGCGCGGAGAGGGAGACGAGTCGTGAGCGAGGGCAAGCAGGGACCGAAGATCTTCATCGCCGCCTCGCTCGCCGTCGCCGCGGCGGCGCTCATCTGGATCGCGGTCGGCTCGATGGGGAGCAACCTCGTCTACTACTGGACGCCGACCGAGCTGAACGCCGCCGGCGCCGAGGGGCAGACCGCGACGGTCCGGCTCGGGGGGATGGTCAAGGACGGCACGATCGACTGGGACCAGGACACCGGCGTGCTGACGTTCACGGTCCACGACACCGACAGCGAGGTCCGCGTCCGCGCCACCGAGATGCCGCCGCAGATGTTCCGGGCGAACATCGGCGTCGTCGTCGAGGGGAGGCTCGACGACGAGGGCGTGTTCCAGAGCAACCGCCTGCTGGTGAAGCACGACAACGAGTACCGCGCCCCGCACGACCCCAAGGAGGTCGACGTCGAGAAGCTCTGGGAATCGCTGGACGGCGACTCCTCGCGGTGATGTCGCTCGCGTTCGCCGGACGGCTCCTGATCCTCCTCGCCCTCGGCCTCGCCGCCGCGGGGGCGGTGACGGGGTACGCCGCGGGGCGCTCGGGGAGCGCGGCGGCGGGCGCAGCGACGAAGTGGCTGGCGGGGCTGTTCGGGGCGGCGCTGGTGGCGGCCAACGGCGTGATGATCCGGGCGCTGCTGGTGCGGGACTTCACGGTCGGGTACGTCGACCAGGTCGGCTCCCACGAGGTGCCCGACTTCATCGCCGTGGTCTCGCTCTGGTCGTCTCTGGAGGGGTCGATCCTCTTCTGGGGGGCGATCCTGGGCGCGTACGTCCTCGGGTTCCTGGCGACGACGGCGACGCGGCACGAGCACCGCGACCTCGTCCCCGACACCCTGGCGACGACGCTGCTCGTCGGCGTCTTCTTCTGCTTCATGCTGGCGGGACCGGCGAACCCGTTCCTGACGGTGGAGACGCCCAAGGAGTTCCACGTCGGGCCGAACCCGCTGCTCCAGAACCACTGGCTGATGATCATCCACCCGCCGGCGCTGTACCTCGGCTACGTGGGGATGACGATCCCGTTCGCGATGGGGGTGGCGGCGCTGCTCCGGGGGCGGCTCGGCGCCGGCTGGATGCGGCCCATCCGGCTGTGGATGCTGCTGCCGTGGGGGTCGCTGACCGCGGGGATCGTGCTCGGCGGGTGGTGGGCCTACGAGGTGCTGGGGTGGGGCGGCTACTGGGCGTGGGACCCGGTGGAGAACGCGTCGTTCCTGCCGTGGCTGACGGCGACGGGGTTCCTCCACGCGGCGATGCTGATGGAGCGGCGGGGGCTGCTCAAGGCGTGGACGCTGGTGCTGCTCCTGGCCTCGTTCTGCCTGACGATCCTGGGCACCTTCATGACGCGGTCGGGGGTGTTCAACTCGGTCCACAGCTTCACGCAGTCGCCGATCGGGCCGCTCTTCTTCGCGTTCCTGGCGGTGGTGCTGGTGGCGTGCGTGCTCCTGCTGGCGTTCCGGATGCACGTGCTGGGGACGGACGGCGAGTTCCGGAGCGCGGTGAGCCGCGACGCGATGTTCGTGGTGAACAACCTGCTCTTCGTCGCGTTCACGTTCACGGTGCTGATCGGCACGACGTTCCCGCTGGTGCGGGAGGCGGTCCTGGGCGACAAGATCAGCGTGGGCGAGCCCTACTTCAACGCGATGACGGTGCCGATCGGGGTGGCGATCGTGTTCCTCATGGGGATCGGCCCGGCGCTGCCGTGGGGGCGCGCGACGTACGAGGAGGCGGCGCGGATCCTGGCGCTGCCGTTCGGGGTGGGCCTGGCGACGGCGGTGCTGGGGGCGTTCCTCGGGGCGCGGGACGGCTGGACGCTGGCGACGCTGCTGGCGGCGGGGTTCGCGGTGGCCGTCAGCGTGCGGGACATGCTGGTGCCGGTGGGGTCGCTGATGCGGCGCAAGGAGCTGGGTCCGGGGGCGGCCGCGGCGGCGGCGTTCCGGCGGGGGCGGCGCCGCTACGGCGGCCAGATCGTGCACATCGGGGTGGCGCTGATGGCGGTGTCGCTCGCGGTGTCGTCGTCGTACCGGGAGACGGACGAGCGGGTGGTGCAGCGGGGGGAGTCGATGGAGATCGGCGGGTACACGCTGACGTTCACGGGGACGACGAAGAAGTCGGAGCCGCACCGCGAGGTGGTAGGGGCGAAGCTGGCGGTGACGCGGGGGGCGCAGGCGCTGGGGACGCTGGTCCCGGCGATGAACCGGTACCGCGGGCAGATGCGCCCGATCGGGACGCCGGCGGTGCTGAGCCTGCCGCACGAGGACCTGTACCTGTCGGCGATGCAGATCGACGACAAGGGGGCGTTCGTGGGGCTGCGGGTCTACATCAACCCGATGGTGTACTGGATCTGGATCGCGTCGGGGATCATGTTGCTGGGCTGCGTGATCGCGGCGTGGCCGTCGTCGCGGGGGGCGGGACGTGGCTGAGCGGGCGCCCGGGCCGAACCGGGTCGTCATCGTGGTCGGCCTGATCGTGATCGTGCCGCTGCTGATGGTGCTCCTGCGGGCGTTCTCGCTGTCGCCCCCGGGGGTGATCGAGTCGCCCCTGATCGGGCAGGCGGCGCCGGCGTTCGAGCTGCCGCGGCTCGGCGACGGGGAGCTGGTGACGATCGAGGACTACCGGGGCAAGCCGGTGGTGGTGAACTTCTGGGCGACGTGGTGCGCGAGCTGCCCGATGGAGCACCCGTGGCTGGTCCGGATCGCGGCGCAGTACGAGGGACGGGCGGACTTCGTGGGCATCGCCTACAACGACAAGAACGAGGCA
>CAYFOA010000213.1:0-7147 GCA_964344575.1 uncultured Rickettsiales bacterium | reverse complement strand
GACGCTGGTGGACGTCAACGGCAAGGCGGCGATCGCGTACGGGGTCTACGGGGTGCCGGAGACGTACGTCGTGGACGCGGGCGGGGTGGTGAGGTTCAAGCACACAGGCCCGGTGAATCCGGAGGCGCTGGTGCGGCAGATCGGGTCGTTGCTGTGAGGCGGGTGGTGCTCGCCCTGGCGGCGGTGGTGGTGCTCGGCGCGCAGTCGTGGACCGAGGACCAGGGCGAGGCGGGGACCGAGGCGGACGCGCTGGCGCTGGGGGTGGACGTCGCGGCGAAGGTGGGCGAGCCGTCGGGGCCGGCGTTGAGCGGGGACGAGCTCGAGGCGACGGCGACGACGATTGCGAAGGGGCTCCGCTGCCCCGCGTGCCAGGGGCTGTCCATCGAGGACTCGCCCGCGGAGACCGCGCGGAACATGAAGCGGCAGGTCCGGGCGATGGTCGCGGCGGGGTACGACCGGGAGCAGATCGAGGCCTACTTCGTGGCGGCGTACGGCGAGTTCGTGCTGATGGCGCCGAAGGCGGAGGGGTTCAACCTGGTGGTCTGGCTGGCGCCAGCGGTGTTGGTGTTCGGGGGGCTGATCTGGGTGTTCGGGTTCGTGGGGAGGCACGGGGGCTCGACCCCGAGCCGCCAGCTCGAGAACGAGAACGAGAACGAAAACGAAATCGAGAACGAAATCGAGAACGAGAACGAGAACGAGAGCGAGACCGAGGACGACTACTTGAAGCGTCTCCGAGAGGAGGTCGACCGTGCTTGACGTCGACTGGGTCCCGGCCGTCACCGCCCTGCTCCTCGGCCTCGCCGGCGGCGCGGTGCTCGTCTGGCTCACCCGCGGCGGCGGCGACTCCGACCGGCTCACGGACGCGCGGCTGGAGGATCTGCGACGGGAGAAGGACCGGCTGCTGCAGGCCCTCCGCGATCTGCAGGACTCGCGCACCGGGGAGGCCACCGCGGAGGAGCGGGAGGCGCTCGAGGCGCAGGCCGTCGCCGTGCTCAAGGCGCTGGACGAGGGCGTCTTCACCGTCGTGCTGCAGCCCGAGCCCGCGCCCGCGAAGGCCGCGACCAAGGGGACGTGGGACGTCCGCTCGGACGCGGAGAAGTACGCCGCCGCCCCGGCCCCCGAGGCGTCGCCCGCGGCGCCCCGCCCGGCAGCCGCCGCCGCCTCCGCTCCCGCGGCTCCCTCGGGCATGTCCGCGGAGGTCCGCGGGATGCTCAAGGGCGGCGGGGTCGTCGCCTTCCTCGCCGTGCTCGTCCTCCTCCTGACGAACTTCTCCACCGAGCGGAAGGAGGGGATGTCCATCACCGGCGCGGCGCCGGAGACGACGACGATGGAGGTCGAGGTGCCGGTGCCGTCCCCCGGCGAGACGGGGGGCTCGGTGCCGGGGGTGCCGCCGGACCTGCAGCCGAAGTCGTCCCCCGCGGTGGACGCGGCCCGCGCGAAGGTGGCGTCGGACCCGGGGACGATCGCCCACTGGGTGGAGCTCGGCTACGCGCTCGCGGACGCCGAGGGGTTCATCGACGCGTGGCAGGTCGCCCAGGAGATCGAGCAGCGGGACCCCGGGAACGTCGACGGCAAGGTGATCGCCGCGATGGTCCGGATCGCGATGGGGCAGATGGACCGCGCGATCGCGCTCCTCGACGAGGCGATCACGGCGGTCCCGGAGCACCTCACGGCGCTGACGTACCGGGGGATGCTGGCGATGCAGTCGGGCGACGCCGAGGCGGCGGTCGACTTCTGGACCCGCGCCCGCGCCCTCGCCCCCACGGAGGCCGACGCGGCCGCCTTCACCGAGCTGATCCGCCGAGCCGAGGCTGGTGAATTCCCCCCGGCCCCCACCCGCCAGGGCGGCGCCATGCCCCCCGACCACCCCCAGGTCGCGGGCGACACCCCGCCCCCGTCCCCCGCCGCGGCGGGCCGCACGATCGAGGGCACGATCACGCTCGCCGACGGCGTGACGCTCCCCGACGGCGGCGTCCTCTACGTCATCGCCCGCCAACCCGGCGCGACCCGCGGCCCCCCCGCGGCCACGAAGAAGATGATGACCCGCGCCTTCCCCGCGACGTTCGTCATCGGCGACGCCGACGTGATGATGGGCGGCCCGTTCCCGGAGCAGGTGGAGCTGAGCGCGAGGTTCGACGCGGACGGCGACGCGATGACGCGCTCGGCCGAGGACCTCACGGGGGTGGCGGGGACCGTCGAGGCAGGGACCGCGGACGTGCGGATCGAGCTGCGCGGCCCCTAGCGATCCTGCCGGCGCCGCCGGAGCCCGAGGCCACCGCCGAGCACCACCACGAGCGGGAGCCCGCTGAGCGACTGGTCGAAGCACGAGCACCCCCCGGCTGCCTGCCCCGTCGTCCCGCCGCCGTCCCCTCCCCCGTCGTCGTCGTCCCCGAACGCGTCGTCATCGTCGTCGTCGTCCGCGCCGTCGTCGTCGTCGTCCCCCCCGCTCGCGTCGTCGTCGTCCCCGAACTCCCCGTCGCAGTCCCCCCCGCAGTCGGGGTCGTCGTCGCCGATGCAGCCGTCGCAGTCGAAGTCGACGCTCGTCTGCCCGCACTCCTCCTCGGCGGCCGGGCTCACGTTCGGGTTGCCGTCGTCGCAGTCGCCGTCGTTCTCGCTCAGCCCGTCGCCGTCGTCGTCGAACGCGTTCGTCCCGTCGTCCACCACGCCGTCGCAGTCGTCGTCGATCCCGTTTTCGGTCTCCGTCTGCCCCGGGAACACGTTCGGGTCGCTGTCGTCGCAGTCGCCCCCCGCCTCGGGGTAGCCGTCGCCGTCGTCGTCCACGATGTCGCAGTCCGTCGGCACCGCCTCCGGTCGCCCGTCCACGTAGACATAGAAGTCGACCCCCTCGATCAGCGACTGGCTGCAGCAGTCGTCCACGTGCGTCAGCACCACCACCGAGTACGGGTCGTCGCTCATGTACGGCAGCAGGTCGCTGCTCACCCCGCCGCCCAGGAACGCGTACCCCCCGGGGTCCGTCACCCCCGCCGGGTACGTCGGGCTGAACACCGTCATGCGGACGCCGTCGTCCACCAGCGTCACGTCCACCCACGCCTCCGTGAACACCAGCTGCGGCGGCAGGTAGATGTGCGTCTTGAAGTACGTGAACTCGCCCGCGTACCGGCACTCCGCGTTGCCGCACAGCGTCGAGTTCTCGTTGAGGTTGTAGTCGATCGACTGCCCGTTCGGGGCCGGCCCCCAGCCCGCGCCGTCCGGGTCCGGGATCGTCGCGTAGTCGTACTCCGCGATGTTCCCGTGGGTCCCCATGTCGAAGCCCCAGACGACCAGCCCCTCGCCGTCGTGCTGCTCCCACTCCGTCCGGCACGCCTCGATCTGCGCGGACGCTGACGCCGGCCACGCGAGGGCGGCCAGGAGCACGGGGAGCAGGGCCTTCACGGCCCCGAATCTACTGGATCTTCTTCCAGTTCCGGCGAGGCGTTTCGGCGCCCCCCGGAGGCGTCCCCGCGGTGATGATGTACAGCGCCCGCCGGTTCGCCTTCATGTCGACGCTGTCCTCGGTCTTCACCGCCAGCACCGACTCGCCGAAGCCCTGGTAGTAGATCGGGAAGCTCGCCCCCTTGCTCACGAAGTACTGCGCCAGCGCCCGGGCCCGCCGCTCCGACAGCGCGAGGTTGCTCGACGGGTCCCCCACCGTGTCCGTGTAGCCGCCCACGAACAGCGTGCACGTCACCCACTCGCCGTACTTGTCGACCGCCTTGACGATCTCCTCGTACGCCTTGTCCACCTTCGGCGCCTCCTCGGGGAGGATCTCGTGCTTCGCCGTCTCGAAGTTGACGTCCTCGTGCGGGATCGACAGCGACCAGGGGATGATCTCCACCCCCGCCCAGTAGCCGAACTTGTCGTACGCCGTCGCCGTCACCTTGAAGATGTTGCCGTCCAGCTGCTGCTCCCACGTGACCCGGACGGGCTTGCCGGGGGTCGCCCCCTCCACCTTGAACGTGGACTGCCCGATGACCTTCATCCGGTCGTCGAGCACCTCCAGCTCCACCTTGCTCGGCGGGTGGTTGCTGTGGAGGTCGAACGAGCGGGTCTCCAGGTCCACCGACTCCGCCGGGATCCGCGCCGTGATCGGCCGCGCCGACGCGAAGTAGACCCACGCCTCCTCCGTGTACTTCTCGCCGGACGGGCTGACCATCTCCACGGACACCGTGTAGTCGTCCTCCGTCCCCGCCTTCTGCGTCCACGTCAGCGTGTACTCGCGGCCGGGGACCGCCGGCTGGAAGTTCCACGTCTTGCTGAAGCCGGTGTTGTCGCCGGTGACGGTGACCGTCGCCCGATGGAGCTTCTCGTCGAACGACAGCGTGACCACCGGCTGCTCGCCGTCGTCGGGGTTCAGGAGGTCCTTGTTCTGGCCGACGAAGACCCCCGCGGACGATGACGCCGGGGCGGCGAGGGCGGCGGCGACGACGAGGACGGCGAGGCGCGCACGCGCACCCATGTCACTTCTCCTCCGGCACGGCGACGATGAAGAGCCCCGCCCCGCGCTGGTCCCGGGTGCAGCGGGTGGCGAGGAACGCGCCGCTGCGGGTCAGCTCGGTGTCCGTGCAGCCGACGGGCACCTGCATCCGGACGTCGCGGCTCTTGCGGTCGTAGACGAACGTCGGGCGGACGTTCCGGCTCGCCTCCTCGTACATCACCAGCCGGCGCGACGTGTCCATCCGGACCCGCTCGTAGCAGCCGTCCACCGACGTCAGCAGGTCCTTCCGCCGGCGCGTCGTCAGGTCCACCCACCAGACCGCGCAGACGCCGCCCACCGAGGACGAGAAGACCGCGTTGTCCCCCGAGGGGTGGAGATCGGCGTCGCGGACGTCGCCCTTGCGGCCGCTCAGGTCGAACCGGGTCTGGCGGCGCGGATCGACGAGGAAGAGCGCGGCCAGGTCGACCTCCTTCGCGCGGACGAGGACGCGGTCGCCGTTGGCGGTGATCCCGAGGACGTCGACGCTCCGGCCGCCCCTCCACGCCCGCCACGCCCCCGGCTCGTCACCGCCCACGTGGGCGAGGACGGCCCCCTCCTTGCCCCCGACCTGGGCGGTGAAGGCGACCGCGTTGGCCTCGCCTGCGACGACCGGGTTGCCCGGCTCGCGCCACCCGCCGGCGACGCGGTGGTCCATCCGCTCGACCATGTCGACGAGGTGGAGGATGCGGGCGCCGTTCTCGTCGGTGAGGACGGCGAACCGGTTCCCGTCCGCGGACAGGTCGGCGACCGCGCCGGCGTACACGGGGATGGGGTAGCGGAAGATCGCGTAGCCGCGCCGGATGACGACGTGGCGGGCGCGGGGGTCGCGCTTGTCGAGGCCCGCGCAGACGGCGAGGGCGGCGAACGCGTCGGCGCTCATCCGGGGGTCGGTGCAGGAGGACTCGGGGAACGCGCCGTCGAAGTAGCGCCACGGGCTGGTCCCGTCGAGCAGCGACCCCGGCGGGGCGGTGGCGGCGGTCTCCTCGATGGGGGCGGAGGGGGCGTCCGACGCGCCCTCGCCGGCGTCGCCCGAGGCGGCGGGCTCGGCGGCGGCGCCCTCGACCACGTCCTGTTCGGGGGCCGCGCTCGTGGCGCCGGCGTCCTCGGGGAGCGGGGCGGCGGCCTCGCGGACGGTCACCAGCGTGAGGTGCTCGGCCTCGGCGCGGAGGGGGAGCTCGCCCAGCTCCATCTCGGAAGCGCCGCCGATCTTGTCGGCGAGGGCGGCGCTCGGGAGCAGGACGGCGGCGGCGACGAGGGCTCGGATCAGCATCGCCGCGGAGCCTACCCCGGGTGCTAACGTCGCCGCCATGCGTCGCCTTGCGTCCCCTGCCCTGCTGCTGCTGCCGCTCCTGACGCTGGGGGCGGGCTGCGACCCCGGCCACAGCGGGCTGCTCCTGGGCGACCGCGACGCGCCTCCCGACTTCTCCATCGACGACTCCGGGCTGCTCGACGCCGACCTGCTGGTGGACTACTCCGGCCGGCTGGCGGTCGAGGGGTACGGCGGCACGCAGGCGTGGACCCACGCGGGCGGGGCCCTTCCGCCGGGGCTGTCGCTGGACGGCGACGGCTTCGTGACGGGGGTCCCCACCTACCTTGGAACGTACGCGTTCGACGTTCAGGTCAGCGGCGACCTGATCGGGACGCTCACGGGCGAGGTGTCGCTGACCGTGGTCCAGGGCGCGGCGGAGCTCCAGCTCGGGTGGGAGCGCGACCAGACCACGCGGCTGACCGACGACGGCGACCGGATGTGGGACCCGTGGACGCGGCTGGCGAACGCGGGCGAGGACCAGACCGAGGTGACGCTGCTCGTCGGGCTGTACGCGCCGGGGCCGGACGGGATCGGCGAGCACGGCGAGGGGGACGACCTCCGCGTGGGGGACGTGGATCCGGCGGAGGTCGAGGTCACGACGGGAGCCTGGGTGCCGGTCGGGGAGCAGGAGCTGTCGGACGACCCCCTGGAGTACGCCGGCGACCTGACGTGGCGCGCGGGGGAGGACACCGGCGAGGCGGACATCACGCTGGCCCTGGAGGGCTTCGAGGTGGTGGCGAGCCGGGTGATGGTGACGGCGCCGGACTGGTGCCCCCTCGGGGACCACCCCGGCGGACCGGGGACGCCGGGCTTCTGCCAGTAGGCGCGGCGGGCGCGGACCGGCCCGCCCCGCGCCGATCCCTACCGCGCGGGGCCAGACCCGCGTATCTTTCCCGGCCATGCGCCGGCTGCTGCTTCTCGTCCCCCTCCCGCTCCTGCTCCTGACCGGCTGCCCCGAGGACGTCCCCGACGTGACGTGCACGTGGCAGCAGCCCAGCGCGGAGATCGACCGCCTCGCCGCGTCCGAGGGCGTCACCCTCCGGATCTCGGTGACCGGCGACTTCACCGCCGACCAGCTCCCCGCCGTCCACTTCTTCAGCGACGTCGACGGCAAGCTCGTCGAGTCCGGCATCGCCATCGACGCCGAGGCGGGCTGCGCTGTCGACGGCTGCCCCGCGGGCGACCGCTACGACGGGGAGCTGAGCCCCGGCGCGCACCGCCTCTACGCCCAGGCCCTGACCCCGCTCGCCACCGTCGCCTGCGAGGCGGAGGCGAACGTCACCGTCAACACGCCCCCCACCCTCGCCGACGCGACCTTCGACCCCGCGGACCCCGCCACCGCCGACGACGTCACCGTGAGCGCG
>CAYFOA010000212.1:0-13841 GCA_964344575.1 uncultured Rickettsiales bacterium | reverse complement strand
TCGACGCCGCCGACGCCGCCGCCCCTCGTCGCCGTACACGAGGTACGCCTCCTCGAGCCGTCGACGACGGACGACGCCGATGCCTCACCGGAAGCCTGGTCGCGATTCACGCCGAGGACATCTAGTGGAGGCCCTCGCGGTCGCGTTCGCCGCGGCGACCCTCGCGGCGGTCGTCGCCGTCGCCGTCCACCGGGGGCTCCGTGACGTCTGGCGGGAGCTGAGCGGGCGCGACGCCCTCGCCTACGCGGCGCTCGTCGCGGCCGCCGTCGCCGTCTCCCTGACCTACTTCGACGCCATCGGGAACCACGCCTGGCGCCCCCACGAGGAGCAGCTGTGGTGGGCCTTCAAGGGGGAGGCGCCGCCGGACGGAAGCTTCCACCCGCTGGAGACGCAGGTCCTGATCCGGGTGCTCTACGAGGTCGTCGGGAGCGCGTCGGCCCGCACGATCGGCGTCTTCGTCACGACGGCGCTGATCCTCGGGACCGGCGGGCTCGTCCTCGCGGGCGTCGCCGCCCAGCTGCTGACCGGCCGCCGCCTCGTCGGCTACGGCGTCGCCGCGCTGCTCGTCGTCCACCCCACGCTGGCCTACTGGCGGACGAACGCGTTCCACATCGCCCCGCCCCACGTCGCCTTCTGCGCGACGCTCCTCATGGCGACGCTGGTCGCCCGCAAGACCGACTTCCGCACCTGCCTCGCGTGGATGATGTGCGGGGCGCTGACGCTGTTCCTCCGGATGGAGCTGGTCGGCGCGGTCGTGGGGACGGCCGCGATCCCCCTGCTGTGCGGCGAGGGCGGCAGCTGGAAGCGGGTGAAGGCGTGGCTCCCCGCGCTCGCGATCGCGGGGGCGTTCCTGTACTGGCCGACGTCGGTCAACCTCGAGCTCGCGGCGGAGCGGGAGGACTACCGGACGGGGCTCCGGATGATCCCCTTCTACCTCCGCATCCCCGGGCTGTGGGTGCCCCTGACGAGCCTCGGGATGGCGGCGCTGCTCGCCACCGGGTTGTACGCCGCGGCCCCGGGGGCGCCGGTCGAGCCCCGCCTGCAGCGGGCGGCGCGGGCCTCGATCGCGCTCGCCCTCCTCGGCCTCGTGCCCACCATCACGTTCATGAGCTTCGGCCAGCGGCACCTCCTCGCGACGGGGACGGCGGCGGCGATGCTCGCGGTGATCGGGCCGGCCGCGCTGGTGACGGTCCCGAAGCTCGCCGGGCGGGGGCCGATCGTGGCCGGCGTCGCGCTCCTGCTCGGAGGCGGCGTCGCCTTCGCCGGGCACGGGCAGATGGAGGAGTGGGGGGAGCGGTACAGCCGGACCGAGGGCCAGGGCGTGCCGCTGCTGCCGGGCCTCCCGAAGCCGAGCGGCGAGCCGGAGTTCGACGCCAACTGGTGCGCGGAGTACGCGTCGTCGTGGCAGGCGTGCGGCGAGTGGCCGAACTGCCACCCCCCGAAGGACCTGACCGACCCCGAGCTGGTCCGGGCGCGGTGGGACAAGCACGAGGGGTGCGTGATCTGGGGCGTGGACGAGTCCGACGGCGAGGTCGCCGGCGCCCGCCACGAGTGGTGGACGGTCGCGTCGCAGATGTACGAGTGGGAGGCGCTCGGCATCAAGACGTACGACGAGCAGGGGTACGCGTTCGAGGTCCACGTCTACCGCCTCGAGGAGAGGCCTTGATCAGAACTTGCAGGACGCGGTGACCACGTGGGGCCAGTCGGCGGAGGAAACGGCCAGATCGACCGAGATTGGTGGCTTCGGGGTGGGGAGGGTGCGGATCACGAACAACCGCACTCGCGGCAGCTCGGGATCCGGTACAGCGACTCCCCAGGCGGCGCGCCCGTCGTCGACTGAGATCACGACCGGAGAGTGTACCCCGCTGGCGAGCGACCCCCGGGTGGCCCGCTCCTCGATGGGCCTGGGGAGCCAGGCCGTGATGACCGCGCTGCCCTGGATCAGCACGGCCACCTGACCTCCCGGGAGGGGAGTCGTACACGCGCCGAGATCGTTCAAGACGGAGGGCAGCCCCCGAGACGCTCCGATCGGGACGTGCGGCGAGGGCCACGTGTCCTCCCGCAGCGTGTCCGCCACCCCCGCCAGCACGCGGCTCGCGAACAAGACTCCGGCCTCGCAGCGCGCGACGCTGTGAGACCGGGCTTCCCGATCGGTCTCGTCCGGCTCGGGTCCATCGTCGACGTCTGCCGCCAGCAACTGCCGCAGCTCCCACCCGAGTTCGTCGAGGAACTCGGCAAGATCCAGGAACGACTGCTCGCCTGTAGCGGAGGTCACGCCCCGGGCGATCTGACTCAGCCGCGTCAGGTCCCCAATCAACTGCTCGCCCGCCTCGGGACACGCCACGCCCCCCGAGCCGAGTGCTTTAGCCACGGCGCCGACTTCGGTTGCCAGGATCATCGGCGACAGCTGCTCCTGTGGGAAGCGGGCCCACGACGAGGTGCAGAGCAGCACGACCGCCAAGGCGGTCAGAGCACGGCAACCAACGCAGGTGAGGGCGTCGTTCATGGTCCTACAGCGGCACCGCGTCGCGCTCGCACCACTCGACGCTGTCCCCGACACTCTCCAGCCAGCTCTCGTTGTCACCCTGACAGATGCGTCCTCGGTAGACGTTGAGAAAGCACTCATACGTTTCTGGCGTGTAGGTGGGTGGGTCACAACGAAGGTACTGACCGCCGATAGGGGCTGGGCCCACGCCCTCATCGAGGCAGCGGTCCACCTCGGCAGCCAACTCCTCGCAGAGTGCGAGTGCTTCCGCGTAGGTCGCCGCCGAGTCTTCGTCATCCGAGTCGATCGTGCAGCTCCATCCCGCGCAGCACACCGCTAGGATCCCGCTCATCGCCGCGAGTGTCTGCGCGAACCGACCGCTAGAACAGCACGAGTCGGCCAAAAGGCGACGTGAACATGTCGAAGGCACTGTGATCGACTCCGGGTACGTAGGCAAAGGTCAGTCCGAGGGAGGAATACGCTTGGCGGCCCGGCGCTCCAAGATCTTCCGCACCCCTCGCACTCCGAGCCCAGGCGGTCGGCTGAACGAGAAACTTGGCCTCACCGCCCGCTGACGACGAACGCACCCCAGAAGAACGGCGGCGCCTCGCCGGTGTCGGCGCGGAGGCGGGCGATGAGCTGGAGCTGGGCCTCGCGGAGGGCCGCGGGGGCGTCGAGGCGGCCCTTCTTCGACGCCGCGACCTCGGCGTACAGCGACGTCATCAGCTCCCGGGTCTCGGCGTCGGGGACCTTCCACAGGCTCAGCACGAGGGCCTCCGCCCCGGCGAGCGTGAAGGCGCGCCGGAGGCCGAGGACGCCCTCGCCGTCGGCCACCTCGCCGAGGCCGGTCTCGCACGCCGACAGCGTCACGAGCCGCGTGCCGCGCAGGTCGAGGGAGACGACCTCCTCCGCCGTGAGCACGCCGTCGTCGGTGCCGTCGAACATCGCCCCCCGATCGTTGGCCCCGGCGAGGACGATCCCGCTCAGCAGCATCGGGTTGAACTCGCCCCCCGCGAGGACCGACCGGTCGGCCCCGGTGGCGAAGAAGCCGTGCGTGGCGAGGTGGACGAGGGCGCGGCCGGGGGCCCGCTCGCGGATCGCCGCCTCGGTGGCGTGGACCCCGCCGAGGCGCAGGACGTCGCCCCGTCCGCGGAGGGAGGCGGCCACCTCCTCCGCCTCGACCGCAGTGGCGGGCAGGTAGGCGAAGTCGTCGAGCCCCCGCAGGCCCCGCGAGGCGAGCGTGGGAGAGGACGCCGGGCCGTCGTCGCCGTCGAGCGCGCGGGCCTGGAGCTCGTCGTAGGCGATGCCCCCGACGACGAGGCTGCCGGTCGCGTCGCTGCGGCGCCGCCGCTGGACGACGTCCATGCCGCTGTCCAGGGAGGAGAACTCGAAGTCCTCGACGAGGAACCGTCCCCCGGCGCGGGGGAGCGCGCCGAAGGGGACCGCGCTGAGCGTCCCGTCGGGGACCACCCAGACCCGGTCGCGGCCTCCGAGCACCCGCTCGACGGGGTCCCACAGCAGGGCTCGGAGCTCCTCCCCCGCGCGCCCGGCCACGGACGCGCTCGCGCGGGGGTCGGCGACCCGCCGGCGGTACCGCGTGACCGCCAGGTCGATCGCGTCGGCCGGTCCGAGGTCGACCCGCACGGGGCTCCGACACCTGCCGCCGAGGAGCACGAAGGCGACGTAGTGCCCCCCGGCGAGCACCTCGTCGGCGCCGTCGAAGTAGGGCGTGTACTCGAAGCGGAGGAAGTCGACGACGGCCTCGCGGCGGCTCAGCGCCCGGCACGCCCGCACGGGGTCCACCGCGAACCGGTGCAGCTCCCACTCGAAGTCGAGGCTCCGACGGGCCAGCGACCGCTCCAGGGCCTCCTTCTGCTCCGTCAGGGCCGCCACCCGCCGCCGGACGGCGTCGGCGTTGTCGGGGTCGGGGGGCTCGAACGTCGCCGTCGACAGCTGGCGGCGCACCTCCTGGAGGCGGGCGATCTCCTCCCCCAGCGCGGGCTCCTGCTGGGCGAGCAGCGCCTCCCGCTGCGTGGCCAGGGAGCGGAGCACGAGCGACTTCCACACGAGGACGTGCGTGTATGCGAGCACCTCGTCGCCGGGTCGGTCGTAGGCCGAGATGACGAGGTCCCGCGCCTCGCGGACCTCGAGGGCGTACGCCAGCCGCTGCCGCTCGGAGCTCGAGACCATCAACGCCTGCACGCCGAGGACGTTGGCCTCGTGCGCCATCCGGGCCGCGTAGCGCACCTCCTCGACCGCCTCGGCGTGCCTCATCATCTCCGCGTAGAGGGTCCACACCTCGGCCATCTGGGGGTTGTTGGCCCCGAACCAGGCGCGGAAGACGTCGATCGCCTCGCTGACCTGCTCGAGCGCCTCGTCCGGCCGATCCATCGCCCACAGCGCCTTCCCGTAGCGGGTCCGCAGCCCGGCGAGGCGGGGGTGGCCGGAGCCGAGCCGGGCCTCCTGGGCCTGGAGGACGGCGGCGAACTCGGCCTCCGCGACGTCGTACCGCTCCTGCTTCAGGTGGAGCGTGGCCAGCACCGCCCGTCCGCCGAGGGTGTTGGGGTGATCCGGGCCCAGCGTCGTAGTCCAGATCCGGACCGCGCGGGAGACGTAGGCCACCGCACCGGGGAGGTCCTCCATCCCCTCGAGGGCGCGCCCGACGTTGTTCAGCCCAGTCGCGGTCCACTCGTGCTCGGGACCGACGCTGGCCTCGTAGATCGCCAACGCCCGCTCCAGCTTCGGCAAGGCGGCGGCGCGGTCGCCGAGCTCCTGGTAGAGCCCGGCCAGGTTCGTGAGCGCGGTCGCGATGTAGACGTGGTTCGGGGGGAGGCTCGCCTCGTAGATGGCGAGGGCCCGTTCGTAGTTGAGCACGGCGTCGGCGGGGATCCCCGCGTCCCGGTAGAGGTTGCCGTAGTTGGTGAGCGTCGCCGCGACGTCGACGTGGTCCTCCCCCAGCGCCGCGACCTGGAGCTCCAGCGCCCTCTCGAACAGCGGCTGGGCGTCGGCATACGCGCCCTCCTCGGTCTTGAGGCCGGCATACAGGACGAGAGACGACGCCAGGTGCAGGGGGTTCTCGTCGAGGTGTACCTCCCCGATCCCGACCGCCCGATCCAGGACCTCAGCCGCCTCCGCGTAGCGGCCCTGCTTCTGGAGCACGGTGGCGAGCTGCCCCAGATCGGCGGCGACCCACACGGAGTCGACCCCGAGCTGGTGCTCGTGCTCCTCCAGCAGGCGGCGGTGCAGGGCCTCCGCCCGCTCCAGGCCGCCGAGCGCGACGAGCCCCTCGGCGAGGAACCCGGCGTACGTCCACGCCTCGGCCTGCCGCCCCGCCTCCTCGCTGATGGCGAGCGCCCGCTCGAAGCGGGCCACGGCCTCCTCCGCGTCCCCCGCCACCAGCGCGGCGCGCCCGAGGTTCCCGCTGAGGACGGCAAACTCGTGGCTGTCCGCGCCGTAGTCGCGCTCGACGTACGCGATCGACACCTCCCAGAGGGTCCGCGCGGCGGCCGGGTCGCCGTCGGTGAACCGGGCCGCGGCGACGTGGTTGAGGCACATCACGCCGTAGGGGTTGTCGAGCCACGCGGCCGCGGGGTCGACCACGGCGCCCCCGCACTCGATCACCATCGGCTCGACGTCGCCCGCCTCGGCGAGCGCGACGGCCGCGTTGAGGTGGTTCACGGCGACGAACTCGGCCGCCCCGATCGCCTCCCCGAGGCTCACCGCGCGCCGGGCCGCCTCGACCGCCGCCTCGAGCTCCCCCGCCCCGCTCAGCGCGACGGACTGCGTCGAGGCGACGAGCGCCGCCAGCGCCGGCTCGTCGTCTCCCAGGGCGGCCTCGGCGGCGTCCAGCTTGGCGCCCGCGTACGCCGGATCCCCCGCCTCGATGGCGGCGTAGGCGGCGAAGATGTTCGCCAGCGCGACGCCGAGCGGGTCGTCGTCCCGGGCCCCGGCCGCCCGCCACCGCCCCTCGGCCTCGTCCAGCCACGCCACCTCGACGTCCATGACCCCCGTCGCCGCGTACAGCTCCGCCCGCCGCTCGGCGTCCGGCAGGGGGCCGAGCGCGAGCAGGGTGACCAGCGTCCAGGTCGGCCCGAGCACGGCGACACGCTACGCCAAGGCGGTAGGCTGCCGCGATGCGCGCGCTCCTCCTGCTCGTCGCCGTCCCCCTGATCGCCTGCTCGTCGGGGCCGGACCCCTGGGTCTGCACCGACGACGCGTGGGCCCCCGGCGCGTGCACCGAGGGCGAGGAGCTGTTCGCCGAGAACACGTCCCGCGTCCACATCGACTACGAGCTCGAGATCACCTACGACGTCGACCCCCCGTCCAGCGGCGACCACCGCCCCCACTGGGCGCAGTGGGGCGAGTACGAGTTCCTCCCCGCGGAGCACTGGCTCCACAACCTCGAGCACGGCGGCGTCGCGCTGCTGTACCACCCCTGCGCGGCGGACGAGACCGTCGACGCCCTCCGCGCCTACGCCCAGGCCCGCGCCGACGACGACGGCGGCGCCTTCCGGTGGGTGCTCACCCCCTACCCCGACCTCCCCACGGCGATCGCGGTGGTCGCGTGGGAGTGGACGTACAGCGGCGAGTGCGTGGACGAAGACGAGATCGAGGCGTTCGTGGCGGCGCACTACCGCCAGGCGCCGGAGGACATCGCGAGCGACGGCTCCTACTCGACGCGGTGGATCGGCCGGTAGCTCAGACGATCTTGATCTTGTAGGGGTTCTTGTTCTTCGACTTCGCCTCTTTCATCTTCTCTTTGGCGGTCTTGAGGCGTTCCTTGAGGATGGGGTTGTCCTCGTAGGTGAGCGCGAACTGGATGTTCATCACGACGCCGTTCCAGTCCTCGTTCATCTCGGCGATCTTCGCGAGATCCCAGTACTTCTTGGCCTTCTTGTCCGAGACGATGTCGTCGGCGTCGACGGCCTCCTTCTCGGCCTCCAGCGCCTCCTTGCCGACGTGGCGGTGCCGTCCCGTGGCCGTGGACGCGTCCCCCCCGCCGCCGAAGCTCGCGGCCTTGTCCCGGAGCCCCATCTTGGCGTCGTACATCTTCTTCAGCTCGGGGTCGTGGAGCACCGAGTAGGCCTCGGTGACCTTCTTGAAGATGTGCGTGACCATCTTCATGAACTTCGGGTCGCGCACGCCGAAGAAGCGGTCGGGGTGGAACTCCTGGCTCTGCTTGGCGAACGCCTTCTCGACCTGGGGGATCGGGGCGCCGCCCTTCAGCTTGAGGACGCTGTAGTAGTCCAGGTCGTCGATGACGCCGCTCAGCGCCTCGACCTCGATCTTCTTGCGGATGTCGACGCTCATCGTGTCCCCTGCCTCAGAAGTCGAGGTTGTCGAACTTGAGGTCCTCGACCTCCTCGTCCGTCAGGCCCGTGGAAGCCTCCAGCCTGATGCTCGCAGCGCGCCCGGTGTCCTCGTCTTCGGCGGTGACGTTGACGATACCATTGGCGTCGATGTCGAAACTGACCGCGATCCGCACCTCGCCGCGGGGTGCGGGGCGGAGGCCTTCGAGCACGAACTCGCCCAGCTTCTCGTCGTCCGCGGCCATCCGGCTCTCGCCCTGGAACACCTCGATCCGGACCTCGGTCTGCTCGTCGACGGACGTCGTGAACGTCTTCGTCTGCGACACCGGGATGGCGGTGTTCCGCTCGATCAGCCGCTCGCAGAAGCCGCCCACGGTGGCCACGCCGAGCGACTGGGGGGTGACGTCGATGAGGAGCGACCCGGCCGTCCCCTGGCCCTCGAGGGCGCCGAGGAGCGAGCTCGCCTGGATGGCCGCCCCCACCGCGACGACCTCGTCGGGGTTGACCCCCTGCTCGGGAGCGCGGCCGAAGTAGGACTCGACCGCCTCGCGGATGATCAGCGACCGCGTCATCCCCCCCACCATCACGGCGGCGGCGATGTCGGACGGCTCCAGCTTGGCCGCGTTGAGCGCCTCGTCGCACACCTCGAACGTCCGCTTCACCAGCGGGAACACGAGCTGGTTGTACTGGACGCGGGTGATGGCGGAGTGGAAGTCCTTCTCGAAGCCGCGGTCGTCCTTGAGCACCGCCTCGACGACGATCGCCGCCTCGTCGGTGGTGCTGAGCTCGCACTTGGCCTGCTCCGCGGCCTGCTTGAACTTGAGCCGGGAGCTCGGCGAACGCAAGACTGCCTGCTGGTCGAGGGGCTTCAGCTGCCCCAGCAGGTAGTCGACCATGACCTTGTCGAAGTCGTCTCCGCCGAGGTACGTGTCGCCGGCGGTGGAGACCACCTCGAAGACGTCCCCCATGATGTGGAGGATCGAGATGTCGAAGGTCCCGCCGCCCAGGTCGTAGACGGCGACGTACTCGTTCTTGGCCTGCCCCAGCCCGTACGCCAGCGCCGCCGCGGTGGGCTCGTTGACGATGCGGAGGACCTCGAGGCCGGCGATGGTGCCGGCGTCCCGGGTCGCCTGCCGCTGGTTGTCGTTGAAGTACGCGGGGACGGTGATGACCGCGTGCGCGACCCCCTCGTCGAGGTAGGACTCGGCCAGCTGCTTCAGGTACCGGAGGACGTGGGCGGAGATCTCCTGGAGCGTGTAGATGCGGTCGTGGACCTGGATGCGGGGGTCCCCGTGAGGGCCGGGGACGATCTTGTAGGGGACGAGATCCTGCGCCCGGACGACCTCCTCGGAGTGCATCTCCCGGCCGATGAGGCGCTTCGCCGAGTAGACCGTGCCGCCGGGGTTGTAGACCATCTGCCGCAGCGCCCGCATGCCGACGACGGCGGACTGGCCGTGGCCGAACGAGACGACCGACGGGTGCGTCCGGTTCCCCTCCTCGTCGGCGATGACGAGGGGCGAACCTTCGCGGAAGACCGACACCACGGAGTTGCTGGTGCCCAGGTCGATCCCGATTGCGTACGGCATGGCCTCCTCAGCCGCCCCGGGGGTGGGGGCGAACGAGCATCCTAGCGGATCCCGGGGCGGTCAAGTTGCGCGCGCGACCGCGACCACGTCCACGCGCCGGGCCCCCGCCGCGAGCAGCACCCGGGCGCACTCGTCGGCGGTCCCCCCGCTGGTGATGACGTCGTCCACGAGGAGGACGTTGCGGCGCGCGACCTGGAGCTTGCGGCGGGGGTGGGCAGCGAACACGTCGCGCACGTTCGCCCTCCGGACGTCCCCCACCAGCCCCACCTGGGCCTTCCCCCCGACGGCCCGGTCGAGGGCCGCGACGATGGGGATCTTCGCCGCCGACGCCAGCGGCCGGGCGAGGAGGTAGGCCTGGTTGAAGCCCCGCTCCGAGAGGCGCTCCCGGTGCAGCGGGACGGGGACGAGGGCCTCGTACTCCTGGAGCGTGAAGTGCTCGTGGGCGGCGCTGTTGAGGAGCTCCCCGAGCGGCGTGGCGAGCTTCTTGTCGCCGCTGTACTTCAGCCGCGTGACGAGGTCCCGGAGCGAGCCCTCGAACACCCCGAACGCGCGCGCCTCGCCGAAGTGGCGGCCGATCCGGCAGTCGTCGCACCGGGTCGCCCCGGTGGGGACGTCCCGACCGTGCAGGGGGAGCGCGCAGACCGAGCACCAGGGCTCCATCGAACGCTGGATGCCGGCCGTGCAGGGAGCGCACAGGTGGCCCGCCTGGTCGGACCGGAGCGACCCCCCGCACGCGGCGCAGGAGGTCGGCAGGAGCGCCGACGTCAGCCTCTTGAGGATCCCCGCAGCCATCCGGATCCAGGGTAGACGATCGGATCAGGCGTGGTGGTACGGCTCGCGGCGCAGGATCGTCCACGCCCGGTAGAGCTGCTCGAGGAGGACGAGGCGGGCGAGCTCGTGGGGGAGCGTCATCGACGACAGCCGGATGACGTCGTCGCACCAGGCGCGGACCTCGTCGCCGACGCCGTAGGGGCCGCCGATGACGAACCGGAGGTCGCGGGTGGCGTCCTTGTGGCGGGCGTCGAGGAACTTCGCGAGCTGGACGGAGGTGAGATCGCGGCCCCGCTCGTCGAGGAGGACGGCGCGGCAGCCGCGGGGGAGCTGGTCGAGCAGCCCCGCGTCCCCCTTGCCGTCCTTCACCTCGATGACGGAGAACGGCCCGTAGCGCGCGATGCGCTTGCTGTAGTCCGCGCACGACGCCGCGAACGCCTGGTCCCGGACCTTGCCGAGGGCGACGACGTGGAGTTTCAGGAGGCGAACAGCGGCGCCAGCTCGGTGGCTTCCTCGGCGCCGGGGATCTCGACGCGGGGGGCTTCGAGCCACAGCGCTTCGAGGTCGTAGTAGTCCCGCTCCTCGGGCTGGAAGACGTGCATCACCACGTCGCCGACGTCGATGAGGATCCACCGCGCGGTGTCCAGCCCCTCCTTGGAGTACACCTCGAGCCCGGACCGCTTCGCGCGCAGCATGACGCTCTCGGCGATGGCCTGGGCCTGCGTCGCTGACGTGGCGGTCAGGATGAGGAGGTAGTCCGCGTAGGAGACGAGTTCGGAGACTTCGAGAAGGACGGGGTTCCGAGCCTTCTTGTCGAGGGCCTCTTCGGCCAGCATGAGAGCCTGCTTGAGGGGTTCTATGACGCACTCTCCAGGGGGTTGATCGGCTGCCTCACTCTTTGAGGGTAGGACCCTCGATCTCGGATGGTCAAGGGTCAGCGCCTGCGCTCGTGGACCCGCTCGGGCGGGGGGGCCGCGATGGTGGGGGGGAGCTGGGTGGGGGACCGGCTCTCCCGGTAGGTGATCAGCACCTCGTCGGTGGGATCGGGGACCCCGCTGATGCGCCGGGGGACGTAGCGGCCCTCGAGCTCGGCGAGGAGCCGGTTCCCGGTCTCGATGTCGATGTAGACGAGCCCATTCAACGCGATCGGCGAGACCATCATCCCGGCGCGGTTGGCGGCGTCCTCGATGGAGACGGGTCCGTCGGCGCCGGCGGGGACGACGGGGGGCGCCAGGGAGATGCGGTAGACGCGGACGGGGCGCCCCTCGACGGTGGAGTCCTGGAGGCGCTCGTAGGCGACCTGTTCGCCGAACATCGCCAGCGTCTGGTCCCAGTAGCGGAGGGTCCGCTCGAGGATGAGGGAGTCGCCGGGGACGCCCGCGCTGACCTTGAAGTCGGACTCCGACGACGTGCGGCGCCACAGCTCGGCGTCGAGGCGGATCTCCTCGACGGCGAGGGTGTCGTCCTCGCGGTGCTCGGTGAACTCGTAGTGGTCGAGCTCGGCCCAGACGAGGCGGACGTTCCGCTCGCGGGAGGGGTGGACGCCCTGGCGGTCGCCGCGGCGGTCGTAGGTGGCGGCGAAGAGGTGGGGGCCGAGGCCGCGGAGGGTGCCCGCCGAGGTGGCGGGGGGGAGCTCGTAGACGGCCTCGGGGGCGTCCTCGTCGACGAGCGGCGAGACGTCCTTCCGACCGCAGCCGCAGCCTGCGAGCCACACCGCCAGGGCCGCGATCGCGAGGCGGTTCAGGACGTCTCCTCGAGCTTCTTCGCGAGCGCGAAGATCAGCTCCCGGATGCCGTCACCGGTCACGGATGAGCCCACGAGGACGTCGACGTCCCGCCCCGCGAAGGAGGCGCGGACCTCCTCGACGACGTCGTCGGAGACGAGGTCGCGCTTGCTCAAGAGGACCACCTGGGGGCGCGTGGCGAGGTCGGGATCGTACCGTTCCAGCTCGCCGTTGAGCTTATCAAAACGCTCGATGGGGCTGCCGTGCTGCTCGTCCTCGAGGGGGTCCAGGCTGAGCAGGTGGAGGAGCAGGCGGCAGCGCTCGACGTGGCGCAGGAAGCGGTGCCCGAGCCCGACGCCCTCGGCGGCGCCCTCGATCAGGCCCGGGATGTCGGCGACGACGAAGGTGCGCCAGGCGCCCGGGATCTCGACGACGCCGAGCGACGGCTCGAGCGTGGTGAACGGGTAGGCGGCGATCTTCGGCTTCGCGGCGCTCAGGCGCGAGACGAGGGTGGACTTGCCGGCGTTGGGGAAGCCGAGGAGGCCGACGTCGGCGAGGAGCTTGAGCTCCAGGAGCAGCTCCGCCGTCTGGTCGGGGTGGCCGGGTTCGGCGCGGGTGGGGGCGCGGTTGGTGGAGGTCGCGAACCGGGAGTTGCCGCGGCCGCCGTCGCCGCCCTTCAGGACGACGGCGCGGGCCTCGTGCTCGGTCAGCTCGACGATGACGGCGCCGGTCGTCGCGTGCTTGACGACGGTGCCGACGGGGACCTTGACGACCTTGGACTCGCCGGTCCGGCCGGTCTTGTTGTTGGAGCCGCCGTTGACGCCCCGCTTGGCCTTGAGGATCGGGGTGAAGCGGAGGTGGTGGAGCGTGTTCATGCCGCGGTCGGCGACGAAGACGACGTCGCCGCCCTTGCCCCCGTCGCCGCCGTTGGGGCCGCCGCGGGGGACGAACTTCTCCCTCCGGAACGTCGACGCGCCGTCCCCCCCGGGGCCGGAGGAGGCGGTCAGTCGAACCTCGTCGATAAACCGGTGCATGGGGCCGCCCGGGTCGGCGGCGGGGGCGCTCTAGGCCTCGGCGGCGACGACGGAGATCGTCTTGCGGCCGTGCTTGTCGTGGCCGAACTCGACCTTGCCGTCGACGAGCGAGAAGAGCGTGTAGTCCTTGCCCGTGCCGACGTTCGTCCCCGGGTGGAACGTGGTGCCGCGCTGGCGGACGAGGATGTTGCCGGCGGTCACGGCCTGGCCGTCACCCTTCTTGATGCCGAGGCGCTTGCCGATGGAGTCGCGACCGTTCCGAGTGGAACCCTGACCCTTCTTGTGTGCCATTGAATCGCTCTCCGTCAGGCGTTGATGGTGGTGATCTTGACGGTGCTCGTGTGAGCCCGGAAGCCGCGCGTGGTCTGGCTGTTGGCGTGCCGGCGGCGCTTCTTGAAGATGATGAGCTTGGGGCCGCGCCCCTGGTCGACGAGCTCGCCCACGACCGACGCGCCGTCCACGAGGGGGGTGCCGACCTTGGCCTCGTCGCCGCCGGTCATCAGGACCTCCTCGAAGGTGATCTTCGAGCCCACGGGGGCCTCGATCCGGTCGACGGTGATGGTGTCGCCCTCGGACACCTTGTACTGACGGCCCTGGGCCTGGATGACTGCGTACATCGTTGAACTCCTGCGCGCGAAGATTCGCGAGCGCGCGGATGATACGGACGAGGCGACGCGAGTCAAGGGGGTTCGGGCCGGGCCCCGCACCCGCCCCGCGGTAGGCTGCGCGCCATGCGCTTCGTACACGTTCTGGGGTTGTCGGTCTCCCTCCTCCTGGCCGGCTGCCCGGGAGGCTCGCTGGGGGACGACGACGACGACGCGGTCGACGACGACGATGTGACCGACGACGACGACGCGACGGACGACGACGACGCGGTCGATGACGACGACGCGACGGACGACGACGACGCGGCCGACGACGACGACGCGACCG
>CAYFOA010000211.1:8557-13892 GCA_964344575.1 uncultured Rickettsiales bacterium | reverse complement strand
CCGCCAGGAGCACGCGCAGCAGCGGGATGGCGGCGGCCAGTCCGAGCCGCACGGCGGCGCCCCGGGCGAGCGCCTCGGCCCGGTCCAGGGCGGCCGCGGCCCCGTCGCGGTCGCCCCCCGCGCGGAGGACGGTCGCGCGCGTCATCCACGGTCCGATGGGGAGGGACGGGTCGGCGGCGGCGTCCGCGAGGGCGAGCGCCTGGTCGACCCGCTCCAGGGCGATCCCGGGGTTCCCCTGCATCAGCGCGAGGACGGCGGCGGCCTCTTGGAGGAGGACGCTGTACACGGGGCGCCCCGGGGCCTCCCCGGCGGCGTCCGCGCGCGCCAGCCCGTCGGCGGCGGCGTCGAGGTCGCCGGCGAGCAGGTCGAGGACGCCGAGCATGCCGTAGCCGCGGGACGCGTCGAGGGCGTCGCCCAGCCGCTCCCACCGGTCCAGCGCCTCGGTGGCGCGGCGTCGGCTCAGGCCAAGGTCGCCGCTGAGGAGGGCGTGCAGCGCGAGGTGCCAGGTGGCCGTCGCCTCCAGCGCCCGGTCTCCCGCCGCCGCGAACCCGTCGCGGGCCTGGACGAGCAGCTGCCGCATGGCGTCGAGGCGGAGGCGGCGCGACGCGCACACGGCCCGCCGCAGCCGGACGCGGGCGAGGCTCGCGGCGAGGGTGGGGACCTCCTCGCCGGCGTGCGTGGCGTCGGCGCCGACCTCGCGGAGGATCGCCTCGGCCTCCTCGAGGGCGGCCTCCGCGGCGTCGACGTCTCCCCGATCGAGCTCGAGGAAGCCGCGCTCGGCGAGGACGCGGGCGCGGCACAGGCGGTCCTCTCCGGTCTGCTCCTCGGCCTCCGTGAGGGCCTGTTCGGCGGCGTCGAGGCGGCCGCGCCGGATCTCGGCGTAGCCGGCCAGCCGGAGGGCGTCGGCGCGGGTCGGGCCGGACGTCTCGCCCGCGAGCTCGGTCGCCCGGGCCACCGCGCCGGCCTGGTCGCCGAGCCGGGCGTCGGCCTCGGCGAGCGCCTGGAGCAGCGCGCACCGGTCGGCCTCGTCGCAGCCCCCCGGATCGGCGAGCGCCTCCTCCGCCCAGGCGACGAGCCGGGGGAGCGGCCCCTGGAGCCCCAGCGTCGGCGCGATCCGGGCGACGGCGGCGGCGGCGGCGCGCGCCTCGCCGGTCCCCCGGAGGTGATCGAGGGCGGCGCCGACGTCGTCGAGGTGCCGGCCGAGGGCCGCGCGGTCCTCCAGCGACGTCGCCCAGCGCGCGTGGGCGTCCGCGGCGCCCTCGTCATCCGTCGCGGCGAGGACGAAGGCGCGCACGGACCGGAGCAGCCGGAACGCGGCGGTCTCGCCGGCGGTCTCGGCCTGCAGGAGGGAGCGTTCGCGGAGGCCCCCGAGCACGTCGGCGGCGGCGAACGTGGGGCAGCCCAGGACGGCGCCGGCGTCCTCCAGGGAGAAGCCGCCCGCGAAGACGGCGAGTCGTCGCAGGGCGCTCCGTCCCTCGTCGTCGAGGCGCCGCCAGGAGGCCTCGATGGAGGCCCGGAGGTCGGCGCCGGCGGGGGCGGCGGGCGAGCGGCGGGAGGCGACCGCGGCGAGGGGCTGCTCGGCGGCCCAGCGCGCCAGTTCGGCGGGGCTGAGGACGCGGAGCCGCCCGGCGGCGAGCTCCAGCGACAGGGGGAGGCCGTCGAGGGCCTGGACGACGGCGCGGGCCTCGGCGGGGGGGACGTCGACGCCGAGCGCGGCGGCGCGGGCGACGAAGAGCGCGACCCCGTCGTCGACGCCGAGCGGAGGGACCTCGAGGACGTGCTCGCCGGGGAGGTGGAGGCGCTCGCGGGCGGTGACGACGACGGCGAGCGCGGGGAGGGCGTCGAGCCAGCCGGCGAGCAGCTCGCGGACGCCGGGGCCGGGGCTGTCGAGGCCGTCGACGAGGAGGAGGACGGGGCGGTCGCCGCGGTCGAGCGCGACGGTCGCCTGCTCGGCGGGGGGGAGGCGTCCGAGGAGCCCGGCGCCGGCGGCCCGCGCGACCCCCGAAGCGACGGCTGCGGCGTCCCCGGCGGAGGCCTCGAAACGCACGACGTCAGCCCGATCGGAGCGCGCTTCGACGACGTCCCGGGCGAGGGCGCTGGCGCCCACCCCGGGGGGCCCGAGGAGGGTGACGAGGCGCTCCCCGTCGTCCAGCCAGGCAGCGACTCGGGCGCGCTCGCGGTCGCGTCCGTGCAGGGTCCCGCTCACCTCCCGACGATAGGGCACAATGCCGGTCCACCGAACCGGAGGAGACCTCGATGAGCGGCAGCGGAACCCCCGACGACCCCTGGGTCCTGACGACGCCCCTGGGCAAGTCCGAGTTCACGATGCACCGCGACGAGGACAAGGGCGTCCTCCACTGCCAGGTCGGCAAGACGTGGCTGCACTACCAGCTGTCCGCTGTCGACGACCTGTACGCGATGCTGAAGGCCCACGGCGACTGGATGGAGCTCGGCAACAAGGACGAGAAGGCGGAGGTCAAGCCGGACACGGTGGAGGCCTGGGGCCGCTCCCCGGACAACCCGGTCGGCGGCTGGTACGGCCTCCGCAAGGGCTACCGCGGCCGCTTCGCCGCCTACGTCGGGGCCACCCTCGCGAACCTCGGCAAGGCTGAGTTCGAGAAGCGCGGCCGGTCGACCTGGATCCGCGCGATCTAGTCAGTCCGATCGCGATCAAGCACTCCGTCGGGAAGCCCGCGCCCGGATGGAGGTCCGGTCTACCCCCCCTCGAGGCGCCCGGCCCGGTACTCGATCGCTCGCCTGAGCTTGTGGACCCGGCGCTCGTCGAACGGGAGCTCGTCGAGCCGCCCGATCCACTGCGGCAGCGCGGCCAGCAGCTCGTCGATGACCCGCTCCGCCGCTCGTACGCGGACCCCGGTCGCGGACGCCAGGGCGAGGTAGTCGCTCCGACCGATGTCCTCCCGAGACCGGCCGTTGACGCTCAGCGCCATCGAGGTGTCGCCGTAGGGGTGGGACGAGGGGAGGTCGTAGGCGGGCGAGACCGACCACTCCCCGGACGCCGACCGCAGCACCGAGAAGTTCTTCGCGTGGGCGTCCCCGTTGCAGGTGAGGTACGCGAACACCAGCTGCCGGAGCAGGTCGCGCGCGGCCACGATCGGGGCGCCGCAGACCGCCGCGAGGGAGCGGACGACGTCCTCCGACGCCAGGCGGTACTTGTCCGCTGGGTAGCGGCCCGCGGCCTGGCATCCGTCCTCCACGGCGAGGCGGCGGTCGTCGAGGCGGTCGAATCGCCGCACCAGGAGCCCCGCCGCGCCGACGGCGTCGTGCACGACCTCCCGGTAAGGGACCTGCAGCCCGCTGCGCTCCGCCGCGTCGAGGAAGAACGCCTCGTTCTCGACGAGGTGGGGGAACTCCGGGGGATCGAGCTTGAGGATCCAGCGCGCGCGGCGATGACGGACCGGCAGCGAGATCATCCGGCCGGAGACCTTGTCCTGGACTCCGGGGAGCCCGACGCGGTCCGCGGGGTCCGCCCCGATCACGCGCCCGAACAGCTCCGCGAACCGGACCTCCGCGAACGGCGCGGCCACGTCGTCGGGGCCCTCGTCGGGCAGGGCTCCGTCCGGCAGCACGCGCACGTGGCCGACGACGTCCGTGCCGACCCCGAGGAGGAGGCTCAGCTCGTCGTCGGCGGAGGTCTTGATCGCCCTCCGCAGCGCGGTGAGACGTCGCCCCTCGGGCAGCAGGCCCGCGAAGAACGGGGGCACCGCGCCCGCATGGCCGGTCGCGTACGGCTCGGGGCGGACGGGCAACGTCGTCGCGATCGCGGGCCCCGCGTAGGCCTCGTCGTACCGGAACACCACCCCCGTCGGCGTTCGCGTCAGCGTCCCCGCCCGGTGCCGATCGGCGAACACCACGGCGCCCTCGAGCGCGGTGAGCTCGTCGAGCCTCAACGGCCCGGCCCTTCGATCGTCAAACGGAGACCGAGCACGTCGAGCACGTCGAGCAGCTTGTCGAGGCGGACCGTCTTCTTGCCGGCCTCCACCGTGTGGACGAACCGGGTCGAACAGCCTGCCAGCTCCGCCAACTCGGCCTGCTTGAGCCCGAGCTCGTCGCGGCGCGAGCGGATCCTCGCCCCGAAGTCGGATGCACGATCACTCATCTAGAGCAGAATCGGGCTTCCTCGGTTCCGAGTCAAGCCGTGAAGTGATCAATCGTGCATCCCACTCGGCCGACTCGAGCTACTACCGCTTGTCTCTGAGCTCAGATGATTGATCGTGCATGCAGGAGTCGCCGTCAGGGCCACACGAACTCGGACACGTTGCTGCGCTCGTCGATCGTGTACTGCGTGCTCAACACGGGCACGGCGGTGCTGATCATCCAGCCGTAGCGCTCGCCCGAGACCGGCTGGAAGTTGTCGAGGAGCCCGCCCGGCCACCCGGAGCCGGGGACCAGGTTGTGGTCCCAGACCAGCTGCTGGTCCCGCAGGATGGAGTCGAAGAGCCCGGCCACCCAGACGTCGTCCTGGTAGACGAAGATCCAGACCCCGCCGACGAACTCGTCGTAGTAGTCGCCGCCCGGCTCCACGTACGTCGGGTTGAAGTTCGGCCAGCAGCGGTCTCCGGGTCCGCAGGAGGTGCCGTCGTTGGGGATGTCGATCGTGTCGTGGACGCCCTTGGACGCGGTCATGGTCACGGTCTCCGGCCAGCCCGAGACGTCCTCGTGGATCCAGACGACGTTGCCGAAGTCGGCGGCGATCGGCGGCGGGTAGACCTCCGGCGGGCACGTGACCTCGACCACCTCGGCGACGGTCTCGCCGAACCAGTGCACCGACTCGCGGACCATGCCCCAGTCGGTGACGTAGCTCCCCTCGTGGGCAGGCGCCTCCAACTCGATCGTGAAGACCCACTCCTCTCCGGGGAGGACCTCGACGCCCTCGGGGAGCCGGACGCGGTGGTGCGCGAAGGGGTCCTCGCCGCCCACGCCGCCGAGCTTGTAGCCCTCGCCGCGGGTCCAGACGGTGGTGCCGGTGTTCAAGGCCGCGACCGACGCGCTCGCGCCCTCGCCGCAGGTCAGCGCGGCGGGGAAGTCCGCCCCCACGATGACCGCCGCGTCGAGCGGATCGGGGGGATCGTCCGATGTGTCGTCGTCATCGTCGTCGGCGGCGGCGTCGTCGTCCCCATCGCCGTCGTCGTCGCCGGGGTCGTCGCCGGGGTCGTCGCTCGGCCCGGAATCCGGCCACCCGTCCCCGGCGGGGTCCTCGGAGACCGTGAACGGCGCCGCGACGCAACCCGTCAGCAGGAGGAGGGAGACGAAGGCGAGGCGTTCCATGAGGACACGTCACCCCGGCCGGGTTGCGGTCGTGTGGAGGCGGTTGTGG
>CAYFOA010000211.1:821-8547 GCA_964344575.1 uncultured Rickettsiales bacterium | reverse complement strand
CCCCCCCGCGACGTCAGCCCGGCCTCGTCCCCGTCACCGCCCACTTCTGGCGTTTCCAGACGGCGTACCCCAGCGCCGCCTTGAGGACGAACGACAGCGGGAACGCCACCCAGATGCCCGCCGGGCCCATCCCGAGCGTGAACCCGAGCACGAAGCTCAGCGGGATCTGGATCGCCGTCGCGACCGCGTTGATCCGGAGGCTCCACATCGTGAAGCCGCTCCCCTGCATCATCCCCACGAACGCGATCCACGGCCCCACGATCGGCATGCCGTAGCCCAGGATCGTCATCCACAGGACCGTCAGCGACGCCAGCTCCGAGTCCGGGTGGAGGTCGAAGACGCGCGTGATCGGCCACGCCCCCGCCACGATCGCCAGGCACAGCACCGTCATCACCGCCGTGCACATCAGCACCGACGCCCGGATCGTCGCGTTCGCCTTGTCCACCGACCCGGCGCCGAGGCTCTGCCCCACCATCGCCGCCGTCGCCTGCGAGATCGACATCCCCGGGACGAACGCCAGCGCCTGCACCCGCAGCCCCACCCCGTGCGCCGCCACCGCGTCCGGCCCGATCCTCCCCAGCATCCCGATGATCGACAGGAACGCCGCGTTCAGGATCACCATGTCCAGCGCCGCCGGCCACCCGATCCGGAACAGCTCCGTCGCCAGCGGCCGGTCGATCGCCCCCGGACGGAGCGACGGCCGGATCCCGTCGACCGCGCCGCCGCCGAGGATCACGAAGTACAGCACCGCCCCCGTCGCGTACGCGATCAGCGTCCCGAACGCCGCCCCCTGCACCCCCAGCGCCGGCAGCCCGTAGTTCCCCAGGATCAGCCCGTAGTTGAGGAGGAAGTTGACCAGGTTCACCACCACCGCGATCCGGAACGGCAGCCGCGTGTTCCCCACCCCCCGGAGCACCCCCGCGAGCAGGATCATCAGGTAGTAGAAGACCGTCCCCGTCCGCAGCGGACGGAGGTACAGCACCCCCGCGTCCAGCTCCGGCCCCTTCGCCCCCAGCAGCCGCAGGATCGGCGCCGCCACCCCGTTGCCGACCACCGCCACCCCCGCCGCGACCAGGATCGTCAGCTGGATCGACTGCCGCAGCACGTGCTCCACCCGGACGTGGTCCCCCGCCCCGTACGCCCGCGCCACGATCGCGATCGTCCCCACCGTCAGGCCGAGCATCGCCACCATCAGCAGGAAGATGACCTGCGACGCGAACCCGAGCCCCGCCAGGGCGACGTCCGCGTCGGGGAGGCGGCCGCACATCGCCGTGTCCACCGCCAGCGCCAGCACCGTGAGGACGTTCAGCCCGATGACCGGCCACGCCAGCTCCCAGAGCTGACGGGGGATGGAGCGCTCGTCGGAGGGGCTGCCGGTCAGACGTCGGATGGTACGACGTCAGCCTCCGCCTCGCTGGCACGTCCGGGAGAACGGGAGCGGCCCGGAGCCGTCCAGACTCCGGGCCGCGTTCACGGAGGACCGAGAAAGAGAGAGAGAGAGAAAGACTCAGTCCTCGATGATCAGCGTGTACTCGTTGGTCGCGCCGCCGTAGCCGTAGACCTTCAGGAAGCGGAGGCCGGGGGGCATGTCGATCTGCTCGCTGTTGCCGCTGCCGGTGGAGCTGCCGATCTCGCTGCCGTTGCTCTTGTACAGGGCCATGTCGAGGTCGCCGGCGCTGCCGTTGAACTCGATGCGGACCGTCCCCGAGCCGGTGGTCGCGGGGATGCGGATCCAGTCGACGCTGTCGTTGGCGCAGATGGCGAGGCCGTTGTACGTGCCCGCGCCGAGCTCGACCGCCGTCTCCATCGTGTCGTCCGTCGTGGAGCAGGCCGGACCGACCGACTCGCCGCCCTCGATGGTGACCGTGATGGTGTAGCTGTTGGTCGCGCCGGAGTAGCCGAAGACCTGGACGTACAGCGTCTCGGTGCCGTCGTAGACCGTGTCCACGACCTCGCCGTCGTTGCTCGACGTCGCGCTGTCGACCTGCCGGTCGCCGGCGTACATCTTCAGCTCGAGGTCGCCCTCGCCGTGGTTGAAGTCGATGGCGAACCGGACCGTGCTGCCCGTCTCGGGGGTGAACGTGAACCAGTCCTCGTCGCCGCCCGTGATGGCCGCGCCGGAGTAGTTGCCCGCCGCCAGGGTGAACGCCTGGGCGCGGCTGTTGTTGGGCTCGAACGGGTCGGGGCCCGTGTCGCCGCCGCCGCCGCCGTCGCCGGTGATCTCGCACCAGGGCGTCCAGCCGGCCGTCTCCGCGACGTCGTTGGCCGCGTTCCGCTGCGGGCAGGACTCGTCCTCGCTCCAGGCGACCCACTGGCCGCCGCGGCCCAGCTCCGCGGCGTGGTCGGCCCACCGGCGGTAGTCGCTGTCCTCGGCCTTGAAGATCGTGGGCGACGCGCAGGACTCGGCCTGAGCCTCCTTGTTGGCGTAGTCCATGATGATCTCGTACATGTCGCGGCTGGTGCTGTTCCAGCAGCACGTCTTCGACTCGTTGTAGACGAGCTCGGCGAAGACGTAGTCGTCGAGGATGCGGTACTCCTCGTCGACCTGGTCGCGCGTCATGTTGAACGGCGGCTTCTCCATGTGCTCGTAGAGCTGGTCCCAGGCCTGCTCGCGGGCGGTGCGCGCCGAGCAGGAGGCGGGGTAGTTCCGCAGGTGCTCGCGCTTGGCCTCGATGACCTCGAGGATGGCGTCGCGGAGGACCTCCGGGTCGGGCTCGCCGAGCAGCTCCTCGAAGCGGGCCGGGCGGGCGGCGCGCGCGCTCTTGTTCGACCACCGGAGGTAGGTGTCGAGGTCGCTGCTGAGGACGCGGTTCTGCCAGTGGTTGCCGTTGCGGTGGGGCGCGAGGAAGCGCTTCAGGCCGCCGCCGAGGTCGACGTACTTCTCGCCGTCGCCGTTCTCCCCCTCGCCGCCGGTGTAGTCCGACGTGAACGCCATCTTCGTGGACGTGGGGCTCTCCCAGTCACCCTGCCGCCGGGGCATGGAGCCGGAGACGATCTCCGCGGACAGGTTGCCGCCGCCGATCTCCTCGACGTGCTTGACGACCATGACGTGGCCGATGCCGCGGCGCTGCCAGCGCTTCAGGAGGATGTCGCCCGCGCGGACCGACTCGGGGGTCACGTGGTACAGGTTGCTGTCGCTGGCCAGGTTGACGCTGCCGAAGTAGGGGAGCAGCACCATCAGGAAGTGGCCGACCCGCTTGTTGAGCAGGATCTCGTCGAAGTACTGGCCCGCGCCCGCCTCGCCGGTCAGGAACGGGTTGTTGTCGCTGCCGCCGCCGTACAGGTGCCGGCTGCGGAGCTTGCTGTCGGACGGCCAGTTGCCGGCGACGTCGGCGCTGCTGAGGCCGGTGAAGTCGTCGTAGCGGGTGCGGAAGTTCGGGGTGTTCTTGTAGCGGCCGGTCTTCGTGCGGAAGCCGAAGTGGCCGGCGAACATGCGGACGCCGTTGCCGTCGCGGGCCTCGAGCATGAAGGGGAGCTCGTACCAGGAGGCGAACATGACGCGCAGGGCCATGCCCAGCTCGGCGCACTCGAGGCTGCCGATGGGGAGCGTCTTGCCGTAGGGGGTGGTCAGCTCGAAGGTGTCGCCGTAGCCGCCGTGCTTCGGGATCCGGACCATCGACTCGACCCACGCCTCGTACTTCTCCTCCCACGTGAGGCCGGAGTTCGCGCCCCACGCCATGCCCGCCTGGCGCGCGGCGGCGGTGTTCGTGTCGCCCCAGTTGGCGGTGACCTGCCACACCTCGGTGCGGGCGCCGTCGGTGCTGCTCGTGGACGGCCCGTCGGAGCCGCGCCCGCTGCTGCTGAGGGCGTGGCCGCTGTCGCTGAGGGGGAGGTCGAAGTCGGGGTCGTCGGACTCGCCGACGCCCTCGCAGCCCTGGAGCAGGACGGCGAGGCCGAGCGTGGCGAGGAGGACGGAGAGGCTGGCGATGGGGGCGGTGCTGCGCATGGAGGTCTCTTTCTCTCTTGGTGGGGCGCCACACGCAAGGCCCGTGCCAGGATGTCTTGACTTTGTCACCAAATGTCAGGGATTTGTAAAACGCTTGAATCTCCGGCGGTTTCGCCGTCCTGTTGTGACCGTGTTGACGATCGCGTGTAGCGGGTAGATCGATATGTGTAGCGCCAAGAGCTACAGCGGAGTGATCGAGGGGTTCTACGGTCCGCCGTGGAGCCACGAGGCCCGCCTGTCGATGATCCGCCGCCTCGGCGCGCGGGGGCTGACGAGCTACGCGTACGCGCCCAAGCGGGACCCGCTGCACCGCGGCGCGCGCTGGATCGAGCCGTACCCGCGCGACGAGCTCGACCGGTTCGCCGCGCTGGTGGACGCCGGCGACCGGTGCGGCGTCCGCGTCACGGTGGCCGTCGCCCCCGCGAAGGTGTTCGGGAAGAACAACCTGGCCCGGTGGGGGGACCGCCACTTCGAGGCGCTGGTGGCCAAGCTGGACGCGCTGCACGCGGCCGGCGTCCGCTCCTTCGCGCTGCTCTTCGACGACACCGCGGCCACGTTCGTCCCGAGCCTCGGGGGCCGGTCGATGGGGCGGTTCCACGGGGACGCGGTGCGGCGCTGCGCGGAGCGGCTGCCGGACGCGTCGTTCTTCCTCGTCCCCGCCGTCTACTCGCGCACGTGGAGCAAGCTGGGCGGGGCCGGGCGCCGCTACTGGAGGGCGCTGGGGGAGACGCTGCCGGACGGCGTGCCGGTCGCGTGGACGGGGCCGCGCGTGTTCAGCCGGGCGATCCGGGGGGCCGACGTCCGCGAGCTGAGCGCCGAGGCGGGGGTGCCGATCCTGATCTGGAACAACGCCGTGGTGAACGACTGGGTCAACCTCGCGACGGGCGAGGCGGCGGGGCTGCGGGGATGGCGCAAGCTGAGCTTCGGTCCGGGGGACAACCTGGACGCGGACGTGCTCGAGGCCTCGTCCGGGGTGCTCCTCAACGGGGCGCTGGAGCCGGAGCTGACGAAGGTGTCGGTGGACTGCTTCGCGGAGTTCGCGGCCGCGCCCGCGTCCCACGATCCCGAGGCCGCCCACGGGCGCGCGCTGGCCGACGTCGGGGGAGGGGACGCGGGCGGCCGGACGCTGGCGGGGATCTACGGGCTCTGCCGCAACCACCTCCTCCTCGCCCCGAGGCGACACGAGGCGCCGCGGCTGTACCGGGCCGCCAAGGCGCGCGACCGGGACGTCGTCCGCGCCGAGCTGGAGGCGATCGCGGCGCTCGCGGACGAGGTCGAGGCGCTCCCCCCGCCGCTGCGCGAGGAGGTCCTCCCGACCGTCCGGAAGGCGCGCCTGATCGCGGACGCGGTCCTCCACGACCGGGCCGAGGCGCGGAAGGAGGCGCGCCGCATCCGCTGGGTCGTGGCGCGGAAGCCCTTCGCGATGGTGCATCGCTTGCACCGCGCTGGCGTACGATGACGCGCATGGCATCGACCCGTCTGTCCGTCCTCGCGGTCCTCGCCCTCGGGCTGGGCGGGTGCGGCGCGCTCGGCACGCTGAACCTGTACGGGTTCGACGAGGACGACGACGACGCGACCGGCGCGGACGACGACGACGCGTCGGGCGGGGACGACGACGACGCGACCGGGGACGACGACGACGCGAGCGGGGACGACGACGACGCTGCGGGCGACGACGACGACGCCACCCCGCCCGAGACCTGCGACGACGGCCCCCTCGGCGCCTTCAGCGACGCCCTCGCCCTCGCCACCGCGATGGACGTCGCCAAGGACGAGCTCGTCGGCGTGATCGGCGCCGACCACGCCGAGATGATGGCCGTCCGCACCGGCATGGGCGGCATCTGCCCCGTCGTGGGGACGCGCATGGCGCTGCTGTCGACCGGCCTCGTCACCAACATCCAGACGCTCCAGGACCACGACTACCCGGGCGACGGCCCCGACGGGGCGGCCGGAGACAAGGCGAGCCTGACGCTCACCCTCCAGGCCCCGCCGTCCGCCAACTGGCTCCGCGTCCACGTCCTCTTCCTCACCCGCGAGTACCCCGAGTGGGTAGGCAGCGCCTACAGCGACGGGGCGAGCGTCCACGTCGAGGGGGAGGCGTACACGGGAGAGGTGCTCCTCGACTCGGTCGGCGACCCGATCTCCGTCAACTCCCCCTACCTCGTCATCGTCAGCCCGGACGCGATCCTCGCGGGCACGGGGTTCGACGAGGACGGCGCGACGGGCTGGCTCCGGGTCGACGTCCCGGTGAGCGGCGGCGACCTCGTCAGCGTCTCCTTCAGCGTCTACGACGTCGCGGACGGCATCTTCGACAGCGCGATGCTCGTGGACGGGCTCGAGTTCCGCGCCGACGGCGGCGACGGGATCTTCCAGGTCTGGCCGTAGCGGAGGACCGGTCTAAGCTGCGCGCCATGCGCCGGCTCCTCCCGATCCTCGCCCTCGTCCTCGTCGCCACCCCCGCGGTCGCGCAGGACCTCCAGCTGCTCAACACGTATTCCCTGGGGTCCCAGTTCGAGCAGAGCTCGTCGAACTTCCACCCCCAGGGCCTCGGCTTCGACTCCGCGACCGGCGAGCTGCTGTACATGCAGCAGTCGACCAACACGATCTACCGGTCCAACCAGACCGGCGCCTACACGGGCCAGCTCGCCGTCAACAAGCACCACACCACGTCCGTCGCGGCGGACGGCTCGCTCTACTACTTCAGCGACTACACCGGGAACAGCTCGACGCAGGACATGTGGACCATCCCGAAGACCGGCGGCGGGCTGTCGTCGTACGGGAACTACGTGGCCGGCTACGGCGGCTTCCCCATCGACGTCCGCGACGGACTCTTCTACCGGACCGAGCTGTCCAACACCTACAACTGGAGCAACCTCAACGAGATCTACGTCTCCAACGCGTCGACCCCGAACTCCTTCGTCAACTCCTACACCCTGAGCACCACCGAGGGCATCGGCGACATCGCCGTGGACGACGTGGACGGCTGGCTGTTCGTCCTCGAGTACAAGGCCGGCGCCGACATCCACCGCTACGACCTCGACACCGGCGCGCTCCTGCAGACCTACGCGCTCGGCCTGGAGGGGACCACCGCCGGCATCACCTACGGCGACGGCCAGCTCTTCTACTGGGACTGGAACAGCGGCAACTCGACCCTGTCGGTCTACTCGCTCGACAGCGACCCCGACGGCGACGGCTGGGACAGCGTCGACGACAACTGCCCCGACGTCGCCAACCCCGGCCAGGAGGACGAGGACCTCGACGACATCGGCGACGCCTGCGACACCTGCACCGACGTCGACGGCGACACCTGGGGCGACGACACCTTCGACACCTCCGGCTGCACCGGGCCCGACGACGACTGCGACGACAACGACGCGAACGTCAACCCCGGCGAGACCGAGGTCTGCGACGGCGACGACGAGAACTGCGACGGCAACATCGACGAGGGGTTCGACGTCGACGGCGACGGACAGACCACCTGCGAGGGCGACTGCGACGACGGCGACACGTCCATCTACGACGGCGCGCCGGAGATCTGCGACACCATCGACCAGGACTGCGACGGCGACGTCGAGGAGTCCTTCCCCGACACCGACGGCGACGGCGATCTCGACTGCTACGACGCCGACGACGACAACGACCTGTTCCCCGACGTCGTCGACTGCGACGAGACCGACCCCACCGTCTACCCCAACGCGACCGAGGCCTGCGACGACGTCGACCAGGACTGCGACGGCGACCTCGTCGACTTCTTCGCCGACAGCGACCTCGACGGCGAGC
>CAYFOA010000211.1:0-811 GCA_964344575.1 uncultured Rickettsiales bacterium | reverse complement strand
CCCGACTGCATCGACGACGACGACGACGACGACGACTACGACGACAACGCGGGCGACTGCGCCCCCACCGACGCGACCGTCTACCCCGGCGCGCCGCTGGTCTGCGACGACGTGGACAACGACTGCGACGGGGACGTCACGGACGGGTTCACCGACACCGACGGCGACACGTTCCCCGACTGCAGCGACCCCGACGACGACGGCGACGGCGCCGATGACGGCATCGACTGCGGGCCGTTGGACGACACGATCTTCCCCGGCGCGACCGAGGACTGCGACCTCGTGGACAGCGACTGCGACGGCGACCTCGTCGACGAGGAGGCCGACGACAACGGCGACGGCCTCCCCGACTGCCTCGGCGACATCGGGACCGACGCCGACGAGGACGGCTACCCGGACAGCGTCGACTGCGACGACGGCGACGACACCGTCTACCCGGGCGCGCCCGAGACCTGCACGGACGGCACCGACAGCGACTGCGACGGCAGCCTCCTGGACGAGTTCGACGACACGGACGGCGACGGCGTGGCCGACTGCCTCGACGGGGACGACGACGACGACGGCCTCAGCGACGCGCTGGAGGGGAGCCTCGGCAGCGACCCCCTGAACCCCGACACGGACGGCGACGGCGTGGACGACGGGACCGAGGTCGGCGGCGACGTGGGCAACCCGCTCGACTCGGACGGCGACACGATCCCCGACTGGCAGGACGAGGACGACGACGGCGACGGCATCGACACGATCGACGAGGGGTCCGACGACCCCGACGGCGACGGCGTCCCCAACGCGCTGGACGACGACAGCGACGGCG
>CAYFOA010000210.1:0-13926 GCA_964344575.1 uncultured Rickettsiales bacterium | reverse complement strand
CGACGACACCCTCCCGCCGGACGACGACGACACCCTCCCGCCGGACGACGACGACGCGGCCGACGACGACGACACCCTGCCCCCGGACGACGACGACACCCTCCCGCCGGACGACGACGACACCGTCGGGGACGACGACGACACCGCCCCGGACGCCTGCACCGACGACAGCTTCGAGGACAACGACGACCTCTCCACCCCCGCCACCGCGCCTCTCGGGCTGACCACCGGCCTCCGCATCTGCGACGGCGACGACGACTGGTACGCGGTCACGATCGCGGCCGGGAACACGCTCGCCCTCGACGTCTACTTCGTCCACGCCGAGGGCGACGTCGACCTCGTGCTCCGCGACCCCGCCGGCTCGCTCATCGTCGAGTCCGCCTCCCTCACCGACGACGAGTCCATCAGCCACCCGATCACGGTGACCGGCGACTACCTCGTCGAGGTCATCCTCGAGACCGACCTGGGCTCGGCGCCCGGCAACGACTACGACCTCGAGCTGGCGCTGACCCCCACCACCGGCTGCGTCGATGACTCCTACGAGCCCAACGACGACCTCGCCTCGGCGTCCGACGTCAGCGACGGCACCTACACCAACCTCGCCGTCTGCGACACCTCGACGTACGACGTCTACACCACCCCGGTGGGCGCCGGCGACACCCTCGAGGTCGACCTCTTCTTCGCCCACGACGACGGCAACATCGACGTCTTCATCCTCGACTCCTCCGGCTCCGAGGTGGCCTCCTCGGAGTCCACCACCGACGACGAGTCCCTCACCCACACCGCCGCCGCGGCCGACGACTTCTACGTCGAGGTCGAGCTGGTCTCCGACGACGCGACCCCCGGCAACCTCTACGACCTCCTCCTCTTCGGCAGCTCCGCTCCCTGCACCGTCGACGCCTACGAGCCCAACGACGACGCCGGCTCCGCCGCCGGTCCGCTGTCCGCGGGCAACTACCCGAGCCTCCACGCCTGCCCCGCCGACGAGGACTGGTACGAGATCCCCCTGTCCGCGGGCGACGAGCTCACCATCGACGTCTCCTTCGTCATGCTCGAGGGCGACATCGACATCGAGCTGTGGGACTCCACCGGCGGCTCGATCGACGCCGGGAACTCCACCTCCGACAACGAGCAGGTGACGTACACCGCCACCTCGTCGGACGCCGTCGCGCTCCAGGTCCTCCTCTTCAGCGACACCGGCTCCGTCGTCGGCAACCCCTACGAGATCGACGTCGCCGTCGTCAGCCCCGCGGCCTGCACCGCGGACAGCTACGAGCCCAACGACTCGCAGGCCGCGGCCGCCGCGATCACCGACGGCTCCTACACCGGCCTCCACGCCTGCACCACCGACGACGACTGGTACGACTTCGCCGTCCTCGCGGGCGACACGGTCGACGTCGACGTCACCTTCAGCCACGCCGAGGGCAACATCGACGTCGCCCTCTACGACGACACCGGCGCCCTCCTCCTCGAGGCCACCTCCACCACCGACGACGAGTCGATCGCCGCCCTCGTCGCCCCCGCCGACGGCACCCTCTCGCTGGAGGTCATCCTCGACGCCGACACCGGCTCGGTCCCGGGCAACCCCTACGACCTCGACCTCACCGTCTCGTCGGTCTCGCCGACCTGCGCGTCGGACTCCTTCGAGCCCAACGACGCCCAGGCGGACGCCGGCGCGATCACCGCCGGCAGCTACACCAGCCTCACGGCCTGCGACACCGACGACGACTGGTACGAGTTCGCCGTCGTCACCGGCGACATCGTCGACATCGACGTCCTCTTCAGCCACGCCGAGGGGAACATCGACATCGGGGTCTACGACGCCACCGGGGCGCTGCTCGTCGAGTCCGCGACGACCACCGACGACGAGCTCCTCAGCGCCCTCGTCGCCCCCGCCGACGGCACCCTGTCGCTGGAGGTCATCCTCGAGACGGACACCGGCTCCATCCCCGGCAACCCCTACTCCGTCGACCTCGCGATCACCCCCGCGCCGACCACCTGCGCCTCGGACACCTACGAGCCGAACGACTCCCAGGCGGCGGCGGCCGACCTCCCCCCGGGGAGCTACTCCGGCCTGACCGCGTGCGACACCGACGACGACTGGTTCGACTTCGACGTCCTCGCCGGCGAGATCATCGACATCGATGCCACCTTCAGCCACGCCGAGGGGAACATCGACATCGCCGTGTACGACGACGCCGGCGCCCTGGTCACCGAGTCGACGACGACCACCGACGACGAGGCGATCGCCGCGCTGGTCGCCCTCTACACCGGCACGTACTCGCTGGAGGTCATCCTCGAGACCGACACCGGCTCCATCCCGGGCAACCTCTACGACCTCGACCTCACCGTCTCCCCCGCCCCCACGACGTGCACGTCGGACTCGCTCGAGCCGAACGACACGCAGGCGGCCGCCGTGGACGTGTTCGACGGCGACTACACCGGCCTGTACGCCTGCGACACCGACGACGACTGGTACAACCTCGCGCTGCTGGCGGGCGACGAGCTCGACCTCACGCTGGACTTCGACCACGCCGAGGGGAACATCGACCTCGCCCTGTACGACTCGTCGGGGAACCAGCTCGAGGAGGCCGTCTCGACCACCGACGACGAGCAGATCCTCGACTTCGTCGCCCCCTCGGCCGCGACCGTCTCCATCGAGATCATCCTCGAGACGGACACCGGCTCGATCCCCGGCAACCCCTATTCGATGTACGTCGACGTCACCGCGGCCCCCCCGACGTGCCCCAGCGACTCCCTCGAGCCGAACGACACGACCCCCACGGCGGCCCCGATCACCAACGGCAGCTACCTCAGCATGTACGCCTGCGACACCGACAACGACTGGTACTCGTTCACGGCCGCGGCGGGCGACACCGTCGACATCGACATCGACTTCGCCCACTCCGACGGCAACATCGACATGTTCCTCGTCGACTCCGGCGGCAACGAGGTCGCATCCAGCGAGACGACCACCGACGACGAGTCGATCTCGTACTCGATCCCGTCCACCGGGAGCTGGTTCCTCGAGACCGAGCTGATCCTCGACCAGGGCCCCAACCCCGGCAACACGTACGACCTCACCCTCGCCGGCGCGGGCCAGGCCTGCCCCACCGACTCGTTCGAGCCGAACAACAACTCGGTCAGCGCCGCGACGCTGGCGGACGGCACCTACACGGGCCTCCACGTGTGCGAGGGCGTGGAGGAGGACTGGTACGAGGCGACGCTGACCGCCGGCGACTCGTGGCAGGCCGACCTGTCGTTCGACGACGGCGAGGGCGACATCGACGCCTTCATGTGGGACGCCACCGTCACCAGCCAGCTCGCCCAGTCGACGAGCAACACCGACGACGAGTCCCTCTCGATCACGGCGATCGCCAACGGCACCCACTACCTCCAGGTGGTCCTCGACCAGGACGCGGGCAGCGTCTACGGCACCCCCTACGACCTGACCGCGACGACCGGCGCGTCGGTGGCCTGCCCCGCCGACCCCTACCAGCCGAACGACGACCTCGCGGGCGCCTACCCGATCGTGCCGGGCAGCTACCCCAACGCGACGGCCTGCGAGCTGGAGCCGGACTTCTTCGAGTTCACGGTCACGACGGGCGACACCATCCAGGTCGGGATCGCGTTCGCGCACAGCGACGGCGACCTCAACCTCACGCTGTACGACGACCTCGGCGCCCCCGTCGCGACCTCGACGACGACGACCGACGACGAGTCGATCAGCTACGTCTCCGCGGGCTCGGGGACGTACGCCGTGGGCGTGACCAACGCCAACGACACCGGCCCCACCACGGGCAACGGCTACACCCTGACGCTGGCGATCCTGTCGAACACCTGCGTCGACGACCCCCTCGAGCCGAACGACGACGCCGCCACCGCCAACGACCTCCCCAACGGGGGCTTCGGGAGCCTCACCGCGTGCAGCGACGTCGACGACTACTACGAGGTCAGCGCGCTCGCCGGCGACGTCATCGAGGCCGCGATCGAGTTCCCCCACGCCGAGGGCAACCTCGACCTCTTCGTGCTGGACCCCGCCTCCTCGACGGTCGCCTCGTCGGAGACCACGACGGACGACGAGGCGCTCGCCTACGCCGTCACCTCGCCCGGCGACTACCACGTGGTGGTCTCGCGCATCTCGGACACCGGCAGCGAGCCCGGCAACCGGTACGACCTCGACCTGCTCGTGCTGGACGGCTCCTGCGCCACGGACATCGAGGAGCCCAACGACACGAGCAGCACCGCCGGCCCGGTCGTCCCCCCGGGCTTCCAGGAGCTCAGCGTCTGCGGCGACGACGACTGGTACTCGGTCGCCATGCCGTCCGGCGAGGAGCTGGTCGCGGAGATCGTGTTCGAGCACGACGAGGGCGACATCGACGCGGCCCTCTACGACAGCGCGCTGAACCTCCTCACGTCGTCGTCGACCACGACCGACCTCGAGGAGCTCTTCCACGACGTCACGTCGGCGGGGACGTACTACGTCGAGGTCACCCTGACGACGGACACCGGCGCGGCCACGGGCAACGTCTACGACCTGGTGATCGCGGGCCCGACGGTGTCCTCCTGCCCGTCGGACTTCGACGAGCCCAACGACAGCCTCGGGGCGGCCACGCTCGTGGGCTTCGAGATCGTCCCCACCGCGTTCGCGTGCACCGGCGACGACGACTACTACGCCATCCACCTCTACAACGGCGAGACGGTGGACATCACCGTCGAGTTCGCCAACGACGCGGGGAACATCGACATCTCGCTGCTCGACGCCAGCGGCAACGTCATCGACGACTCCACCACGACGAACGACGAGGAGACGCTCAACTACACCGCGGTGGGCTCGGGCTACCGCTACCTGAAGATCGAGCTGGTGGACGACCCCGGCGACCCGGGCAACTCCTACCTCCTGGAGTTCCTCCCCTGAGCCGGCTCGCCCCCGCGCGTGCGCTGCTCGCGGCGCTGCTCCTCGCCGGCTGCCCGGCGGACGACGACGACACCACGGGCGCGCCCGACGACGACGACGCGGTCAGCGGCCTCCCCGACGACGAGCTCCCCCGCCCGAAGTGGTGCCCCGGCGACGAGTACGACGTGGCCACGTTCGAGGACGCGATGGAGTTCCCCGCCTTCGCCTACATCGAGAAGCTCTCGCTGTGCGAGACCGGCGAGGAGGCGTGGTTCTACTACGACGCCGAGCCCGGCGAGGTGGTCACCTTCATCGCGGACTTCGCGATGGAGCAGGGCGACATCCAGCTCGAGATCGTCGACCAGTACGGCGACGTGCTCGAGTCCTCGCTGGGGGAGCACGACGACGAGATCGCCTGGGTCGAGGCGACCGAGCCGGGCCCCCTGTACGCCCGGGTCTGGCTCGAGTCCGACGACATCGGGACGCAGGGCATCGTCTTCGACCTCAGCGCGGGGGCCTGCCGCGACGACGAGTTCGAGCAGAACGACGTGATGGAGGACGCGGCCACCAAGCACGTCCCGGTGTCGTCGCTCGGGCTGTCCCTCTGCTTCCCCGGCGAGGAGGACTGGTTCCACCTCGCCGGCGTCCAGCCCGGTCACCTGCTCGACATCCGCTCGACGTTCAACCCCATCGACGGCGACCTCGACCTCCAGCTCCTGTCGATGGACGGCGAGGTGCTCGCGGAGGGGACCAACCGCGCGATGGTGGAGACGATCGTCTACTGGGCGGAGTGGGACACCGACTACCTCCTGCGGGCGTGGGTGGCGGAGGACCGGAAGGCCCCCGGGATGGACTACGACGTCGACGTCAACGTCCCCCCCAACCCCTTCTGCAACACCCCCGACCGGGCCGAGGGGAACGACTCCTTCGAGACCGCGGTCCCGATCACGACGACGCTGTACGAGGACTTCACCCTCTGCGACGGCGAGTCGGACTTCCTGAAGTTCGCGGTCCAGGAGGGGGACCTGATCGACGTCTGGGTGGACTTCACCCACGCCGAGGGCGACGTCGACCTGTACCTGTACCTGGACGACGGCACCCTCCTCACGGAGAGCACCTCGACGACGGACGACGAGCGGATCGAGTGGGCGGCGTGGGCCACGGGCGAGTACGTGCTCGAGGTCGCGCTCGCCGAAGACCTCGGCTCCTTCGGGGGGCAGGCCTACGGGCTCGAGCTGAAGGGGCCGACGCTCGTCCCCTGCATCGCCGACTGGTACGAGCCCAACGACACGCCGGAGACGGCGTTCCCGCGGCAGAACGGGGACTGGCTCGACCAGACCATCTGCCCCGGCGAGGACGACTGGTACGTGCTCGAGCTGGGGGTGACGGAGTTCGTCGAGATCAACCTCGGCACGAACCACCCGTTCGAGGGCAACCCCGACATCTACCTGATGGACGAGGACCTGAACGTGGTCGCGGCCGGCGACAACGGGTTCGGCAACGAGTACTTCACCTACAGCGTCCCCGAGTCGGGCACGTACTACCTGCGGGTCACGCTGGAGTACGAGGAGGGGTACATCGAGGGGCAGATCTACGACTTCGCGGTGCTGGCGCTGGTCACGGCGGCGTGCTCGCCGGACGTGTGGGAGCCGAACGACTCGATCGGCGAGGCGTTCCCCATCAACAAGGGCCCGCTGAACGGCGCCACGGTGTGCGAGTTCGAGCCGGACTTCTTCCGGATCAACGCCGCCAACGGGGAGTTCCTGGAGCTGCACCTGACGTTCGACCCGGGCGAGGGCGACGTCGAGGCGTACCTGCACGACCCCGACGGCAACGAGGTCGCGCAGTCGTCCCCCGTCGACGACGGCGCGGAGCTCACCCACGCGATCGACAACGGCGGCGACTGGACGATCGAGATCGTGCTCCCCGTCGACGAGGGGGAGCAGACCGGCAACCTCTACAACTTCGAGCTGTGGCTGTGAGACGCCTGCTCCTGCCGCTGCTGCTGCTCCTGGCGGCGTCCGCCTGCCCCGAGCCGCCGGGCCTGTCCCCCGCCCCCGACGACGACGACGACACAGTGACGGGGGACGACGACGACGCGGCCACGGACGACGACGACGCGACCTCCGACGACGACGACGACGCGACCGGTGACGACGACGACGACGCGACCCCCTTCGTGTGCACCGCGGACGACTACGAGCCCAACGACACGGAGGCCGACGCGACCGTGGTGACGTTCCCGTTCGACGAGTCCGGCCTGACGCTGTGCGACGACGACCCCGCGGACTGGTTCGAGATGGCGGGGCTGCTGGTGTCCGGCTTCATCGAGGTCAGCGCGTCGTACGAGGAGATCGGGAGCGACCTCGACCTCGAGCTGTTCGGCCCCGACGGTGACGTCGTCGCGATCTCCGAGGGGGGCGGCACGACCGAGTGGATCCAGCACTACGTCGCGTTCCCCGGCACCTACCGCCTCCGCGTCTACGCGAGCGCCCCGGGCGACGTCCCGGGGAACCTCTACAACCTCCAGATCCAGGTCAACCAGGCGCCGACGTTCTGCGAGCCGGACGCCCTCGAGCCGAACGACACCGAGGCCGACGCGCCGTCGCTGTCGACGACCACGTACCTCAACCTGACGGCCTGCGGGGACGACGACTGGTACGCCGTCGAGGCCATCGTGGGCGACGATCTCGTGTTCGACGTGCAGTTCTTCGCGGTGGAGGGGAACGTCGACCTGACCCTGTTCGACCCCTCCGGCAACTTCGTCGCGCTGGCCGACTCGAACACGGACGACGAGCTGATCGAGCACACCGCCGCCGAGTCGGGCGACTACCTCCTGCAGGTCGCGCTCACCGGCGACGGCGGCTTCATCCCCGGGCTCATCTACAGCCTGACGGTGGACGGCGCGACGCAGGGCTGCACGTCCGACGTGTACGAGCCCAACAACGAGGTCGCGACGGCCGCGTACCTGTCCGGCGGCATCTACCTGTCGCAGACGATCTGCCCCGGGGACGACGACTGGTACGCCCTCGACCTGACCGCCGGCCACGTCCTCACCTACGACCTCGGCTACATCGCGGCGGAGGGCAACATCGACGTGTTCCTGTGGGACCACTACCTGACGACGAACTACGCGTCGGGGGAGACCACGGACAACGACGAGAACTTCGTCATCCTGGTCCCCGAGACGGGACCGTACGTGCTCCACGTCACGATGCCGTCGGGCGACGCGGGGAGCCTCCCGGGGAACGTGTACGACATGGACGTCAGCAGCGTGATCCAGGGCGTCTGCCCGATCGACTTCTTCGAGCCCAACGACGACATCAACATGGCGGCGTACCTGCCGAGCCTGGGGCTGTACCCGGCGATGCAGGTCTGCGTCGACGAGCCGGACTTCTTCAGCTTCTACGCGTTCGGCGACCAGCTGATCGACATCGACGTGGACTTCGACGAGACCGACGGCGACATCACGCTGGAGCTGTACGACCCCGGCGGCGTGCTCTTCGCGACGGCGGACACGGACGGCGCGCCGGAGATCATCTCCACGACCGCGGTCGACGGGGGCAACTACACGCTCGGGGTGATCCTGAGCGAGGATCTCGGCGTCAACGACGGCGTCGACTACGACGTGCTGCTGACGATCCTCAGTCCCGAATGACGGGCAGCTTCTTGTGGGGCTTGCGCGGCCCGAACACCTTGCGCCACAGCATCGCGATCGGGTCGTAGAAGCGGTCGACGACGCGCTCCTTGAGCGGGATGATCCCGTTGTCCGTGATGTTGATGTGCTCGGGGCAGACCTCGGTGCAGCAGCGGGTGATGTTGCACCAGCCGCTCCCGTGCTCCTCCTTGATCAGGGGGATGCGGTCGACGACGTCGAGGGGGTGCATCTCCAGCGACGCGAGCCGGATCATCCAGCGCGGTCCGCTGAACTGCTCCCGCTTGTCGTGGTCGCGGAGCACGTGGCAGACGTCCATGCAGAGGAAGCACTCGATGCACTTCCGGAACTCCTGGATGCGGTCGACGTCCTCCTGGACCATCCGGTGCGTCCCGTCGGCCTCGCGGGGGCGGGGGCTGAACGGCGGGATCCTCTTGTTCCGCTCGTAGTTGTAGGAGACGTCGCAGACGAGATCCTTGACGACGGGGAACGTCTTCATCGGCTGGACGGTGATCTCGCCGGTCGCGGGGAGCGAGTTCATGCGCGTCATGCAGGCGAGCTTCGGCTTGCCGTTGACCTCGACGCTGCAGGAGCCGCACTTGCCGGCCTTGCAGTTCCACCGGACGGCCATGTCGGACGCCGACTCCGCCTGGATCTGGTGGATCGCGTCGAGGACGACCATCCCCTCGGAGATCTCCGTCTCGTAGGACTCGAAGTCGCCGCCCTCGGCGTTGCCTCGCCAGATCTTGAAGGTGCGCTTGGCCATCAGATCTGCACCTCCCCGGACGCGGTCATCGCGTCCAGCTCCTCGACGGTGGCGCGGGCGATCTTCGCGAGCTCCGCGGGGGGTTCGGGCCGCTGGTGGTGGTACAGCTCCATGTCCCCGCCGTCGCCCTTCCGGATGACGAGGTTGACCTTGCCCCAGACGTCGTGGTCCTCGGTCTCGTAGTCGGCCCGGCTGTGCGCCCCGCGCGACTCCTTGCGCTCCTTGGCGCCCATCGCCACGGCCTGGGAGACGACCGCCATCGACTCGAGGTCGAGCGCCTCGTGCCACCCGGCGTTGTACTGGGAGCTGGCGTGGGCCTTCGTCGACTTGATCTTCTCGCGCCACCCGGCGAGCTTCTCGAGCCCCGCGGCGAGCCCGTCCTCGGTCCGGTAGATGCCGACGTGCTCGCCCATGATCTCGCAGAGCTCGTCGTGGAGGACGAAGGGGTTGGCCCCCTCTTCCCGGTTCAGCGGCGCCGTCGCGTGCTTCACCGCGGCGCTGACGTCGTCGTCGCTCACAGCCGGCGCGCTGCCGAGCCCCTTGGCGTAGGCCACCGCCCCGTCGCCGGCGAGCTTGCCGAAGACGATGAGGTCGGACAGCGAGTTGCCGCCGAGCCGGTTCGCCCCGTGCAGCCCCGCGGAGCACTCGCCGCACGCGAAGAGCCCCTTGACCGTGGTCGCCTCCTGGCTGTCGGCGTCGACCCGGATGCCGCCCATGAAGTAGTGCAGCGTGGGGCCGACCTCCATCGGCTGGGCGGTGATGTCGACCTCCGCCAGCTCCTTGAACTGGTGGTACATCGACGGGAGCTTCCGCTTGATGTAGTCGGCGGGGCGGTTGGACGCGATGTCCAGGAACGCGCCCCCGTGCGGCGAACCGCGCCCCTCCTTGACCTCGTTGTAGATGGCCCGCGCGACCACGTCCCGGGTCAGCAGCTCGGGCGGCCGGCGCGCGTCCTTGTCCCCGTGGAGCCAGCGGTGGCCCTCCTCCTCGGTGTCGGCCGTCTCGGACGCGAACCGCTCGGGGATGTAGTTGAACATGAAGCGCTTCCCCTCGGAGTTCCGAAGGTGCCCGCCCTCGCCCCGCACGCCCTCGGTCACGAGGGTGCCGCGGACCGACGGCGGCCAGACCATCCCGGTGGGGTGGAACTGGGTGAACTCGATGTCCATCAGCTCGGCGCCGGCGTCGTACGCCATGGCCGCGCCGTCGCCGGTGTACTCCCACGAGTTCGACGTGACGCGCCACATCTTCCCGCCGCCGCCGGTCGCCATGATGACGGCCTTGGCCTTGAGCAGCATGAAGCGGCCGCTGTCCTTCCAGAGGCAGAGCACGCCGCCGACGGCGTCCCCCTCCTTCAGGAGCCTGATGGCCTTGCACTCCATGTAGACCTCGAACCCCTGGTGGACGCCGTGGTCCTGGAGGGTCCGGATCAGCTCGAGGCCGGTGCGGTCGCCGACGTGGGCGAGGCGCGGGAAGCGGTGGCCGCCGAAGTTGCGCTGGTTGATGAGGCCGGACTTCGTGCGGTCGAAGACGGCGCCCCAGTCCTCCAGCTCCTTGACGCGGTCGGGGGCCTGCTTGGCGTGCAGCTCGGCCATGCGCCAGTCGTTGAGGAACTTGGAGCCGCGGACGGTGTCGCGGAAGTGGACGGCCCAGTTGTCGCGGTCGTCGGCGTTCCGGAGCGCGGCGGCCATGCCGCCCTCGGCCATGACGGTGTGGGCCTTGCCGAGGAGCGACTTGCAGACGACGGCGGTGTCCAGCCCGTGGGCGGAGCACTCGATGGCGGCGCGGAGGCCGGCGCCCCCGGCTCCGATGACGATGACGTCGTGCTCGACGGTCTTGATGTCGTGACCCATGGCTTACAGTCCCGCCGCGCGCGCGACGTGGCTCATGTCGGCGCCCCAGGTGTTGAGGTCGGGGATGATCCCGTGGCTGACGCACCGGATGTAGACGTCGGTGAGCATGACGAAGCCGAGGCTGATCCAGGCGATCTGCATGTGGCGGACGTTGAACCAGGTGCCGAACTTCCACGCGGAGTGCTGGATCTTCGCGGGGTTGTCGCAGGTGAAGCAGTCGAGCCGTCCGCCGAAGAGGTGCCGGAAGCTGTGGCAGCCGAAGCTGTAGCCGGCCAACAGCGAGGCGTTGACGAGCAGGACGATCGAGCCCACGCCGACGCCGAGCTCGCCCTTGTAGGAGAAGGAGACGAACGCGTCGAAGAAGAGGATGACGTTGTAGATGAGGGCCAGGTACAGCGCGTACCGGTGGATGTTCTGGAAGACGAACAGCCTCGTCTCGCCCTGGTACTTCGCGCGCCGGGCGCCCTCGACGGCGCACCCGGGGGGGGACGCCATGAAGGAGCGGTAGTAGGCCTTGCGGTAGTAGTAGCAGGTCAGCCGGAGGAGGCCCGGCAGCGGGAGGATGAGCAGCGCCGGGGACGCGGGGATGAAGCTCGGCCACCACGAGGGGAAGGTCCCCAGCCAGACGTGCCCGTAGCCGGCGCCCGCGCCGCCGGCCGCGGCGGGGTCGATCCAGAGCGTCGGGGAGTACAGCGGGGTGAGGTAGGGGCCGGCCTGGTAGTGGTCGCCCTGGAACGCGGCCCACGTGCCGTAGGCGAGCGCGAGGCCGATGTAGACGACGGTCGCGATGGGGCTGGCCCACCAGTTGTCGGTCCGGCGTGTCTCGCCGAGGCCGATGACGTGCCCGCCGGGGAGGATTTCGGGGCTCGATGCCATGGGGGGGCTCTTCTCCGTGATGGAGGGGGATGACGCGCGCACGTCTACCAGTTCGGGGGCGCGTTTTCTACCCGGCCCCCGGGGTCCCTCAGGGGGTGCAGACGTCGCCCCCGGCGTTGCTCGCGAACGCGTTGCCGGAGAGGGTCGGGGAGGCGCCGTTCTGGACGACGACGCCGCAGCCGGAGGAGTCGCTGACGGTCGCGTCGGTCAGGGACTGGGCGCCGCCGCCGTGGAAGTCGACGCCGTCCTCGGCGTACACGATCGAGCAGTACGCCAGCGCGGCGTCAGAGCCGAAGCGGAGGGTCAGCCCCTCCCAGTCTCCCGGAGCGGGGACCGGCTGCCCGCTCGTCCACGTGATCGGCGCGGCGGACGTCCCCTGCGCGACGAGCTCGCCTCCGGAGACCACGTCGAGGCCGCGGTCGGCGCCGCCGACGCCGAAGACGAGGGCGGCGCCGGGCTCGACGGTGAGGGTGACGCCGGCGATGACCTCGCGCACGGCGCCGGTGGCGGACAGGTCCCAGGGGACGTCGAGGGCCTGGAGGGTGACGTCGGCGGTGAAGTTGAGGGAGCCGACGAACACGGCGCGGTCGTCGGCGTTGCCGGCGAGGGTGTTCGACGCGTCGACGACGGTGGCCCGCTCGGTGGCGAGCTGGAGGGGGACGGTCGCGCCGCCGGTGACGAGGTTGCCCGCGAACGCGCTCGGGTCGTCCCCACCGGAGGCGGGGACGCCGACGATCTCGACGCCGGGGCCGGCGGCAGCGTCGACGGTGCAGTCGGTGACGGAGACGCCGGAGCCGGCGAGCCGGAGGGCCGGGCCGGTGCCGAGGGGGTCCCATCCGGCGTGCTCGACGACGGCGTGCTGGAGGGTGCCGAGGGCGGTGGAGGCGAAGGCGAGCCCCTCCCAGTCGCCGGGGGCGGGGGCGGGCTGGGCGCTGGTGAGGAGGACGGGGGCGGCGGCGGTGCCGAGGAGGTCGAGGGTACCGCCGTCGGCGACGTCGAGGCCGCGGGGGCCGGCGCCGCCGAAGTGGAGGACGGCCCCCGGGAGGACGGTCACGGTCACGCCGGCGATGACCTCGCGGACCGCTCCGACGGCGCTCAGGTCCCAGGGGACGTCGAGGGCGGCGAGGGTGACGTCGGTGACGAAGTTGAGGCTGCCGGCGAGCTCGACGCGGTCGTCGGCGTTGCCGGTGAACGCGTTCGAGGGGTCGATGCGGGAGAGGCGTCCGCTGTCGGCGCGGACGGGGACGGACAGGCCGCCGGTGACGGTGTTGGCGGCGAAGTCGGCGGGGTCGTCGCCGGCGGGCGGGGGGGTGCCGACGAGCTCGACGCCGGCGTCCGAGGAGGCCTCGACGGTGGCGCCGACGAGGACGCCGTCGGCGGACCCGACGAGGCGGAGGCCCTTGACGGCGTGGCGGACGGCGAGGTCGGTGAGGACGGCGGAGGCGCCGTCGGCGAGCTCGATGCCGTCCCAGTCGCCGGGGGCGGGGGTGGGCGAGGAGGACTGGAGCTGGAGGGGGCACGCGGCGGACCCGCCGGCGGCGAGGAGGGTGCCGTGGACGAGGAGGGCGGCGCCGGGGTCGGCGAGGACGGTGGTGCCGGGTTCGACTTCGAGGGTGACGCCGGCGGGGACGGTCAGGTCGGCCGTAAGGAGGTGGGGCCCGTCTGCGGCGAGCCAGGTCTCGTTAGCGCCGAGCACGCCGGAGTGGAGGGTGGGGCCGGCGCAGCCCGGCACGCCGGCGACGGTGCAGCAGCCGCCGGGCGCGGCGGAGTCGTCGTCGTCCCCGGCAGAGTCGTCGTCGTCGGCGAGGTCGTCGTCGTCACCGAAGTCGTCGTCATTCGCGAGGTCGTCGTCGTTCCCGAGGTCGTCGTCGTCCGCGAAGTC
>CAYFOA010000209.1:0-13929 GCA_964344575.1 uncultured Rickettsiales bacterium | reverse complement strand
CACGCGTAGCTCGGCGGTCACACGAGGGGAAGAACGGGGGCCGCCGACCGGATACAGACATCGTGGGCCAGCCGGAGCCGGATCTTGGACGGCTTTCGAGCCGTCTTCCCCGGCTCCTCGGAAAACGTCCGAAGCTCCGAGAGACCCACGTGTCTGAACGTTGCCTTAAGCCCAGGAGTCTCAGTCTGCCGCGATCGGAGACTTTCCCGAAAAGCGTCCGCCTCACTCTCGGCAGCTGGGCTTAGGTTGTCGCCCAATGTCAGCAGAGTGAAGTGAACTGTCACCTCCGAGTCAGGCTTCTCAGGGTCCTCGTCTGCTCCGACTAGGGAGAGATCTTCGAGGAGTTGAGCCTTCATGCTGCGGATGCGCGCGTCGAGGTTCTTGGGACTCTGGCCCTTCAGCAAGATCGACATCGCACGTCGGAGATCGTTGACCCCCTCTGGGCCAAACGAGTCAGAGGTGTTGGCGGCACCGACGTCGGTTAGCTCGTGCATCTTGCACTGGAAGACCTCGTAGACCCGATCGCCCTGATAGAAGAAGTCAATCCCGCCGTCGTTGCCGCGCAGGAACTCCCCATCCTCAATGTCGTAACCCATGATCTCGGCTGCGACGAGCGCCCATGCGTCGTACTGCTGAAGCTCCTCCTGGTCGGCCGTCTCTTCGATCCTGCGAGCGATGTTCGCTGCTAGTGCGACGTCTTGAGTCATCCTGCCTCCGCGCGTGAGTATAGGGCGAGAGAGCCCCCCCTCGGCTCCGTCGGAGGACCGCCTAGAAAAACTGGAGTTCAACCGAGTTCGGATTCTCACGCCGAGCCTGATCGCGCTGTTGAAGGCTCATGCCCTCGGCCGGCCCGGAGCTCATCGACGCGATCAAGGACCTGACGGCGGCTGTAAATCGTCTCGCCGACGGGGGTGAGGGGCGAAAACGTCTCCGCCAATCGCCCTCGTTCCTGAGTGATTTCAACGGCGACACGCAGGTCGATGCCGGTCTTGTACCCGCGCTTGTACCCGACGCCGCGCCGACCCCCGCTTTCCTCATGACCGACGAGGTCGCCGACCTGCTCAGGGTCAGCCGCACGACCCTCGACCGCATGGTCGCCCGCTCCATCGCGAGCGGGATCACGCCCCCTCGAATCGATGTCGGAAGCGGAAAAAGAGAGTCCTGGCGATGGGTTAGAGAGTCTCTGTATCTCTGGGTCCGCGCCGTGGGGCAAGCCCAGGCAGCAGACACACAGGGAGACACACGATGGCCAGCATCCGACGCCGGAAGTACAAGGACCGCGTCTACATCCAGCTTCGATGGGAGTGCCCCGTCGAGGGCAGACTCCGCACCAAGACCGCGCCCGACGAGGACACCGCCCAGATCTGGAAGCGCGACATCGAAGCCGCCGCCCGACAGGGCAAGCGATGGGGCGTCGAGGAGCCGCAGCCTGCTGAGCCTCGCCGAGACCCTGACCTCGAACAGATGATGGAGGCCTGGGTCCAGTGGCTCGCCCGTGGCAAGGCTCCCGCAACCGTGCGCGCCTACGCCCGTGCCCTCGACCTGTTCGTGCGGTGGATGAAGACCGTCCGCTACCCGCACGCCCAGGTCCTCGTCGGCGACATGCTGAACAAGCGGCTGATGCGCGAGTGGTACGACGCCACCGCCACCAACGGGCACGGACACCCGCGCGCCAACGGGTCGCGGCGCAAGCTCGTCAGCCTCGTCATCCAGTGGTGGGAGTGGGCGCACTCCGAGGAGGACTACCGCGCCCACATCCCCGCGCCGGTCAGCGTCAAGACCATCGGCATGAAGAAGGCCATCCGCATGCACACCCGCGCGCCGACCTTCGAGCAGATGGACGCGTGCATCCGCGCCGCGTCGGGCTGGCAGCGGAAGCTCTACATCGTCCTCCGCTGCACCGGCCTCCGCGTGCAGCAGGCGATGGGCCTGCGGTGGGACGACATCGACTTCGAGACCGGCATCCTCCGCATCCGCCCCGAGCTCGGAAAGACGGACGCCGAGAAGGCGGGACGGTGGGTTCCCATCGCGCCCGCGCTGCTCGATGTGCTCAAGGACTGGACCCCCACCAGGGACGGCTACCTCGTGCCCTGCGGGCGCAAGACGGCGTCGTACCGCGAGCAGCGCCTCGCCCGCAGCCGCGACGCCCGCCGGGCCTGGGACCGCGCCGGTGTGCCGCGCGAGGTCACGAAGCTCCCGCACCACGCCTTCCGTTCCGGGCTGGTCAGCGGCCTGAAGCGCCTCGGTGCCGACGACGAGGCCGTCGAGGTGCTGGTGGGTCACAGCCTCGGGCTGCGCGGTCTCTACACCGACCCCGACGCCCTGCCGATGCGCGAGGCGGTCAACCTGATCCCGCCGTTCCCGCCCGACATCATCGACGGCGGCAAGGTGCTGCCCTTCAAGCGGGCGCGCAGCGCGGGGTAGAGTCCGCGTTGAACGGGCACCGCCACGGGGAGGTCGGTCGGCCTCCCCGTTGGTGTCTCAGGAGCGTGTGATGGCCCTGTACCTCGTGCGGTGGGACGACGGCACGACAGCCGCCGTGTCGGCGTCGAACGACGACGAGCTGATGGACCTGCTGGATCAGCAGGCGCACCCGACAAACGCCGTCTATCGCCGTTGGACGGGGCCGTTCTGGGTGGAGTTCGGCAAGCCCCTCGGAGACGGTCCCGAGGTGGACCTGATCCCGTCGCTGCCCTCGTCGGTTGATGAGGTCTCGTCGATGAAGGAGGCGATGCTCGAGAAGGCGTTCCCGAACCTCGCCGCGCTGGTAGACGAGCACTGGGATGGAATAGACCGCTTCGGTGCCGACTCCGAGGATGTGCCGCTCCCGAAGGACGCCCTCGACCGCACCCTGGCCGAGGACATGAAGCACGTACCGAAGGGCTGGAAGCGCGGCTACCTGAAGCAGTAGGACGGCGGGGGAACCGATGGCCAGAGAGCAGGATCGCTACAAGGGGCTTTCGGCACGCGCTCGCGCACTTCTAGCCCGAGACGAAGGCCTTGACGTTGACTTCAAGAAGACCGTCAAGAGTGTCGAGCAGGCCGACTTGGTTGCCTTCGCAAACTCCGAGGGTGGAGGGACACTGCTAATCGGTGTCGAGGATGGCGTCGCCGAGAATGGCGAGCAACGCGGCCAGCCCATCGGCTGCAAGGTCGGCGACGACAGCAAGCTCCAACTCATGAACAGGGCGCTGGACTGCGTGCCGCCGGTCCGCGTTCGGCTGGTCGTTGAGAACGCGAACAAGGTTCCCTTCTATCGCCTGGAGATTCCCGAGAGTACGGACGGTCCGCACTGCACCAAGCGTGGCACGTACAAGATCCGCGAGAACGGCCGCAACGCCGCCTTGCTGCCGGACGAGTTGCTCACCGCCTTCATGAGGAGAGAGACGAAGGAGTTCCAAGAGCGGTTCCGAGGTGCCACGGCATCGCTGTCCGACGCCGTGGAGGCCATGCACAAGAAGATCGCGATGCTTGAGAGCGCGGTCGATAGCCGCCTGAGCGACATCGTCGGGAGCGTGGATTGGGCGAGCTACTCGGCTGATGATGCCAACGACACAGCGAAACAGATCCTCGACGAGATGCGGGCATCGGCACGCCAGTCACGCCACGGGGCGACGAGGTTGGCGAAGCTGGTCGAACATCACGGACTGCCTGATCCCGTGAAGGAGCGTGCCGCCCTCGAACTTGAGGTCACGCTCTTGGAGGAGGTTCTGAATGACCCGGAGGTCGCCCGCAAGCTCATGAAGGGATCGGCGTCCTTCTCGCACCGAGACATCGACCTGTTCTCCCGAGAGGACCTTGGACAGATCGTGGGGAAGGTGCGGGCGGCTGTTCAGAAGGCGGCGAGGGCGGAAACGAAGCGACGCAGGGAGGCGGCCGAAGCTGCTGCCGAGGCAGAGAGATCGCCTGACGACGACGCGTGATGGGTACAAAGCTGGGTACAAAGCCGAATCGGCCCGACGGAAACCCGTGTGATTCAAGTCACTTGGGTGCGATTTGGCGGAGACGCATGGGAATCGAACCCACCGACGACGGGGCTACCGCCGCCCACCGGTTTTGAAGACCGGGGCCGGCACCAGCTTAGGAAGCGCCTCCGTCGCCGGACTGTACACGCTCGCCTATCCTCCCTCCATGCTCGGCACCTCCAACCTCGTCGGCTTCGTCCCCACCTCGGACTTCGACGCCGCCCGCCCCTTCTTCCGCGACGTCCTCGGCCTGAAGCTCGTCGCCGAGGACCCCTTCGCCATCACCTTCGACGCCAACGGGACCACCCTGCGGGTCCCCCAGACCCCCGAGTTCACCCCCCAGCCGTTCACCATCCTCGGCTGGTGGGTCGACGACATCGGCGCCACCGCCGACGCCCTCGCCGCCGCAGGGGTGCCGCTCGAACGCTACGACCAGCTCGAGCACGACGAGCAGGGGCTGTGGAGCCCGCCCGGGGCGCGCGTCAAGGTCGGGTGGTTCAAGGACCCCGCCGGCAACACGCTGTCCGTTACCGGGTTCGTCGGCTGACCTCCGGAGCCGCGAGCCCGCCCGCCGCCGGGGGCCGCTCCGCCTCCGCCTCCCGAACCGCGCGATCGGCCGCCGCCGCCGGCCGCTCCGCCTCCGCCTGCAGGGCCGCGCCCGCGATCTCCGCCTCCGCCGCCAGCCACGACAGGATCTCCAGCTCCGCCGGGTGCGCCCCCGCCTCGACCTCCAGGAGCGCCGCGTAGAGCTCCGACAGCCCGCTCAGGATGCGCGCGACCTCCGCCTCCAGTCGTCCCGCCGCCTCCTCCAGCCGGTCCGCTCCGCCCGCCCCCGCCGCCCGCAGCGCCTCCACCGCCGACCTCGCCGCGCCCTCGTCCGTCACCAGGCGGCGCACCCGGCGCTCCAGGCGCGTCACCATCGCGTCCGTCTCCGCGTCCGACGCCGGCAGCGACCGGATCCGCTCGATCACCCCCCCCCCCCCCCCCACCCCCCGGGCCCCCCCCCCGCCACCCCCATCCGCGGGTCCTCCGCCGCGTCCGCGCCCCGCGCCCGCTCGAACCGGTCGAACTCCGCCCGCCGCCCCCGCGACTCCCACTCCCTCACCGTCTCCTCGTCCCCCTTCGACTGCGCCCCCCCGAGGAACGGGATCGCCCCCACCGTGAGCAGCCCGATCGTCCCCACGATCGTCCACACCACCGCCTCCGGCGCCCCCGCCTCCCCCGCCACCACCAGCCCCGCCGTCAAGCCCAGGATCGAGCCGACGAACGCCGTCACGCGGCGGTGGAGCTTGCGGATCGACGCGCGGGCGGCGACCACGGCGGGCGGGGCGTGTGTGCTCGAAGAGGTCATGCCCTCGCTACGTCCCGGACGCCGCTCCCTTGCACGCCGCGTCCTCCGCCGACGTCTCTGGGATCCACCCCGTCGACCCGTCCGCCGCCCGGCACCACAGCCAGCCGCCCCGCTCGCGCAACACCTCCACCTCGTCGCCCACCGACACCGTCAGCTCCCGCGCGTCGTAGTCCTCCGTCGCGCACCCGTCCGCCCCGATCAGCGCCTCCGGCATCCACCCCTCCCGACCCCGCGGATCCGTGCACCACCGCCACCCCGGGTACTCGTCGTCCGCCCGCCCCACCCGCACCGGCTCCCCCGCCGACACCGCGATCGGATCGGGGTACGTCGCCGTCCAGGGGCGCACCACGCGCGCGCGGCGCGTCACTTCTTCTTCGGCGGCAGCCCCGCCGCGTAGTCGCGGCCCCGGAGGACCCACTTCGCCAGGCCGGCGTCGTCCGCGAAGCCCGGAGGGTCGATCAGCAGCCAGCCCGGCATCGGCTTCCCCCCGCGCTCCATGCAGCCTCCGTGAGGCTCGGCCCGGAACGCGTCGAAGTCCTCCTTGCTGCACCGGACCATCAGCCGGCCGTCGTTGTGCACCCCCGCCGCGAGGTGGCCGCCGATCATGAAGCCGATCCCCCCGAACATCTTCTTGAACGTGAACCCCGGATGGTCGTCGAGGTGCGCGCGGACGCGGGCGGCGAGGGCTTCGTCGTAGGCCATGCGGCGCAGTCTACCGACGACGCCGGCGCGGCTACGGCGCCTCGGGCTGGTCGTTCGTCACGCAGTGGACCCCGCCGCCGTTCGCCCAGATCGCCGCCACGTCCACGAAGCGGACCTCCCGGTTCGGGAACCACCGCTCGTTGATCTCCGCCGCGATCTCCGCGTCCGCCGCGGTGTCCCCCGTCGAGCCCGTCAGCACGTAGCCGTCGCCGACCAGCCAGTTGATCACCGGGTCGTCCACGTACAGCTCGATCCGGTCCACCGTCAGGTCCGGCGCCTGCTCTGCGATCTGCCGGGACACGTCGTTCGCGAGCTGAGTGCCGTTGTCGACGACGACCACCCGGTCCTCCGCCACGAACCGCGCCAGCCCGTCGATGTGCCCGCGCGTCACGTCCGCCGGGTCGTACCCCTCGGCGTAGATCACCCGCTCCACCCCCAGCGCCGCCCGGAACTGCGCCGTCGCCTCCGCCTGCGTCAGCCCCGGGTTGCGGTGGCCGACCACGCTCCAGTTCACCAGCGCCGTGTCGCGCCCGTTGACCTCGAGATCCCCCCGCTCGTGCACCAGCGCCACCCGCTCCAGCTCCATGCCGAGCAGCTCGGCGACGTCGTCGGGGTTGCCGTTGTCGTCCTCCCACATCCACCGCGGGCGACCGTCGTGGTAGCCGTCGAACTCCCAGTTCTGGAGCACCAGTCGGCCGTCCAGCTCGACGTAGCGGGGGCCGTTGTCCCGCATCCAGGACGCCGCCACGGGGACCTCGAACCAGTGGACGTCGCCGCCGACCCCGGCCTCCGACAGCGCCGCCTCGCCCCGCGCGCGGGTGTCCGCGTCGGCCGCCAGCAGCTTCACCGTCTCGTACTGCGCCACCACCCCGACGATGTCGACGAAGACGCGCTGGACGGCGTCCCCCTCCTCCGCCACCGGCCACTGCAGCCAGACGGCCTCCTGCGGCTCCCACTCGGCGGGTGTCCGGCGGACCTCGCCGGGCAGCAGGTCGGTGACCGGCGGTGCGCCCGCGCAGGCGGCGAAGAAGGTGGACAGGACGGTCACGAAGACGATGCGACGAGTCATTGCGCTCTCCCTTGCCCAGGAGAAACGCGCGTTCGGGCGAAAACCGGCGGAAACCGGCGGAAGTGTCCGGCCCGGCGGCTCACTCCATCGGCGTGGCGAGCTCGACGAGGATGCCGTCGGCGTCCTTGACCCACGCGACCGTCTGGCCCCAGGGCTTCACCGCGGGCGCGACCACCGCCGCCATCCCGGCGCCCGTCGCGCGGGCGAACGCGGCGTCCACGTCGTCCGTCACCAGCCCGATCTCGAACCGCGCCGGCGCCGCGTCGAACGACGCCACCGTCGCCTCGTCGGTGAAGTGCGACTTGCCGAACTCGCGCTCCGCGAACGACAGCGTCGTCCCCCCCGTCTGCATCTCGGCGTACACGCCCGACTCGTGCACGAACGACCGCTCCAGCCCGAACGCCGCCTCCCACGCCTCGACCGACGCCGTCACGTCGTCCACGTACAGGATCGCGTACCCCAGCTTCACCGGCTCAGTCCGTCGCCGTGACGACGCGCCAGCGCTCGACCGTCGGCCCCTCGGCGCAGCGACCGGTGAGCCACGGGCCGAACTCCTGGAAGAAGGGGGCCGCCTGCATCGCGCCGAGCTCCTCCTTGGAGCGGACGCGGACGGTGTGGCGGAAGCTCCGGGGGTTCTCCATCGACTGCCCCGACAGGTAGCGGATGCCGGGGTGCTCCTCGCCGATGGTGGCGACGAACGCCTCGATGCCGGCGACGGTGGCGTCGACGTCGACGTCGTCGCGGAGGGTGTAGCTGACGGTGACGTTCAGGGACCAGGGCTCCATGGGGCTCCTCCTCGGAGCCGGGAGCGTAGCTCAGTGGGTCAGCGGGTTCGCGTCGCGGAACTCCTGGAGCAGCTGCCGGCTCTGCTCGACCGACTCGGTCGGGACCATCACGTGCGTCCCGTTGGTGAAGTTGAGCGCCGGGTCCACGCCGCCGCAGTCGTCCGACTGGATCCAGGCGTTGATCCCGTGGTCCTTCAGCAGCTCCACGATCGGTTCGGCGAGCGCCCGGTGAGGGGCCTGGGTGAGCATCGTGAAGTCGCCGGTTCGTCGATGGACCATGCCCCGATCCTCGGGCCGGTCGGACCGCGGCGCAAGGACGACTGAACCTTGACGGGCGCCGGATCGGACCCAGGATCCCTCCATGCTCCTCGATCCCCTCTACCTCGCCGTCATCGCCGTCGGCTTCGTGCTCTCCCTGGGCGCGTCGCTGTGGACCAAGGCGGCCTTCCGCAAGTACTCCCAGGTCGCCACCGGCGGCGGCCGCACCGGCGCCGACATCGCCGCCGCCATCCTCCGCGCCGAGGGCGTCGGCGGCGTCCGCATCGAGCAGGTCCCCGGCTTCCTGTCCGACCACTACGACCCGCGGACGAAGACGCTCCGGCTGTCCCCCGACGTCTACTCCTCGCGGTCCGTCGCCGCCGCCGGGGTCGCCGCCCACGAGGTCGGCCACGCGCTGCAGCACGCCCAGGGGTACGTCCCCATGCGGCTGCGGCAGACCATGGTCCCCGTCGCCAACATCGGGACGAACCTCGGCCTCTGGATCACCATCATCGGCATCATGATCGGCGTCAGCGGCCTCGCCGCCGTCGGCGTCGCGCTCTTCGCCGGCTTCGTGCTGTTCACGATCGTCACGCTCCCCGTCGAGTTCGACGCGTCGGCCCGCGCCCGCCGCGCGCTGGAGCGGCACGGGCTGCTGGCGCCCTCGGAGGTCGCCGGCGTCAGCGCCGTCCTCACCGCCGCCGCCGCGACGTACCTCGCCGCCGCCGCGGCCGCGATCCTCCAGCTCCTCTACTGGGCGCACCGCGCCGGCCTGATCGGCGGACGACGCTGATCTAAGCTGCGCGCCCCATGCGTGTCGCCCTGACCTTCCTCGCCCTCGCCGTGATCGCGCTCCCCGCGTGGGCGGGCGACGCGCCCACGCCCCGGAGCCTCACCGACATGGACCTGACCGCGCTGAACGGCGACCCCCTCGCCAAGGACGTCCTCGACGGCAAGGTCGTCCTCTTCGTCAACGTCGCCAGCCGCTGCGGCCTCACCCCCCAGTACGAGGGGCTGCAGAAGCTCTACGACGCCAAGAAGGACGCCGGCCTCGTCATCGTCGGCGTCCCCTGCAACCAGTTCGCCGGCCAGGAGCCGGGCGACGCCGACCAGATCGCGACGTTCTGCGAGCGGAACTACGGCGTCACGTTCCCGCTCCTCGCCAAGCAGAAGGTCAACGGCCCGAAGCGGAGCGCGCTGTACACGTTCCTCGTCGGCGACGGGCCCGACATCGAGTGGAACTTCGGCAAGTTCCTCGTCGGGCGGGACGGGCAGGTGCTCCAGCGGTTCGCGCCCAACGTCGAGCCCGGCGCGGCCGAGCTCGTCGCCGCCATCGACGCCGCCCTGTGACGTGAAGCCGACCCGCCGATCCGTCCTCCTGTCGCTGTCGGCGCTGCCGCTGGCGCCCGCGTGCGTCCCCGACGAGGAGCCGCCGCCGGGGGACGGTCCGCCCCGCGAGCTGACCACCGGCGGCCCCGAGCCCGCCGACCTGTGGGACGCGGCCGACTGGGCCTTCGACGAGGACGCCTTCGGGTGGGCCGTTCAGAGCGCCGACCCGACGCCCGACTCCGTGCTGTTGGGCCTCCAGACGGACGAGCCCGTGGTCGGCGTGCGCGTGATGGAGGCGACGTCGGCGGAGGGCGGCTGGACCGAGGTCCTCGCGTCCGACGGGCTGGAGACCGCGAACGGCCACGTCCAGCTCGAGGTCACCGATCTCCGCTCCGACACCACCTACGCCTTCACCTTCGTCACGGACGACGGCCGCCGCGCCCGCGTGGGCCGGTTCCGGACCGCGCTGGGGGCCGACGAGTACCGGGTCGTCACCTTCGGCGCGTCCAGCTGCCTCGGGTCGACGGGCCGCCCCTACCCGACGCTGTCCCGCGCCGCCGAGGAGAAGCTCGACTTCTTCTGCCTCCTCGGCGACACGGTCTACGCCGACAGCGCCGACGTCCCCGAGGAGTACCGGCAGCACTACCGGTGGACGTTCGTGCAGGAGGGCTTCATCGACATGGCCGCCTCGACCGCCGTCGTCGCGACCTGGGACGACCACGAGGTCGCCAACAACTTCGAGTTCGGCAGCGACTCGATGGAGATCCGCTTCCAACACGCCCTGACGGTCTTCCGCGAGGCGGTCCCGCACCGGGTCGGCGACGTCGGGACCGGCATCTGGCGCAGCCTGAAGTGGGGCGACGTCCTCGAGATCTTCGTCCTCGACTGCCGCGGCGAGCGGCGCGACGGCAACTACATCAGCCCCGAGCAGATGGACTGGTTCAAGGCCGGGCTCGCGGCCTCGACCGCCCGCTTCAAGGTCGTCCTCAACAGCGTCGCCATCCAGTGCTACCAGTCGTTCTTCGGCGACATCTTCATCGAGGACCGGTGGGAGGGGTACGCCCAGCGCGACGAGCTCCTCGAGCACATCGCGGGCGAGGCGATCGAGGGCGTCTTCTTCATCGCCGGCGACTTCCACTTCGGCAGCTTCGGGATGGTCGACCCGCCCGGCAGCTTCGGCCCCGGCGAAGGCCTCTACGAAGCGCTCGCGGGGCCCGGCGGGAGCAACCCCTTGGCGCTGTCGGAGCTGTTCGTCCCCAACGACCAGGTCCCCTTCTTCCTCCCCGAATACAACTGGCTGCGCGTCGAGGCGGACCCTGTCGCGGGTACGCTGCTGCTGCAGTGGATCGGGAACGACGGCGAGGTGTTGGAGGAGCGCTCGGTCTAGCGCTGGGGCTGCTCCTGCCCGCCGGCGCGGGCGCGGTCACGATGACGCTCGCGGACGAGTGGACGCCGCAGCCCGGCGTCACCATGCAGCACTGGACGACGACGTCCCCGACGACGAACACGTGGGTCGCGCGCGTGGACCTGTGCGCCGCGGACGTGCACGTGGACGCGACCCGGGCGGCGACGTCGCGGCAGTCGACGGGCGGCTGGGCCGAGGACGAGGGCGTGCAGCTCGCGAGCAACGGCGACTTCTACCGGACCGACCCCGTGCTCCGCGTCTACGGCGACGCCGTCGGGCGCGGCCTCCGCTGGCCGCTGGAGCAGACGGGCGTTCCGGACGACTACTCGTGGGAGTGGTTCTTCGGGAACTACGGCTGGATCGCGTTCGGCCCGGACTGGGTCGAGTTCACACACACGGGCTGGGTGAACGACAACCTCACGACGTCGCAGGGGGTCGATCGCGAGCCCCCGTCGGGGACGCTGGCGCTGGTCAGCGGCTTCCCCGAGCTGGTCACCGAGGGGACGGTGCGGACGTGCGCGGACCCGACGGACGACTCCTGCTTCCCCGACCGCGGCGACATGCAGGACCGCCACCCGCGGACGGCGATGGGGCTGACCGAGGACCGGCAGACGTTCCTCCTCGTGACCGTGGACGGGCGGACCTCGGCGTCGTCGGGGATGCGGGGCGCCGAGCTGGCCGACGTGATGGGGCAGCTCGGCGCGTGGCAGGCGTTCAACGTCGACGGCGGCGGCAGCTCGCAGCTGTGGGTGGAGGGCGAGGGGTACGTCAACGACCACTCCGGCAACAACGGCGGCGGGACGCGGTCCGTGGCGAACCACTGGGGCGTCTTCGCGGGCGGCGTGCATCCGCTCCGTCCGGCGCGGGCGGGGCACTGCGTGGGGGCGGCGCCGTGCGGCGTGATCCCCCCCGAGGGCGGCGTGGTCGACGACCAGGGCGGCTGCTTCCAGGCGTTCGGCCCGGCGCAGTACTGGCGCGAGGAGCCCGTCGGGGAGGGCGGTCACCTGTTCTGGACGAACGCGTTCGCCAGCGACCAGGCGAGCAACTGGGCGTGGTGGCAGCTGCACTTCGAGGACGCCGGCGAGTACCTCGTCGAGTACCGCGCGGAGCCCGAGTTCGCGGTCTTCGACGCGGTCCCGTACGTGATCCGCGCGGGGGGCGTCTCGACCGACGTCGTCGTCGACCAGACGGGCGCGGACGGGTGGACGGAGATCGGCGCGTTCACGTTTGCGGCGGGCGGGGACCAGTGGGTCGCGCTGTTCGACAACGTGGCGACGTCCCCCGGATCGGACCAGCACGTCGTGGCGGACGCGATCCGGCTGACGCGGCTGGACCTGCCGAAGGGGGACGACGACGACGACGACGACAGCGGCGTCTCCGACGACGACGACAGCGCGGTCTCCGACGACGACGACAGCGTCGCGAGCGACGACGACGACGCGTCCGACCTCGACGTTCCCGACGGCGGCGGCTGGCAGGCTGCCGACGCCGGCTGCTGCGGCGGCAGCGAGCCGGCCGACAGCGCCGCGGTCGTCCTGATCCCGCTCCTGTTCGGCCTGCGCCGCCGCGTCAGGCCAGCCGCTTGCTCATGACGACGGACAGGTAGTTCGTGTCGGGCCGGTAGTCGCAGTAGCCGATGTGCCGGTAGCCGCGGGCGCGGTACATGGCGCGGAGGTCGGTCGCGGGCACGGCGGTGTCCAAGGCGACCTCGCTCGCCCCGCGCTCGATCGCCCACCGCTCGACGAAGTCCATGAGCTCAGAGCCGAACCCCTGCCCCTTGAGCTCGGGCTCGACGGCGAGCTGGGTGAACTTCGAGACGCCGGGGCGGCCGAAGAAGTCGTCCCCGTCGTCGGTCCCCGGCGGGTGGACGGTGACGGTCGCGGCGAGCCGGTCGCCCAGGAACGCCAGCCAGCCCTCGCCCTTGGCGAAGCGCGACGCGGTGATGTCGAGCCCCTGCCACGTCGCCACGAACCGCACGTTGCGGACGGCCATGGATCCGTACGCCCGGTTGAGGAGCCCGGTGACCTCCTCGAGGGGCTCGGCATCGACCACCCGCCGGAACGCCAGCCGCCCCGGAGCCCCGGGCGCGGGCACGGACTCCGGCGGCCGCGTCAGCTCCCGCTCCCAGCGCTCGAGGTACGCGAACCAGCCCTCGCCCTCGGGCCGCGGATGCCAGGACGCCGCCCCCGTCGCCTCGGGCGCGCCGGCCTCCCGCAGCCGCGCCTCCTCCGTCGCCCACGCTCGCCACGCCGCATCCATCGCCGAAGCCTACCGTCCTGGCCCGGCTCGACCGGCCGAGCCCGATCCCGTCGGGCCCCGGCCGTCCCTTGGAGCCCCGCCCCTGTCCCCCGCTAGGCTTGTCCCCCTGGGAGGCCCACCATGTTCCGACTGCTCGCCGTCACGCTCGCCCTCACCCTCGCCGTCCCCCTCGCCGGCTGCCCCGACGACGACGACGACGCCACCCCCGACGACGACGACGTCGCCGGGGACGACGACGACGCGACGTCCGACGACGACGACGCCACGTCCGACGACGACGACTCGTCGGCCGACGGCGACGGCGACGGGTTCGGCGCCGACGAGGACTGCGACGACGACAACCCGGACGTCTACCCCGGCGCCGAGGAGCTGTGCGACGGGCTCGACAACGACTGCAACGACGTCATCCCCACCGACGAGGTCGACGAGGACGCCGACGGAGCGCTGGCCTGCGCGGACTGCGACGACGCCGACGCCCTCGTCTTCCCCGACGCCCCCGAGCTGTGCGACGGCCTCGACAACGACTGCGACGGCGACCCCGGAGCGGACGAGGTCGACGGCGACGGCGACACCGTCCTCGCCTGCGCGGACTGCGACGACGCTGACGCGGACAACTTCCCCGGCAACGCCGAGGCCTGCGACGGCGCCGACAACGACTGCGACGGGGAGGCCGGCGCCGACGAGGCCGACGCCGACGGGGACGGGCAGGCCCCCTGCGCGGGCGACTGCGACGACGCCGACGCCGACAACTTCGACGGCAACCCCGAGGTGTGCGACGGCGCCGACAACGACTGCAGCGGCGCCCC
>CAYFOA010000208.1:4145-13994 GCA_964344575.1 uncultured Rickettsiales bacterium | reverse complement strand
CGGCCGGGAGGCGGCGAGCCCTGCGATCAGGGCCGCCGCGCCGAGCGCGAACGCGGCGAACACGACCCCCGCGAGGCGGGGCGCGGGCACCGGCGCGCCGGCCGCCACGGGCACCAGCTGGTACATCGCCCCGAGCATCGCCGCGCCGAGGATCCCGAGGGTCCCGACGTGGGTCAGGGCGAGCGACGGCGGCGTCCCCGGGGCGACCAGCGGCGCCGCCCCGCCGGCCAGCAGCAGCGCGCCGCCGGCGACGCACGCGACGGGCACCGCGGCGAAGAAGAGCGCCGGCACCCACAGCGGGGGGGCCTGCTCCAGGCTCAGGCCCGCCGTCTTCACCCCGTCCCCTCCGGCGTGACCGCCTCGAGGCGCCAGTGGCCGTCCGCGATCGGCTCCACCGTCACCGCGCAGCCCCGCCCCGTGAGGACGGCCTCCAGGGGGACGGGGCGGAAGGGGGCGTCGACCACGAGGCGGCCCCCCGGGGGGAGCCCCGCGAGGGCGGCGAGGATCGCGTCGAGCGGCTCGACGTCGTCGGCGAGCAGCGCCCGGGCGTCGACGCGCGCTTCGGGGGGATCGGGGTCGCCGGCCATGGCGGGCGATTGTAGTCGCCTGGGCGGCGGCGGCATGACGACGGGCATCGCCCCGCGCCGGCGGCCGGGCATGCTCCAGCCCATGGAGACCCCCCGGACCGCGACCCCCGACGACGGCGCCCTGCCGTTCCTGACCGCCGCCCACCGCGCCTGCGACGACCTCTGGGCCGAGCTCGAAGGCGCGCTCGACGACGAGGACGAGGACCGCATCCGCGCCCTCTGGCCCCGCTTCGACGCCGCCATGCGCGACCACCTCGCGATGGAGGAGGAGGTCCTCTTCCCCGCCCTGGAGGCGGCGATGAACATGCGCGGGTTCGGGCCGGTCCAGGTGATGAAGATGGAGCACGGCCACATGCGGGCGCTGCTCGACCGGATGGCCCAGGCCGCGCTGGGCTCCGAGTGGGGCGCGATGCGCGACGAAGGGGACACGCTGCTGATGCTGATCGGCCAGCACAACGCCAAGGAGGAGGGCGTCCTGTACCCGCTGCTCCACGAGCAGCTGGCGGATCGCTGGGACGAGCTCGCCGGCCGGCTGCGGCGCTACTGAGGGGCGACCCGGGGCCCGGGGCCGCTGCTAGAGCAGCCCCGCGAGGGCGGCCGCCTGGCCGTGCCAGTCGGGGGGCTCCTCGCCGAGGAGGACGTCGCACCGGCCGACGACCGTCGCCAGGCCCGCGACCGTCGCGTCGAACCTCGCCTTCTTCGCCGCCGCCTCGGACTCCTCGCGGCGCCCGCAGGCGCGGAGGGCCCAGGCGAGGCAGGCGCGGGCCGCGGGCTCGCCGGTGTCGGCGCGCTCGCCGTCGGCCAGGGCGCGGTCGAGGAGGCGCTGGAGCTGGCGGAGCTGGCCGATGGGGGTCGTGCCCGCCGCCATCGCCCCCAGGAGCTGGCCCTCCGCGACCTGCAGGGCGGCGCTGAGGTGGCGGGGAAAGAACGGGTGGTCGGGGATCTCGGCGAGCGCCTCGCCCAGCGCGCGGCCCGCCGCGAGCAGCGGACCCGTCGCGCCGTTCGCCGCCGCCGCCCACGCCGCCGCGTTGTGGCGGTCGACGCGCCGGGCCGCCCGGAGCGACGCGTCGACGCCGTCCGCCGTCGCGTCCAGCGCCCTGTCGAACGCCTCCACCGCGTCGTCGAACCGGCCCGCGATCCGGGCGACGTGCCCCATCGACGCGGCCAGGTCCGACACCAGCTCGCGGTCCCCCGCCTCCCCCGCCAGCCGGCCCGCGTCCGCCAGGTCCGCCGACGCCCCGTCGAGGTCGCCGTCCAGCCGCCGGAGGCTCGCGCGGAGGCTCAGGAACCGGCACCGGGACCGCGACGTCGGCCCGCCGCCGAGGGTCGCCAGCTCCAGCATCGCCCGCCGCGCCTCGGCGACGTCCCCGCGGAGGAGCTCCACGAGGACCACGTTGGCGAGCCGGTGGGCCACGCCGTCGCCGTCGTCGACGGTCCGCCCCACGTCCACCGCGTCGCGCAGCAGCGCCCGCGCCGCGGTCAGCTCTCCGCGGTACAGCTTCACCCCCGCGAGCCCCGCCATCCGGCTCCCCCGACGGCGCTCGTCCGACGCTCCCGCCGCCAGCTCCAACGACGCCCCGAACGCCTGCTCCGCGCCGTCGAGGTCCCCCGTCTGGAGGGCCAGCGCGCCGAGCTGGTTCTGGAGGTCGCAGCGGCCGATCGGGTCCTGCGTCAGCGCCAGCGCCGCGATGAGGTGGGTGCGCGCCTGCGCGGGGACGCCGGCGAGCAGCGAGCGCCGCGCGAGGTGGGCGTGGACCTGCCGCAGCAGCGTCGCGTCCGACGCCTCCTCGGCGTGGCGCAGCGCCTCCGCCAGCGCGTGCTCGGTGGTGGAGTGGTCCGCCACCCGGGACGCCGCCCGGGCCCGCGCCAGCCACGCCGCGCCGAGCTCGTCCGCCGGCCGCCCGGCGGGGCCGAGGGCGAGCGCGAGGCCGAGGTCGTCCCGGAGCATCCGCCACGCCCCGAACCGCTCCAGCAGGGGCGCGACGCCGCCGTGGAGGGCGAAGGTCATCGTCATCACGGCGTGGCGCGCGGCCGCCGCGTAGCGGAGCCCGAGGCGGCTGCGGCGGGTCGGCTCGGCCGACGTCCAGCCCTCGCCGAAGCCCTGGCCGTCGCGGATGTACCAGCCGCCGAGGCGGGCCTCCAGCGCGTGGGGGAGGACGCCGGGGAGGAGGTCGGGGAGGACCTCGCGGGCGCCCGCGGCGATGTGGCGGGCGCACCTCCAGCCGCCGGCGCGCTGCTCGGCGAGGCCGAGGTTCATCAGCTTGAGGAGGGCGAGGCTGACCTGCTCGACGGGGAAGCCCACCGCGTCGGCGACGGCCTGCGTGGGCGCGGGGTTGCGGACGATGGCGAGGCCGAGGAGGAGCTCCTGCTCGTCGCGGGACAGGTGGGCCGTGGCGAGGGCGTGGACGAGGTCGCCCCAGGGGTCGGCGTCGTCGAGGATCTCGGCGCCGAGGGGGAGGAACCGGCCGAGGAGGAGGGCGCCGGGGCGGCGGAGCCACGCGTCGGGGAGGTCGGTCCGGCCGCCGGCGAGCGCCTTCGCGTCCTCGGCGGACAGCGGCGGGACGGGGCGGGAGGGGACCGCGGAGAGCCCCGGCGGCGTCCGGCGGGTGGCGAGGAGGACGGCGCCGCGGCCGTAGGCGGGGGCCCGGAGCGCGCCCCGGCCGAGGGCGCCGAGGAAGGCGCCGAGCTCGGGGTCGCGGACCTGGGCGGGGCCGGGGGCGGGGGTCAGGATCTCGTCGAGGTCGTCGAGGACGAGGAGGCGGTCGTCGGTGTTCAGGACGCGGAGGACGGCGTCGATCAGCTGGTCGGCGGAGCCGCGCTGGACGACGTCCGGCGGGTCCCCGTCCCACAGCGGCACGGCGAGGTCGTGGAGGTGGGTCCAGAGCCCCGGCCGGACCCACGTGACGGGCCCCTCCCAGCGGCGCGCGGCGGCCATCGCGAGCCACGACGTCCCCGATCCCGGGGGTCCCTGGACGACGGCCACGCCGGCCTCGCGGAGGTCGGAGGCGACGGCCTCGTCGACGGTCCCGCGGGGCAGGAAGCGGTCGCCGGAGCGGGGGGGATGGTCGTCGCCGGTCAGCTGCACGCGCGGATTGTAGGGCCAGGGCGGCGGAACGACCCTAGATTGCCCCGGGTGAGGGGTTTGGAAAGGACCCGCCGATGGGCGCCGACCCGGCCCACGCTCCTGCTTCCGCTCCCCTGCAGCTCCCCCTGAAGTTCGGACGGTTCGTCCTCCACGAGGTCCTCGGCGAGGGCGGCATGGGCGCCGTCTTCGCCGCGGAGATGAGCGGACCGAAGGGGTTCTTCAAGCCCTGCGCGCTCAAGGTGATGCACCCGTCGGTCGCCGTCGCGGCCCGCCGGATGGGGGTCGATCTGAAGTGCGAGGCGCGGCTCGGGGCGCTGCTGCACCACCCCGGGATCGTCGAGGTCTACGACTTCGGGCTGACGTTCGGGCAGCCCTGGATGGCGATGGAGCTGGTGGACGGGACCGAGCTGTCGGACCTCCTCGCCGGCGCCGGGCCGCTCCCCCTCACGGCGGCGCTGGACCTCGGCACGCAGGTCGCGGCGGCGCTGCACCACGCCCACACGCTGACGGTCCGCGGGGCGCGGGTCGAGGTCGTCCACCGCGACCTCAAGCCGTCGAACCTCCTCGTGGGCCGGGACGGGCGCGTCCGGATCGCGGACTTCGGGGTGGCCAAGGCGGCGGTCCTCAACTCGCTCGCGACGCGGACGGGCATCACGAAGGGGACGCCGTCGTACATGTCGCCGGAGCAGGCGAGCGCCGCCCCGGTGGACGCCCGGTCGGCCCTCTTCAGCCTCGCCGTCATCCTCTACCAGTGCGTGACGGGGCGGCGGCTGTTCTGTGCGGGGAACGCGGCGGCGACGATCGTGGAGGTGCTGAAGGTCGACGAGCTGATCCGGCGGCGCGGGATCATCGACGACCTCGAGGCGCGGTTGGCCGGGCTGGGGCGGGTGCTGGCGACGGCGCTGTCCCGCAAGCCGGACGGCCGTCAGCCGACGGCGGCGCACCTTGGAGACGCGCTGGAGGATCTGGAGCTGCGCGCCGGGATCGGGCCGACGTTGGCCGAATGGGTGGACGCGCTCCCCGACCAGGGGACGTACTTCCGGGGCATCCGCGCGGAGCGGCGCCGCAAGGCGGGCAAGAGCGGCCCGCCGAAGTTCGACCCGGCGGAGCACCTCGTCGGCGTGATGCGCCTGGACGACACGGGCCCCCCGCCGTCGATCCCGGACGACGTGATCCTGGACACGTGGCCGCCCCCGCCGCCGTCAGCGACGGGCATCTCCGCGATCGCCGGCCCTGCCGAGCGGCGCCGGCCCCCGGCGCTCGGGTCCGTCCTCGTTCTCGCCCTCGTTCTCGTTCTCGTTCTCGTTCTCGATCTCGATCTCGGGCTCGATCGCGAGCAGCCCCCCGGCCCGGAGATCGCAGCCCCCGTCTTCGCCCCCGTCCCCCAACCCCTCGTCGCCCACGACCCCGACGACCCACTGACGATCCGCGTGCTCGAGGGCGCGATCGCCGGCGGCGAGCTCCTGATCCGCGAGGGCGACGACTGGGTCCCCCACCCGCTCCGCCCGACGCACTCGGGCCGCTGGACCGCGACCCCCGACGTGGCCGGCACCTACGACTACCGCTACGTCCTCCTCGGCGCCGACGGCGAGACCCTCTTCGAGCTCCCCGGGGGGCGTCACCGTCCGTGAGGAAGGTCCGGGCGACCCGGTGGGTTAGGCTTTCGTCGTGGATCTCGATGTCACCCTCGCTGTCCTGCGTTCGCTGAACGAACATGCGGTGGAGTACAAGGTCGTGGGGGGCGTCGCGGTCAACCTGGTCGGCCTCGCCCGGGCCACCGAGGACCTGGATATCTTCGTGGTCCCGTCGGAGGAGAACATCGCGCGACTGCGGTCCGCCCTGCATGCGGTGTTCGACGACCCGTGCATCGACGAGATCACCGCCGAGGACCTCGCGGGTGACTACCCCGCGGTCCAGTACGGCCCCCCCCACGACGCGTTTCACATCGACATCCTCGCCCGCCTCGGGGAGTTGTACGCCTACGAGGACATCGAGGCCGACGTGGTGCGCGTGGGGGACCTGGAGATCCCCTGTGCGACGCCCGCCATGCTTGTCCGGATGAAGAAGAACACGGTCCGACCGCAGGACCACGCCGACGCCGCCCGGCTCGCGGCGCAGTTCGAGATCGAGGAGTAGCCGTGCCCGTCCGCAAGTTCCGCTCGATCGAGGAGATGGACGCCGCCACGCCGCGACGGCCGGGGGACGCCACCCTCCTCGACGCGATCCGTGAGGCGTGGTCGACCGCCGAGCGCCTCGCACAGCTGGAGCCTCGCCCCGGCGTCCGCAAGTTCCGGAGCATCGAGGAGGCCAACGCCGCCCGCGAGGCCGCCCTCCGGCAGCGCGTCCGCGCCCTGGCGAGCCGCCGCAAGCCGCGCTGATCAGCAGCCGTTGCCGGGGTAGACGGTCGCGTCGAGGTCGTCGCCGGCCCCCCGCATCCGCCGAGGAGGACGAGCAGCGCCGCGCTCAGGCCGAGGCGCATCCTACGGGTAGTAGATCAGCTCGACGTCGTCGATGTACCAGCCGTCGTTGCCGGTATCGATGCCCGTGATCGAGTCGAGCCGGAAGCCGACCGTGAGGTCGCCGCCGAGGTAGGTGCTCAGGTCCACCAGCTCGAATGTCCAGCCCAACGTCGAGCTCGCGAACGGGCCCCACACCACGTCCACCGTCGCGCCGCCGTCGTCGCTCACCTCCGCGCGGGTGATGTCGAACGCGGGGAACCCCGGGCTGACCTGCCAGTGGCGCCACGTCAGCTCCAGCGTGCCGCCGCTGTACGGCGACAGGTCGAAGATCAGCGGCTGCGCGATCAGGTACGCGTTGAAGCGGCCGCCGTCGACCGGGTCCTCGTCGCAGCCCGTGCACCAGCTGGCCGTGCCCGCGTACGGCGCCGTCGGGCCGCTGCCGCTCTGGGTCGTCGTGTCCGGCACGCCCTGCTCCCAGATCACGCTGCTCGCGTGGTTGCTGAGGCTGAAGTTGATGAAGTCCGCGGGGTCGTCGTCCACCGAGCTGAAGATCACCAGCGGGCAGCCGGGCTCGCCGAAGCAGTCCACATCGTCGCAGTCCGTCGCCCCGTCCGCGTCGTCGTCGAAGCCGTTCGCGCAGTCCGCCTCCTCGTCGCAGAACGGGTCCAGCTCGCAGTCGCTGTCGAAGCAGTCCTCGTCCCCGTCCGCGTCGTCGTCCAGCCCGTTGCCGCAGATCTCCGGGTTCGTCGTCGAGCAGTCCCCGCCGCACGCGTCGTCGTACTCGTCCGCGCAGATCGCGTCCCACGTCACGTTGCAGCAGTAGGGGTCCAGCGCGCACACGCACGCCTGGCCGACCTCGTCCTCGCACCCGGGCGTCCCGTTCGCGATGCAGCACTCGCCGTCGCCCGGGTCGTCGTCGCAGACCGGGTCGTCGTCGCAGTCGTCGTCATCGCAGTCGACGTCGCCGTCCCCGTCGTTGTCGATCCCGTCCTCGCAGTCCTCGGGGACGTTGCACGCCGGCGCCGACGCGCAGTCGCTGTCGTCGCAGTCCACGTCGCCGTCGCCGTCGTTGTCGATCCCGTCCACGCAGTTGCTCTCGGGGATGCACGTCGGGTCGGTCTGGCAGTCCGGGTCCGCGCAGTCGATGTGGCCGTCCGCGTCGTCGTCGATGCCGTTGCTGCAGTCCAGCTCGGGGCAGGCCGCGTCGCCGAGGCAGTCGACGTCCGCGCAGTCGACGTCCCCGTCCTCGTCGTCGTCGATCCCGTTGTCGCAGAACCCCGTCTCCTCCAGCGGCGTGCACGTCACCGTCATCGTGAAGCTGCTCTCGGCGCCGTTCCAGCCGTCGATCACGATGTAGTAGGGCGTCCCCTGGAAGGCGAACCAGTCCATCTGCTCGTCCTGCGGGGGCGGGTTCCAGCCGTTCGCTTCGCAGTCCTCCGGGTCGCAGCCGTCGTCCTCGACGACCGCCTGGATGTCCAGGTCCTCCGACAGCCCCGACAGCGTGATGTCGACGAACCCGTCCGCCGTCGGCGTGAACAGGTACGTGATCTCCGGCCCCGTCCAGCCCGGCGGGAGCGGGTTGCCGCACCACTCGTCGATGTCGTCCGTGCTCCCCGGCGCCGTGTTCGACGAGGCGATGACGTCGCCGCAGGTGATGTTCTGGATCGGCGAGCACTCGCCCGGGTCCACGCACGCGAGGTCCGCGCTGCAGTCGCTGTCGTCGCAGTCGACGTCCCCGTCACCGTCGTCGTCCACGCCGTTGTCGCAGTCCTCGCCCGTGGCGCAGTTCGGGTCGAGCGCGCAGTCCGGGTCGTTGCAGTCGGTCCAGCCGTCCGCGTCGTCGTCGATGCCGTTGGCGCAGTTCGACTCCGGCGGGTTCACGCAGCTGGGGAAGCTCGCGCAGTCGCTGTCGTCGCAGTCGACGTCCCCGTCCGCGTCGTCGTCCAGCCCGTTGTCGCAGATCTCGAAGAGGACGATGTTGCAGTTCGGGTCGAACGTGCAGTCGGCGTCGTCGCAGTCGACCGCCCCGTCGGCGTCGTCGTCGATCCCGTTGGCGCAGTTCGTCTCCGTCCCCGGCGTGATGCAGTTCGGGTCCGCGGCACAGTCCGGGTCGGCGCAGTCGAAGAGCCCGTCGCCGTCGTCGTCGAGGTTGTTGTCGCAGATCGTCTCCGCGACCGGGGCGCACGCCGGCGTCCCCTGGCAGTCGGGGTCGTCGCAGTCGATCAGCCCGTCGAAGTCGTCGTCGAAGCCATTGACGCAGTTGATCTCGGCGGGCGGCGGGCAGGCCGGGTCGCCGGCGCAGTCGAGGTCGTCGCAGTCGAGCTGGCCGTCCCCGTCGTCGTCGAGGCCGTTGTCGCAGATCTCGTCCGCGCACGTCCCCCCGAACACGTTCTCGTACTCGTCCGCGCAGATGAAGTCCCACGTCACGTTGCAGCAGAACGGGTCGAGCGCGCAGACCAGGTCCTCGCCCGCCTCGTCGTCGCAGCCGGGGGTGCCGTTGGAGACGCAGCAGTCGCCGTCGCCCGCGTCGCAGGCCGCGTCGAACGTGCAGTCGCTGTCGTCGCAGTCGACGGCCCCGTCGCCGTCGTCGTCCAGCCCGTTGGCGCAGTCCTCGGTGCCGGGGACGCAGTTCGGGTCGCCCGCGCAGTCCGGATCGGCGCAGTCGGTCAGCCCGTCCGCGTCGTCGTCGACCGTGTTGTCGCAGATCGTCTCGACCGTCGGGGTGACGCAGTCCGGGAACGCGCCGCAGTCGGCGTCGTCGCAGTCCACGAGGCCGTCGCCGTCGTCGTCCAGCCCGTTGTCGCAGACCTCCGCGACCGGGCCGCCGCAGGTGCCCCCGCAGAGGTTCTCGTACTCGTCCGCGCAGATGAAGTCCCACTCGACGGTGCAGCAGAACGGGTCGATGGCGCAGACGCAGTCCTCGCCCAGCTCGTTCTCGCAGCCCGGGTCGCCGTTGTCGGTGCAGCAGTCGCCGTCGCCGTAGTCGCAGCCGGGGAACGCCTGGCAGTCGAGGACGTCGTCGCAGTCCGCGTCGCCGTCGCCGTCGTTGTCGAGGCCGTCGTCGCAGATCTCGACGCCGCCGACGCAGTCCGGGAAGCCGAAGCAGTCCGGGTCGTCGCAGTCGACGAGGCCGTCGCCGTCGTCGTCGAGGCCGTTGTCGCAGAACTCCAGGGGGGCGTCGCCGCAGTCGATCGTCAGGTCGAACTGCGAGATCGCCCCCGCCCAGCCGTCCACCACGAAGATGTACGCGGTCCCCGCGAAGGCGTCGAACGTCACCGTCTCGGGGTTCGCGCCGCCGGCCCAGTCCTCGCCGATGCACAGCTCGGGGTTGCAGAGCTCGTCCTCCGACGGCGCGGTCAGGTCGGCGAGCAGGACGGTCAGGTCGAGGTCGTCCGAGAGCCCCGTCAGCGAGACGCTCACCTCGCCGGAGAAGTCGGGGAAGAAGAACATCGCGACCTCGGGGCCGGTCCAGCCGTCGAACCCCTCGTCGCAGTAGTCGATCACCTCGTTCGTGCTGAAGTCGGCGTTGTTGGAGGCGCTGTAGAAGCCGCCGCACTCGCCGTCGATGATCGGGGCGCAGTACCCCTCCGGCGCGCACTCGGGGGTGCCGAAGCAGTCGGGGTCGTCGCAGTCGACGAGGCCGTCGTCGTCGTTGTCGAGGCCGTCGCCGCAGTCCCCTTCGAAGCCGCCGCCGAAGCACACCAGGAGGAGCTCGTAC
>CAYFOA010000208.1:0-4135 GCA_964344575.1 uncultured Rickettsiales bacterium | reverse complement strand
GAGGTACAGGGCGCCCGTCGCGGCGAAGAAGAACGTCTCCTCGAGGGGCTGGCCGGGGGGGCTCCAGGAGGTCGCGATGCAGGCCTCGGGGTCGCAGACGTAGTCGCCCCCGTCGCCGCGCGCCTCGAGGATCGTGAGGTCGAGGTCCCAGCTCCCCCCGCCGGGGCCGGGGCCGGGGCCGCCGTCGCCGAACGCGAACGCCGCCACGTTCACCTCGCCGGGCTCGTCCGCGAAGTAGGCCCACACCTCCTCGGGGCCGTCCCAGCCGTCGAAGCCGGCGTCGCAGTAGGACTGCCAGTTGTCCTCCGCGCCGGTCGTGTCGGACGTGACGAAGCCGCCGCAGAACAGCTCGCTGGGGTCGCAGCCGGTGATGTCGATGCAGCCCTCGAAGCCCTCGCAGTCGCCGTCCTCGCAGTCGATCCGGCCGTCGCCGTCGTTGTCGATGCCGTCGTCGCAGATCTCGGGGTCGACCTGGCCGCAGTCGGGGTCGGCCGCGCAGTCGGGGTCGTCGCAGTCGACGAGCCCGTCGCCGTCGTTGTCCTCGCCGTCGCCGCAGTCCTCGAACGACGCCTCCTCGTTCCCCTCGCCGGTCAGGACGGCGGGGACGAACACGGTGAGGTCCTCGGGGGCGTCGCCGCCGCAGCCGGCGCTGCACCCGCCGCCGCCCACGGTGAAGTCGGACATCGTCGCGGACGCGGTGAGGGTGGCCGCGTAGGCGCGGACGGTCTCCGGGCTGAAGACGACGGTCAGGGCGAGCAGCTCACCGGGGGCGAGGGCGACGGGCAGGGCCGCGGTCTCGTCGGCGAGGACGACGTCGAACCGCTCCGCGTCCGCGGCCTCCTCCGCGGAGACGGCCAGCGCGGTCACCGTCCACGTCTGGCCGGTGTCGTTGACGAGGGACGCCTCGATCGACGAGGAGAAGCCGGGCAGCGCGTCGGGGAGCTCCAGCGGGTCGGGGGAGAAGTGAAGGTCCTGGCCTTCGGGGTTCGGGCAGCCGGTCATGACGACCGTCAGCACGGCGAGGAGGAGTCTGCAGCGTCCCATCAAAGCCCCTATCTGCTCCATGCCGGCGCACTCTACCCGCGCGTGAGGAACCAAACAAAGGCGACCGCTTGCCCGAGGGGTGGCCCTTGCTAGAGTCCGGCGCGCCGTGTTCGCCCGCCTCCACCGGTTCGCCGTCACCGTCTTCATCTGGCACGTCGTGCTGAACTGCGCCTTCGCCTCATTCGTGTGCGGCATGCCGCTGGTGTTGCTGGTGCCCCGGCGGTTCGACCCCGAGCGGAAGCTCCCCCACCGCGTCGGCGTCTTCTGGTGGGGCCGCATGGTGTGGCTGCTGAACCCCTTCGTGAAGCTGGAGATCGAGGGCTCCGAGCGGCTCCGGGAAGGCGGCCCGTACCTCATCTGCACCAACCACCAGTCGCTGCTCGACGTCCTCGTCGTGATGGCGCTGGGCGGCGACTTCAAGTGGGTCAGCGGGCTCCGGTTCTTCAAGATCCCGCTCTTCGCCTGGTACATGCGGGTGACGGGCTACATGGCCGTCGACCTGAAGAACCCGTTCGGGGCCGGCGCGATCCTCCACGAGTGCGGGGCGTGGCTCGACAAGGGGGTCAGCGTGGGGCTCTTCCCCGAGGGGACGCGGAGCCGCGACGGCGAGGTCGGCCACTTCAAGGCGGGCGCCTTCCGGGTGGCCGTCGACAAGGACGTCCCCGTCGTCCCCATCGCCATCGACGGGACCCGCAAGATCCTGCCCAAGGGGAGCTGGACGTACCTCGGGGACTCGGCCTTCGCGACCATCCGGGTGCGGGTGCTGGACCCGATCGCGGTGGGCGACCTGAGCGAGCGGTCGCCGGTGGCGCTGAGCCGGGCGACGCAGGCGGCGATCGCCGGTCAGCTCGAGATCTGGCGGGGCCCCGAGGGCGGCACCAGCGAGGACCTCGGGCGGAAGACCGGCCAGAAGAGGCGCATCAGCATCAGCCGCGTGTAGACGCCCACGATGCGGGCGTTGTCGCGCCACTTGTGGAAGTGCGTCACGCGCTCCGCGGGGTCCGGGTAGTGGACCGCGATGGGGACGCCGATCACGGGGACGCCGAGCCAGGCGGCGCGCACCAGGACCTCCATCTCGAGCTCGTAGCGGGCGCCGCGGAGGGGGAGGCGGCGGACGTGGGCGAGGGGGTAGGCGCGGAAGCCGCACTGGGTGTCGGGGCGCTCGCCGCCGATCTCCTTGGCGGCGGCGGCCCACAGCATGAAGTCGGAGATGGCGCGGCCGACGCGCGACGATCGGGGGACGTGGTCGCCGTCCATCGGCCGGTCGCCGACGAGGATCGCGTCGGGGGCCTGCGCGATGCGCGCGACGAAGCCGGGGATGTCGGAGGGACGATGCTGACCGTCGGCGTCCAGGGCGATGACGTGGGTGAAGCCGCGCTCGGCGGCGGCGTCCCAGCCCGTCTTCAGGGCGACGCCCTTGCCGCGGTTGACGTCGTGCCGGACGACGGCGGTCGCCCCGGCCTCCCGGGCGACGTCTCCGGTGCCGTCGGTGGACCCGTCGTCGACCACGATCACGGGCACGTCCAGCGCGACGATCTCCGCGACGACGCCGCCGATCGTGGCGGCGTTGTCCAGGCTCGGCACGAGCGCGCAGGGGCGGGGGACGTCGGCCATGGGGCGGGGGACCCTACACCAGGGATGTCGGCTTGCGCCGGAGGGGGGGCGCGAGTACATTCCCGACCCCCCGACGAAGCCGATGGAGCCCCTGGCATGAGCGATCCCAACGAGGTCCTTTTCGAGGTCACCCGAGCCCACCTCAACACCGGGTTGCGCGGCTTCCCCGTCGGCACCACCCGGACCAGCCGCGTCGACCCCAAGGAGGGCGTCAGCTACGTCGGCTATTCCGTCAAGGAGCTCGCCTACGAGGACCCCGAGGCGGTCGTCTACCTGCTCCACAACAAGCAGCTCCCCACCGACGAGCAGCTCGCCGCGTTCAAGGCGGACCTCGTCAAGCGGAGCGCCGTCGACCCGCAGGTCATCGAGCTGATCCAGCAGCTCCCCCGCGAGGGGCACCCGATGGAGTGGCTGTGCAGCGCGCTCTTCTTCCTCGGGATGACGTCGAAGACCGACGACTTCCGGGAGGACGCGCTGAACCTCGTCGCGAAGAGCCCCGAGGTGGTGGCGGCGATCTTCCGCATCCGGAACGGCTGGGGCGAGCCGATCAAGAGCGAGCCGGAGCGCGGGCTGGTGGAGAACTTCGTCCACATGCTCGGCGTCCCCGGGGGCGACGAGAAGGCGCTGACGTCGTTGCTGCGGACGTTCTACGTCCTCCACATGGACCACGGCGGCGGCAACCTGTCGACCTTCACGGGCAAGGCGGTCGCGTCGGGGCTGGCGGACATGTTCGCGTCGATGGCGGCGGCGATGGCGGGGCTGTACGGGCCGCGGCACGGGCGCGCCAACCAGGACTGCCTCAACTTCGTCCGCAAGGTCGGCAGCAGCGATCCCGCCGAGATCGAGCGGTTCATCCGCGACGCGATCGCCAACAAGGAGCTGATCTACGGCTTCGGTCACGCGGTGCTGCGGGCGGAGGATCCGCGGGCGACGATCCAGTACGAGCTGGGTGAGGAGATCTGCGGCGACGACGTGCTCTTCCGCACCGCCAAGAACATGCGCGAGGTGGCGGTCCGGGTGCTCAAGGAGAACCCCAAGATCAGCAACCCGTACCCCAACGTGGACGCCGTCTCGGGGACGCTCCTGAACGCCTCGGGGCTGACCGACAGCGACTACTACACGGTGCTCTTCGGGTTCAGCCGGATCGTCGGCATCTCGGCCCAGATCGTGGACGAGCGGACCAAGCTGCGGGGCGGCAAGGGCGTGCCGATCTACCGGTGCAAGTTCATCGCCGAGGACCAGGAGCCGCGCTCCAAGGGCTGACTGCGCTTCAGAAAAGGTCGAAATGACCGATGATGCTCCGGACAGGAGTCGTCATGGCCGTCGTCCGTCTGTTCGTCCTCGCTGGGATCGCTGCGCTGCTCGTCGGTTGCCCCGATCCCGAGCGGCCGGGGTTCCTGCCTGACGACGACGACGCGAGCGCGGACGACGACGACGCCTCGTCCGACGACGACGACGCGAGCTCGGACGACGACGA
>CAYFOA010000207.1:0-14037 GCA_964344575.1 uncultured Rickettsiales bacterium | reverse complement strand
CGCGAGGCGGGATCAAACGGCGGTTACGAGATCCAGATCAACGGGATGGGACAGCTTCTCGGCGAGGAGCTGGAGATCGACCTGACCGTCACTGCCGGTGATCAGGAACTTGTCGCTGAGCCCGTAGGCGAGAATCTGCTGCGCTACGGAGAGGCTGATCGCGCCGTTGCCGAGGGCGGTGTTGTCGGCGGCGGTGACCTCGTCGGTGTTCGCAGCCGCCATCGCGTCGTCGAAGGCGACGGTGCCGGTGACGAGCGTGTCGGAGCCGGACCCGCCGAGGTCCCCGAGCTTCTGGCAGATGGAGCGGAGGCTGGTCTTGTCGACCAGCGTCTCGAAAATCAATCGGTTGAAGACCTCAGCGGCGCGGAGGTTCGCCCCCGAGCCGGTGTAGGTGATTTCGTTCGCCATGTCGGGCGCCTCGCGAAGCTCGACGCATCACGGCTGAAGCCGTGCGGAGCCTCTTTGCAGGGGGTCGAAGTCGATCCCGGCCTGCGCCCGATTCGTGGATGTGGGACCGGCGGCGTCCCGTGGCCGTCAACGCCCGTCAGAGGTCGGCGTCACCTGCCTGTGCAGGGGTATAAGACGATTAGTGAATGTGGTCGTCGTGACGAAATTCCCGACGCCATCACCCGTATGGGCGGTCATGGAATCCAACGGCGACGAGCGCCACTTCCTGAAGAAGGGCGTCACTGCGGAAGAAGTCCAAGTCTACCTGGGCTACATCGAGCGACTCCGCCATGAGTACGACCTGATTTGGGGGCGCTTCAAGGTCTACCTGGGGCTCTGTTCCAGCGCGTTCGTCGCCGGTGCATACGCGTACGTCAACAGCCACCAGGAGATCGCGGTTCTTGTTGCCGGGCTGGGAATGCTGGTCGCCCATCTTTGGGTCCGGGTGGAAGTCTGGGGTCGCTACTGGATGAAGAACCTCGGTCGCTCGGTCGCCGACTTGGAGGCGTGCATCATCGAGGATGGCCCCCTCCCCGGTGCTCTCCAGCATCGCTTGACATCAGGTGCCGACCTGACTGAAGGCGCAGGGACGAAAGCGAAGAACCCGCTCGTTGCGCTCGCCTTCTTCTCGATCTTCGCTGCGGGGGTTGGGCTGTGGGTCTCAGAGCAGGAGTGGGGCGGGAGCCTGCCCTGGTTTGGGCCAGCGGTCTTGCTCGTCTCGGTGGCGGTGGCGCTCTGGTGGCGGCTCCACACCAGAGTCGAGGCCGAGATCGCGAGCCTCGATGACCTCCCGGCGTTCAAAACAGAGTCCGCAGGTCCAACCCCGCCAGCAGCTCGTCCTTCTGCTGAGCCCACTCGTCGCGGCCCATTCTGGCGATGGATCCGGGGCTCCAAGGTGAGGGAGGAGTAGGCGTGGGTCGGACGCCCGCCTGCTCGCCGCTGACAGGCGGAGGGGCGGTGGTCGCGGCCTCGGGGGCGGGCGTCTTGCCGTCAACCGCTGTCGGGGCGGTCTCGGCGCTGACAGGGGCCGATGCGCCGTCGGCCAGGGTGGTCGCCAGGACGGCGGGCGGCTCCTCAACGGTCTTCGCCCACCAGCCCGACCACTCCTGAGCCTTCTCGCCCGCCTCGGACCGATGGCGGTCGTACTGGAACAGGAGGTAGTCGCGGACGGAGGCGTCGCGGACCCCGGCCTCAAGCATCGCGATGTGCGCAGCGCTCTGGTCGCCAGTCGTGTCGAGCTTCGACTGAAGGGCGGCGACCTGTTCCTGCAAACCGGGTACGCCCTCGGCCTGCGCCTTGAACCCGTCGCGCTCCCTAGCGGTGGTCTTGAGGTCCGTCTGCACGGTGGTCAGCTGCTCCTGCAACGACGAGGCACGGGCCTCGGCGTCCTTCCGCTTCTGGATCTCGGCGTCGAGTCGCGCCTTCGGGATCATGTCGGTGTCGGCCATCTTCGGCTCCTTGCTGGTGGGTCAGCGGGCTCAGCCGAGAGCCCTGGTCTCCTCGGCGATGCGCTTGAGCGCCTCGGTCGCCTGCTCGCGGCTGACGCCGGGATGCAGGTCCATGTAGGCATCGACCTTCGACTCCAATCCGGCCTCGATGAGCATCTGGTGGCGCTCCAGGGAGGCGTGGATCTCCTCTACGGACTCGGGCTGGCCGGGGTAGGTCAGGCTCCACCCGTCCTCGGGGATGCCGCCCTGGGTCAGCGCGCTGACGATGCGGAGGAGCTGAAGGTCGCCGCGCTGGAACTGCGCGACGTAGCGCCTCTGGGCCTGTCGGACGGCGTCTCGACGGAGGGAGAGCGCATAGCCGCTTTGGGCCTGCTCGCTGCGCTGCACGTCGGCGGGGGACAGCCCGAAGTGGACGAGCAACCGCTGCTCGAACTCCGCGATGGCGGTGCCGAGGGTCAGCGGATCCACGGGCGGGTTCCACTGGCCGAGGGAGGCGCGGTCGCCGTCGCTCCTGAACTGCATCACGGAGGACGGGTCGGTCGTGACCGCCGAGGCGGTGGCGAGCCCCGAGCCCGATGCCGCCGCGCCACGGAGTTGAGCGTCGAGCGACCACCGCTGAGCCCAGGCTGTGTCGCGTACGGCGTGGATCCACCAGGACCACAGCACCGCGATGGTCAGGGTGCCCTCGACGGCCTCGATGCCGTCCATCCAGTTCCAGAGCTCGCCGGACCGGACAGCGTGATAGGTCGCGTAGGGCAGGACGGGCGAGCCGTCGCTGAGCCTGAACGGGTAGGAGGCGCCGCTGACATCGCGCCCCAGGACCAACGCGGTCACGTCCTCGTCGTCCCTCGCGCGGACCACGCGGTAGACGGGGTCGGCGGGGTCGCTGAGGTCGAACTGGTCCCAGTACCAGCCGTCCTCGCCCTCGACGTTCCGAAGCCGAGCCTCGGTCAGCTTGACGGGGAGGTCGGGCTCCTCGGGGCTGGCCTCGGCGTGGACACAGTCGGGCGTGACGAGCCGGATGAGCAGACCGCGCGGGGTCAGCGTCGGTCGGACGAAGCACTCCCGGAGGCCGAGCACGAACCGCTGGAGCCGCGATGCGAGCGACCACCAGCCTGCGTCGGCCAGGAGCATCGCGGCTGTCTCGGCGGCGGCGGGGTTGTCCTCGTGGTGTAGGACGGGGGGACGGTCGTAGAGGACTGCGAGCTGATCGACGACGGAGCGGAACACGTTCGTGCTGATGTCGGGCTTACCGACGATGCGCTCCCGCACGGGGTCGAAGTGCTGCGCCGTGTGGCGCTGCAAGTCCCCGAACCACTCGCCACGGAGCATCCGTAGCCGCTTGCGGGTGTGCTCCCGTCGCTTGCTGTCCTCCGTGGAGCCGGGCAGAGGCGGGATGAGCGTCGGCGTCGAGGGGACGTGCGCCATCAGACGACCTCGATGGCGCGCATCTGCGGCACGGAGGTGTCGAGGAGGTCGTAGGCGAGGTAGCCGAGCGCATCGATGGCGTGCTTCAGGTCGGACGAGGGCTCGCCCCGCCAGTGCTGCATCGACTCGATGAGCGCCTTGCAGCGCGGGTGAATCTTCAAGCGCCCGTCGATGAGGGCTCGGTTCACGACCTGGGCGGTGCGGAGGACGGAGCCCGGTCCCTTGCGCGGCTTCTCGATGCTGAACGGCAGCGAGCCCGCGAGGGCCGTGAAGGCGTTCTCGAACGCCTGGTTCATGGAGGTGCGCGCGGCGGACTTCCCGGCCGTGTTCACGTCGCCGCGTGAGCGGTCCACCGAGTAGAGGCTGAGGTGGTGGCGGTCCAAGAGCCCTTGGATGCGGAGCGCGTCCTGAGTCTCGGTGGTGCGGCCGGGGCTGACGTACTCGTCGCAGACGTAGAAGTGCGGCTTGCCCTCGACCGTGAAGAAGTAGACGAGGAGGCAGACCTCGGCACCGGGGCGCTCGCCGTGGTCGAAGCCGAGGAGGACATCGACCTCGCCAGTCGGGAGCACGGGGGTGACGGTCTTGTCGGGCTCGAACCCGTCGAGGAACCGGTCGGGCGTCACCCCGTCCCACTCGCCCTCGATGATCTGCGGTCGCTGCGCGGGGAGGCAGTTCTTGCGCGCCTCCTCGACCTGGTCCTCGGTCATCCACGGGCAGGAGGCGGTGGAGAGCGCGTAGTGCGTCTCGCTGAGCACGCCCTCCTCGACCTGGGCGCGGAGCCACTTCAAGGGTCGACCGATGGGCGTCAACGTCAGGTAGAGGACGCCGCCGGTCTGGACGAGGCGGCTCACGCACTCGGCGTAGACATCCTCAGGGGGCGGCTCGTCGATCCAGACGAGGTCGAGCGTCGCCGACGCGAGGGCCAGCCTCTCCTGGCTGGCGGTCACGAACTTGAGGCGCGAGCCGTTCCTGAACCGGATGGTCTTGTGCTTCCAGCCGCGCGTCGGGTGGAAGGAGCTGTCGCGGTGAAGAACACCGGGCGGCAGGAGGTCGTGGACCTTCGTCTGGATGACGAGGGACTGCGGGTAGCTGTGGCAGACGACTCGCCCCTCGATGGGCGGGGACGGGGTGTCGAGGTGCGGGTGGGTCCCGAGGCAGCGGTGGATGGTCTCGTAGGCGGCTACGAGGGTCTTGCCGGACTGCGACGGGGCGCGGAGCAGCCTGAACCGGGCGCGGTCCTCAAGGAACGACCGGTGGGGCGGACCCGGCTCGTAGCGAAGAAGGGGATCTTCGGCTGCTCTACGGAGGCGCGCGAGGACGCCGGGATCGATGGCGGGGACGGCCGTCACGCCGTCCACGCGTCATAGAAGGATTATGAGAGCGGATCGGCCACTGGCGGGCCGCGGCTGGAGTGTAGGATTCGGACGACGCGTCGCTCTCGCGGCGCAGGGGGAGACATGCGCTCGGTAGACGCACTGATTCGGTCGATGGCTGTCGGTGGAAGCCTTCGACACATGCTCCTGCTCGGCGCGGGCGCGAGCGTCACTTCCGGCGTTGCCTCTGCCTGGGGTTGCATCGGGACCTGGAAACGGGACATCTATCTCTCGGCCAATCGGCAAGTTCGGCCGCAGCTCTATGAAGACCCGACCCTGCCGGGTGTTCAGAACCGGATTCAGGGCTGGCTCGATGCCCAGGGCCGCGTTCCGCCCGCTGGCGACCCTAGCGAATACAGCTTCTTCGCCGAGGAGTGCTACCCCGACCCACGCGACAGGAGGAAGTTCTTCGAGGGGCTCGTCGGCGGCGCTCAGCCCGCGATCGGCTACCAGTGCCTGGGGCTTCTTGCGGCGGCTGGCCACTTCCGGTGGGTCTGGACAACCAACTTCGATGACCTCGTCGTGAGCGGTCTGCCACAAGGCCATGCTCGAATCGTCAGATCATTCGGACTCGACTCTACGAGCCGCCTATCCCTCGTCGAGCCTGACGAAACCGCGCTCAACGTTGTACGTCTTCACGGCGACTACAGGTACGACGCACTACGGAACACCGACGAGGAGCTCAAGAGCCTCGACGCCGACTTCTCTGGGCAACTGGCGCACCGCTTAGACGAGTACCCGCTGGTGGTGCTCGGCTACTCCGGTGGCGACGCGAGCGTCATGGATGCTCTACGGGCGGCGATGGACCGGCCGGGGAAGGGTGGGCTCTACTGGGTCGGACTGAGGGGTCACACCCCCCGGCCCGAGGTCTCCAGCCTCATTGAACTGGCCGCGTCGGCGGGTCGGCAGGCGGTCTATCTCGAGGCGGACGGGTTCGACCCGTTCATGGTGAACCTTGCACGGTACGTCCTCAGGTCGGAGCCTTGGGAGGCCCGGCTGAGCCAGTTGCTTGAGACGGCCAGCGTTCCCGCGCCCCCCCTGTCTCTGGACCAACATCGAACGCCGATCGCGTTCATCAAGAGCAACTGCTGGCCGGTTCGGGCTCCTGAGTTTGTGTACGAGGTCGAGGAGGCCGACCTGGGATGGGAGGGACTACGGGAGCTTCTTGATGGGGATGAGGGGCGAATCTCCGCCGGGATCACCGGCGGCCGTGTGATTGCACTGGGTCATCGAGATGAGATCGAAGAGCGTTTCTCAAGTCCGGTGACGCAGGTACCCATAGCCCCCCGCGAGCTCTTCTGGGAGGACAGCGTCGTCCTTGGCGTTCTCAAGGAAGCGATGGCGCACGCGCTGGCCGACGCGGATCTGGTCGTGCGTCGCCTTGGCCGGCGCTGGTACATCGTTGACGGTACGACGCGCAACGCAGACAAGGGCATCAACAACTTCCACGCCGTCGAGGTTCGGCTCGAGCAGCGGGCCAACGAGTTGTTCCTGTCGTTGATTCCCGATCGATGGGTGCCCCGCAAGGGACAAGAGCGACGCTTCGCAGACGGCCTGGGCCCGCTCAAGACGCTGCTACTAGGGCGTCAGTGGAACCAGGCGTACAACAACGAACTCAACGCCTGGATCGGGAAACTGGGCCTCCGGGCCGGAGACAAGAAGGGCGGAAGCTCCCGTAAAGCCCTGCGGTTCGTCTTTCCGAAAGGAGCCGAGACGGGCTGTGAGTTCCTCGTAAAGCCGGGCCCCCTGTTCACAGGAGTCTACGCCAGGAGAGGTCGGGGTATCCGCCTTCGCGGACCTTCATCGCACTATCGATTCCGGGGCTTCCAGCTGGAAGAGCCTGCGCTTCGCTTTGGACGCGGGAGTGACACGAACCCGGTGCGCGGCCTAGTGACCCACGGACCCGTCGAGAGCCCGACGGACTTCGGGTCGGGCCGGATCCGGATTGGCGTGGTCGCACCGGAGAGCCTGGGCCAGGCGCTAGCGCGGTTCCTCGACGAACTCGCGAGACAGCACGGAGGCATCGAGTCAAAGCAGGAGTATCTCGTCGAGTATCCAGGGTTCTCCGCTGCCTTCGGACTTCACCTTGACGTTCCAGTGCCAGGGGCCCCCGGTTGGTGTGAGCTCGCCCGCCCTTCTGGTCGGCTACCGGCAGAGGCCCAGTTCCGGACGGTGTTGGAACAGGTCGTCCGAGGTGTCGAGTCGGTTGCGACCGTGGCGGATGTCGTGCTGGTCGCGGTGCCACGGTCCTGGGCACCGTTCGAGCGCCTAGAGACAGACGGCGGAGACCTCGATCTCCATGACCAAGTGAAGGCGTTCTGTGCGCCACGCGGGATCCCGACTCAGCTTCTCCGCGAGAGGACCTTCTCGAAGCGTCACAAGGCTGAGGTGCTGTGGTGGTTGGCTCTTGCGCTGTACGCCAAGAGTCGACGAACTCCGTGGCTGTTGGACCGCCCCGATGAGGATGTCGCCTACGTGGGGCTGGGTCATGCGGTCGATGGCAAGGGCAAGGCCTCCCAGATCGTCCTCGGCTGCAGCCACGTCTTCCAGTCAACCGGAGTCGGTCTGCGATTTCACCTGAGTCGGGTGAAGGAGCCGATCTGGTTCGGCAAGAACCCTTACCTGGGGCGGGAGGATGCGTTCAGGATCGGCATCCAGACCCGGCAGCTGTTTCTGGAGTCACTCGGCCGATTCCCCTCGCGGGTGCTGGTCTGCAAGAAGCTCCCCTTCCGCCGCGAGGAACTGGCGGGCCTTCGGGCCGGTCTTAGCAACGTCGAAAGCGTCGACTTCCTGACCTTGGAGCAAGAGCACGCGTGGCGATATCTGGCCTCCGACCCCAAGCGCGGTGGTGCGTCGATGTTCCCCATTCAACGGGGAACGGGGGTGCTGCTCGACCACGAAAGCTTCTTCCTCTGGGTCCACGGCGCTGCTGAGGGAATGAACCCGAGAAACAGGACCTACTACCAGGGTAAGACGAGGATTCCGTCCCCGGTGAGGGTGCGGCGGTACGGGGGCCACTCGACTCTCGAGCAGCTCGGCCGGGACCTTCTCGGGCTCTCCAAGATGGACTGGAACTCATTTGACCTCTATGGCCAGATGCCGGCGCCTGTATCGACCCCTTCCAAGATCGCCAAGATCGGGCGTCTGGTTGAAAGGCTCGGCGCGGAAGCTTTGGACTACAGGCTCTTCATGTAGCTGTCGGGCCACGATTGACACCCCCTGGGTCGGTGATTATGGAGCTGACCATGCTGACCTTCCGAAAGCGAAAGAGTGGGCCGATCTGGGATCTCAAGTGCGGCCGCGAGCACGTTGGAACCTTGCAGTGGGTGCCCGGTCGTTGGACCGCCGTTCCGAAGTCGGGATTGGTGTTCGCGGTCTCGGCGCCGGGACCGGGGAATCAGCCGCCGCGTCTGCCCGCCAACGTCAGCCGGTGGGCACGCGCACACTTCGCGAGCGATGTCACGGTTTCGCTCGACGTTCAGGGAGTTCTCCGGCGACAGCTCCAGGCAACGTCTCGACCCAGGCGGCGACCGCGTCGTCGTCGATAGGGCCAGCACCGAGCCTCGTTGTACCCGCGCTTTGTACCCGTCGGGTACAAGCCCGTCGGGTTCGGTGGGAGCCGGTAGGACCCGGTGGGACTGCTATCTCCCCGCCATCACAGGAAAACGCATGACATCGGCCCTCCGAGGGTCTGGTCCATGCGTCTCCGCCATATCGCAACCAGAATCAAGTGTTTTCAGGTACTTGCGAGACTGCCTCGCGGGCTCGATTCCCGAAGGACCCCACCAGGGCCACAGGGAGCGACATCCACGGGCACAGAGCCACATCGACGCTCGACGGTAGAAACGTCAGCTTGATTTCAGGGCACCGCTGGTAAACAATTCGTTACGAGCGTTCGGCGCTGGTAACGGCACCTTTGCCAGATGGAGATCCCAGAGATTCGGACCACCGGCCAATACGAGTCGACCAGCGCTGGCGGAGAGCGGATCGAGGCGTTCGTTCCCCACGGGCTGCCGCCCGCGGAACCTCCCATCCTGTTGGAGGGGGTCCTGGCCGAACGCCTCACGGCCGCCGAGCAGGCGCTGGTTCGGCTCGACCTTGCGGGGGAGATGGTCCCGTCGCTCGACTGGTTCATCTACGCCTTCGTCCGCAAGGAGGCCGTCTTGAGCTCCCAGATCGAGGGAACGCAGGCGACGCTGCTCGACCTGCTCGACCACGAGGCCGCCCACGAGCCCGGCGAGCCGACCGCCGACGTCGAGGAGGTCTGCAACTACCTCGACGCCCTGACCTTCGCACGCGAGCAGCTCGCGGACCCGGAGGGGCTGCCGCTGTCGATCCGCCTCCTCAACGAGAGCCATCGCCTCCTGCTTCGTGGCACGCGGGGTGCGACCAAGGCACCCGGCGAGCTGCGCCGGAGCCAGAACTGGATCGGCGGGAGTCGACCGAGCAACGCCCGCTTCGTCCCCCCTCCGCCCCACCGGGTGCCCGATCTGCTCAGCGACCTCGAGCGGTACCTGCACGCGGACGACGATCTCCCGGCGGTCGTCCGCGCCGGGCTCGCCCACGTCCAGTTCGAGACCATCCACCCCTACCTCGACGGCAACGGCCGCATCGGTCGGCTGCTGGTCACCCTCCTGCTGGAGCACTGCGGCCTGCTGAAGCGCCCCCTGCTCTACCTCAGCCTCTTCTTCAAGCGTCACCGCTCCGAGTACTACCGCCGCCTCGACGCGGTCCGGACCCACGGAGACTGGGAGGGCTGGCTCGACTACTTCCTCGACGGTGTCGCCACCATCGCCGACGAAGCCGTCGAGACGGCGGCCGCCCTGTTCCGCCTCGTGGCGGAGGACCGCGTCCGACTGCTCTCCCAGGGTGGGGCGACAGTCACTGCGCTGCAGCTGTTCGAGCGCCTCCCCGCCCACCCCATCGTGTCCGCCGCCTGGGTCGTCCGGGAGCTGGAGACGAGCAAGCCCACCGCGGGCCGGGCGATCACCGCGCTGGTCGACGCCGGCGTGCTCGAGGAGACCACGGGGAAGCGTCGGGATCGCAGCTACGCCTACGCCGCCTACCTCGCTCGCCTCCGCGAGGGCACCGAGCTGGAGCCGAGGTAGCTCCGGCGGCGGCTGGTCCGCTGCCGAGCAAACCGGCCGCCGTCAGGGCAGCGCGTCGAGGAACGCGCCCACGCCCTCGGTCACGAGGTCGGCATCGGCTCCGAATCCGGTCGCGAGCGTGGCGTGGGTCTCGCCGCTGTCATGGAGCGTCTCGGCGAGGTGGCCGGCGTCCAGCAAGGCCTGTGCGTAGCGCTCCGACGCCTGACTGACGATGTACCCATGGCTGCCGACGTCGTCGGGCGACGGCTCCACCGAGACGAGCATCGCGGGCGGAACGTCGCCGTCGACGTAGGCGATCGGCGAGGCGGCCAGCTGCGCCTCTTCGGTGTCGCCGAACAGGTGCTCGATGAGCGGGATGTTCTGCTCCACGACGCTGCCGACCATGAGCTGCAGGGCGAACGGAACGTCGTACGCGTGGACGTCGAGCGAGACCGTGGCGCGCACGTGGTCCTCTTCCAGTCCGGCCTCGGCCAGGTACCCCTCATCCGCGCCCAGGAGAGCGACGAGGTGTGCGCCGGAGGAGTAGCCGACCAGCACGACAGGCTCCGCCGCGATCTCGTGTTCCTCGGCGTGATCGACGAGCCATGACAGCGCGTACGCGATGTCGCGAGCCTGGTCGGTCGGCGCGACCTGCAGGGGCTGTCCGAGCGGCGTCGCGAGCCGGAAGTTCACCGCGGCCGCAGCGTATCCGCGGTCGATCCACCAGGGGACGAAGTCCGGGGCTGCCTCGTCGAAGTTCTCCTTGTCCCCGCCGACCCAGCTGCCGCCGTGCACCAGGACGACCAGCGGCTTCGGCTCGCCGTCGGAGTGCAGGTACAGGTCGAGCGTGGCGAACTCCGGGGTGACTCCGGGCGGCGGGTCGTAGGCGAGATCAGCGCGCTGCTCGATCGCAGGGGGCGTGCCGTCGGGCGGGGCGCGGTCGTCCGGACCGCCCGCATCGGGCGGGGGACTGCAGGCCGCGGCCAGCGCAAGGAACGCCGCGTGGATGGCCGAATGGAGAGCGCGAGGGGTCGACACGATGCGCCCAAAACCTACCTGAGCGGGAGACGTGGTCGGGGACGCAGCCGGGGACCGAGCTGTGTCATCGGACCCTGGAACCGATCTGGTGCGCGCATGTCGGATGGTCCCGGGCCACACAGGGACCAACACACTCGACGTTCGTTGACGCTTCTCGGTGCTGCTGCGTGTCGCCCCAAGTCCTGTAACAACCTGCCATCACAAGGGATTTCTCCACAGGCCCCCGCGGCGCCGACCCGCTGGACATTCCCATGCGTCTCCGCCAACCGCCCTCAGTCCCGCAGCTCCCGCGCCAGCACCACCACGTTTCCGTCCGGGTCCGCGAAGTACGTCGCCTCGTCCCCCCACGGCTTCTGCGACCGCGCCGCCAGGAGCCTCGCTCCCGCCTCCCGCAGGCGGCGCTCCGCCTCGTCCAGGTCCTCGCACCTCAGGTACAGCTCCGTCGACGTCGTCCCCTCCGCCGGCGACCGGGCCGCCGGCTCGCCCGTGTTCGTCACGAACGACGTCCGCACGTACAGCCCCAACCCGGGCCCCTCCGGCGGGCCGAGCTCCACGTAGACCGGCGTGTCCACCCGCCGCGGCCAGCCCAGACCGCCCGCGTAGAAGTCCACCGCGGTCCGCAGATCGCGCACCGCCAACAGCGTCAGGTCGTGCGTCGGGGCGGGCATTCCCGGAATCTAGCGAAGTTCGCTGTTGACATATAAGCAACCGCTTATTAGAAGTTCTCCATGATGACGACGGCCCCCACCGTGTTCGGCGCGATCAGCGATCCGACGCGGCGCGCCATCCTCGACCAGCTCCGGCGCGGCGAGCTGCCCGCGACCGCGTTGACCACGCCGCGGCCCATGTCGCAGCCGGCGCTGTCCCAGCACCTCCGGGTCCTCCGCGAGGCCGGCCTCGTCGCCGTGCGGCGGGACGGCCGGCGGCGCATGTACCGCCTGCAGGCCGAGGCCCTGCGCCAGGTCGCCCGGTGGGTCGCCCACTACGAGGAGTTCTGGGACGACAAGCTCAACGCGTTGGGGGAGTACCTCGACGACCAGGAGAAGAAGCAATGAAGCGCTCGATCAGCAAGTCCGTCACCTACCCCCACCCCATCGACCGCGTGTGGGCCGCCATCTCCGACAGCCGCGCCATCGCGTCCTGGCTCATGGTCAACGACTTCGCCCCCGAGGTCGGCCACCGCTTCCAGTTCCGCGACAAGCCCCAGCCCGGCTGGGACGGCATCGTCAACTGCGAGGTCCTCGAGGTCGAAGCCCCCACCCTGCTCCGCTACAGCTGGGTCGGCGGCCCCCTCGACACCGAGGTCGCCTGGCGCCTCGAGGAGGTCGACGGCGGCACCCGCCTCTCCTTCGAGCACACCGGCTTCGAGGGCATGGCCGCCCTGCTCGTCTCCGGCCTCATGCAGATGGGCTGGAACCGCATGGCCAAGAAGGGCATCCCCGCGCTGCTCGACCGGTTCGCCGCCGACGGGATCGACGCCGTCCTCGCCTCCCTCGCGCCCGATGAGGTCCCCCGCGAGTCCTGCGAGAGCACCGTCGTCGGCCGCACCGCCAACCGCGCCGTCGGAGCCGCCGTCGAGGCCCTCTCCGACGGCCCCTGACCGCGACCCCGGCCTACCGGAGCGGCGGCGTCCCCCAACGCATGGACCACGCCACCCGGTGGCGCTCGCGGGGCTCGTAGCGGAGGGCGGCGCCGATGCCGTCCTCGGCTTCCCTCACCTGCCGGAGGTGCTCGACCCCCTGCGCGATCAGCACCGCTCCGACCACGATCAGCGCCGCGGCCACCGCGATGAACGCGATCCCCAGCCCCAGGAAGACCCCCCCGAGGAGGTCGCCGACCCCCTGGTCGCCGAGGTCGTCGTACGCCCCCGCCTCGTAGCCCGTCACCAGGATCCACGCCGCGAACCCGCCGAAGCCCGCGCCGCCTCCCAGCGCCGCCGCGCCGAGGCCGATCTTCAGGCCCCCCTTCCGGCGCTCCTTCACCGGATCGTGCCGATCCTGGACCTCCGCCTCGTCGTCCCACTCCACGTCCTCGTCGAGACCGAGCGTGGGGGCCTCGCGGACGACGACCCAGCCGGCCTCCGCCGCGGTCGGGAGGGACGCCGCGGCGGCCACCGCGGCGAGGAAGACGAGGGGAACGAAACGGGACATGCGACCTCCGGCCGCGAGCCTGCACGAACCGCCGTGCGCTGACCAGCCCCGTCCCCGCCTGCTTCCTGCGCCGCCGATCCGGGGCCCGCCCGGCCCCGCCACGCTGCGCCCGCCGCCGATCAGCGCGGCCTCGCCCCGGACCTGCCACACTGCGCCGCATGAAGCACCTCGTCGTCCTCCTCGCCGCCCTTCTCGCCGTCCCCGCATTCTCCTCCTGCGCCACCGCCAAGGACGGAGACAAGACCGGCTCCGCCGAGACCCCGACCGACGACGGGGCCCGCCGCGACGCCGGGGTCGACGCGCTGAAGGCCGCCCTGGACGCCGATCCCGCCACGCCCCTGTTCGACGTCCGGACCCGCTCCGAGTACTTCGCCGCCCACGTCCCCCAGGCCGTCCTCCTCCCCCTCGCCGAGCTCCAGGCCGGACGCCGGTCCGAGCTCGAGCCGCTCAAGGGCAAGGAGATCTGGCTCATCTGCCAGTCCGGCGGACGCTCCGGCAAGGCCGCCGACCTGCTCGCCGGCGAGGGCTACACCGTCGTCAACGTGACCGGCGGGACCGGCGGCTGGATCGAGAAGGGCTACCCCGTCGAGTGACCGACGGCGACGCTACTTCCGCGTCCCCAGCACGATCGTGAAGCCCAGCCCCACGCCGCCGACGCCGAGCGCCGCCGCGCCCGCGCCGAGGAGCCCGTTCCGGGCCTGCACCGCGCGCTGGTACTCGTACTCCGCCAGCGCGTCGGGGTAGCCGTAGCTGTCGGACTCGGCGCCGACCTCCCACGTCTTCGAGGCCGCCCCCGCGTCCGCCGCCAGACCCATCGAGACGCCCCCAGCCGCGAGCAGCGCGCCGCTCGCGATGCCCAGAATCACGGGGACGGCCTTCGGCGGAGGCGGGCGCTTGACCGACGTGTCGGGAGCGTGCGAAGTCAGCGCGTCGCGCTCGCTCTCGTTCTCGGAAGACTCGTTCTCGTTCTCGTCCTCGTCCTCGTCCTCGTTCTCGTTCTCGTTCTCGTTCCCGTTCTCGTTCTCGTTCTCGTTCTCGTTCTCGTTCTCGTTCTCGTTCTCGTTCT
>CAYFOA010000206.1:0-14038 GCA_964344575.1 uncultured Rickettsiales bacterium | reverse complement strand
CGCAGGTCCGGGTCTGCAGGTCGATCCCCTCGTAGGCGATGGCGTTGGCGATCACGACGTCGTACTTCGGCAGCACGCCGGCGGCGGGGTCGCCGTTGAAGTCGCGGGCGATGCGCTGCCGGTCAGCCGAGGCCTTCGCCGTCTTCGCGTTGAGGACGGCGATGCGCGCCGTGGGGATCCCAGCCTCGAGAAGCACCCGCTTGACCCAGACGTGGGCGGCGATGTTGTCCACGAAGACGATGTGGCCGCAGTTCCGGTTGGCGAGCACCCGCTCCGTCAGGGCCTCGAACTTCGGGCTGTGCGGATCGACGCCGGCGGCGCCCGCGCTCTTCCAGTCGTGCCCCTCGTCGAGCTCCGAGTGGATGGCGACCAGCGCCATCCGGGCGAGCAGACCGAGGATCTGCGCCTTGTCGCTGATCCTGGTGGACTCCAGCGCGGCCTCGATCTGCGCGACGTAGCGGTCGTACTTCGCCTCCTGCTGGGCGTCCATGTCGACCTCGACGACGGAGACCTTCGGCTCGGGGAGCTTGAGGCCCACGTCCTCGGCGGTCTTGAACTCGCCGTAGCGGAAGATGACGTCGCGCAGCTCGTGCAGGTTGCTGAAGCCGACGACCGCGGACCGCTCCTCGACGTCCATCTTCGTGTTCACGACCGGCTTGATCTCGATCCGCAGGTAGCGGTCGATGAACTGCTCGGGGTCGCGGATCCCCATCCGGCTCCAGGCCGCGTGGTCGACGAACTGGACGAGGTTGTAGAACTCGAGCGGGCTGTTCTTCGCCGGGGTCGCCGACAGCAGCACGATCCCGGCCCCGCCGGTGTGCTGACGGACCGCCGCGCAGCGGAAGTCGAGCTGCCAGGCGCGGTTGCTGCCCTCGCCCGCGTTGCCCATGAAGCGGGGGACGCCGCCCTCGCGGGCCTCGGGCATGTAGAGGTTCTTGAAGTTCTGCGCCTCGTCGATGATGAGCAGGTCGATGCCGAGCTCGTCCCAAGCGATGCCGGGGTCGTAGTCCCAGCCGGCGGGGATCTCGAGCTTCTCTGCGATCCACGCGGCGACGCCCTCCTTGAGCACCGCCTTCTGCCGCTCGGAGAGCCGCTTGCTGCCCCGGGCGTTGCGCTGGCGGAGCTTCACCTCGCGGCGGATCGCCTCGGTCTGGTCGGCGTAGGCGCGCAGGGCCGACTCGTTCATCCGGGTGCGGGACAGCGCCGTGTAGGTCAGCAGCACGACGTCGAACTGCCCCACCTGGAACGCGGTCCACTTCCGCGCGCGCTCGGCCGGGGAGTCGGTCTCGGACGTGACCTGGCCCCGCCGCTTGCCACGGGTCATCAGCTTCTTGCGCGAGCCGATCACCGCGATCCGGTAGTCGGGCAGGACCCGCCGGACGTCGGCTTCCCACTTCCAGACGATGGAGTTGGGCACGAGGATGACGGGGCGGCGGACCCAGCCCTCCTGCCGGGCGCGGCCCAGGACCCCGAGCGCGGCGTACGTCTTGCCGACGCCGACGTCGAAGGCGACCAGCCCGCCCCGGTTGGCCAGCACGCGGCGGGCGCCCGCTGCCTGGTGGGGGTGGAGCTTGATCCCGTCGTCGGTCCAGCGGGCGATGCCCAGGGGCTCGCTGGCGTAGGTCGGGGCGACGAAGCCCTGGAAGGCCCGGTTGTAGGCGTGCTCGACCCGGGCGCGCCTCTCGTCGTCGCTGGCGATGAAGGCCCGGAAGCTGGCGTCCCAGCGGCGGGCGTGCTCCAGGCGGATCTCGTCGAGGTTCTGGTCCTTGCGCTTCCGAGGCCGGAAGACGGTCTTGTCGTGGTTGATCCAGCCGACGCACCACCGCGCCTCGGGGCGCAGGGTCCAGTCGTCCTTGATCTCCTCGTAGTCGGCGGTCGCGGTCTGGACGAGCCCGGATCGGCGGACCAGTTCGACCTCGCGGCCGGCGTTGAGCGCGTCGCCCATCCAGTCGGCGACGAGATCCAGCGGCACCCAGCCCTGGCGGGGCGAGACGCCGTCGATGTCCTCGTAGACGGCTGGCTTGATCACCTCGAGCAGCCGCTTGGCCTGGGCGGCGGCGCGGACGTCGCCGGCCTGCGCTCGCGCGGCGGCGCGGTCGTACTTCGGCCACAGGTGGCCCGAGAGGTAGTGGGTCAGGGGCACGAGGCGGTCCCAGGCGTCGCCGTCGAGGAACCAGCCGCCCCGCAGGAGCCGGGGGACCAGCTGCTCGCGGGACAGCGAGCCGCCGTGCTGCTGGTGGAAGGCCAGGAGGCCGTCGATGGACAGCTCGCGGCGCTGCCGCCAGGCGAGCTCGGCCTGGGCGAGCACGTCGTCGGCGCCTCCTGTGTACCGAGGCGTGTAGATCGGCTTCTTGCGGAGGCCGGGGATGAGCGCGCCGGTCTTGGTGAAGGCGGCGAGGAAACGCTCCGCGCCCGTGTGGCCGGTCTTGACGAGGCGCAGCAGCGGGCGGTGGGCGTGCGGGTTGCCGTGGGCCTCGGTCCAGGCGAGCAGTGCCGCGTGCAGCTCGCCCCACAGCTGGACCGGCTCCTCGGAGTCGCCCGCGGCGACGGCGGCGAGGAAGCGGTCGACGCGCAGGCCCAGGGACGCGGCGAGGCCGAGCTCGGACGGCAGGTCGGCGTCGGGACCGGCGACGTGGCGGGCCAGCCCCTGCCGGGCCTTCTTCCGCTTGGCGGGCTGGAAGTCGGCCAGCGAGCAGGACGTGCAGAGCGGGCGCTCGACCAGGTCCGGCAGCGCCGTGAACTCGCCCTCGACCTGGTAGCCGAAGCGGGGCTTCTTCGTCTGGTCGTCGCCGCCGGCGTCCTTGCCGACCTCGGTGCCGAGGATGTGCTCACCGAACTCCTCGAAGTAGCGCCCCTCGGCGACGAAGGCGTCCTCGGCGAGGACCTCGTCGAGCTCGCCTCCCCGGGCGCGGAAGAACAGCAGGTCGGTGACGAGCATCGCGCCAGGGAACAGCCGCGACGGCAGGCGGTAGGCGGCGGCGAGGTGGTGCCGGCGGAGCACCTTGTCCCGCAGCCGCTGGTTCTTGACCGCCCGTCCCGTCAGGAAGCCGGAGGGGACGAGGTAGACGCCCAGCCCTCCGGGGGCGAGCAGGTCGAGCCCGCGGCGCAGAAAGTAGGCGTAGGCCTGCTTCTCGCGGTAGGCGCGGACCGGGTCCTCGGCGACGGCCGCGCCGCGAGCCCCGTAGGGCGGGTTCGCCAGGACGAGCCGCAGGCGTCCGGCCTGCTCGGCGCCGTGCTCGCGGACCCAGCGCTCGAAGGGTCCCTCGAAGACGTCCAGGTGGGGCATGGACGCGCGGAGCATCCGGGACGACAGCGCCGACCACTCGACTGCGGTCCAGCGCAGGCACTTGAACGAGGGCGTGGCGGTCGCGCGCAGGAAGCGGCCGACCCCGGCGCTCGGCTCCAGGGCGGGCACGACGCCGGCCTCGTCCTTGAGCCCGGGGATCAGCGGCTTGATGACGCGGGCGACCTCGAGGGTGACGCGCGTGGGCGTGTAGTACTCGTGGATGAGGCCGCGGGCCTCGGGCACCGGGAAGCCCTCGGGGAACTTGCCCCGGACCCTGTCGATGGAGAGCCCGCCCCAACCGGAGTACCCGGCGAGCACGCGGCGATCTTCGGGGGTCATGGCCTCGGGCGCCTTGGCGGCGGCCAGCTCCATCGCGGCGAGGTTGGCGCGGGTGCGTCGAGCGGCGGTCCACTCCTCGGGCGGGGCCTCGTCGGAGGTGAACGGCGCGGGAGGCGAGCTCGCGGTCCGGCCGGCCAGGTGGCGGGCGAGGATCGAGACGAGCACCGGGCGCTGCCGCGCCATGAAGGCGTCGAAGTACGACGGCGTCACCCCCGGCGGCAGGTGCTGCCGGACGACGCCCGACACGCGGTCGAGCATCCGCTCGGCCGTCGCGGCCATCAGGCGGCGTCCTCGCCGAGCACCGCGGCGAACGCCTTTGAGAAGGCGTCGATGAGGGCCTGGTCCTTGGCGGCGTCGACCTCGGGCGCGGACGGCGCGGGCGTCTTCGGCTTCCGGCCGGTCCTCGGCTTGCTCGCCGACCGGGTCTTCGGCTTCGGGGGCGCCTTCGGCTTCGCGGGCTTCGCCGTCGCCGGCAGCTTCGTCTGCCCGGACGCGCACGCCTTGCTCGCCCGCGCCGCCGCCAGGGCGACCTTCTCGCCGACGCGGCGCAGCGTCCGGTCCGGGTCCCAGCGGTGGCCCTTGCGGATCTTGTCGCGGGTCGCTTCGTACGCCTTGCGGGCCTCGTCGACGGCCTTGAGCGCGACCTTCTGCTCGGCGCCCTGGCACAGCGGCGACTTCGCCATCGAACGGGCGTAGCGGATCAGGCGCCGCGCCCGCTCCAGCAGGATGGGGGCCGACTCCAGCGCCTGCTGGAGCGTGACCAGCTTGCGGCGGGCCTCGGCGTACAGCTCCGGGTCGGGGTCGTCGTCGTGGACGGTCTCGGCGGCGCGGAGGTCCTTCTTCACGTCCGACAGGAACTCGTGGGCCGGGTAGGTCGGGGCCTCGGCGTATTCGATGATCGCCTCGCCGATGCCCTGCCAGCCGTGCTCATCGAACCACGTCCCGATCTGGACGGGCGACTCGAGGAGCTCCCAGTCGGGCGCGACGTCATCGACGGCGACCAGGTCCTGTGCGGCGCGCTGGGCGGTGTCGGCCATGTCCTGCAGCGCCTTGCGGTCCTGGGGGACCTCGGGCGCGGCGTCGCGCGTGTTGACGGACTTCGGGGCGGGGGCGCGCTTCGGCTTCGTCGGCGCCTTGGCCTTGCGGCTGGTCGCCTTCGGCTTCGGCTCCTTGAGCCGGTCGACGGGGTTCCGCTTCGGCTCCCGCTTCTTGATCGGGTACTTCGCCGCCCACTCGTCGTCGTGGGCGGCGCGGCGGCGCGTGTCGCGGAACGAGCAGGCGTCCTGGACCAGCTTCATCGCGCCGAGCACGGCGATGTGCAGCGCGTCCTGCAGGGTCGGCAGGCCCTTGCCGCCGGTCTCCCCGGGGCTCCCGAACCACTTCGCGGCCCGCTCGAAGGTCCACGCCCAGCCGTCGGCGCCGTTGCTGTAGACCCACAGCGTCCCGTAGGTCGCCAGCTTGCGCTTGAGCTCGACCCGCGGCTGCCCGCCCTCGCAGTACAGGTACCCGGTCCAGCGCCCGCGCAGGGTCACCGGGCCGACCTTCGGCGGGGACTTCTGGGCGTCCTTCACGGCGGCGACCGCCTCGGCGGGGGGCGCCGCCACCGCGGGCACCTGGGGCGAGTCGACGCCGCGGCCTCCTCGCGCCCGCTCGGCCAGGTGGGCGAACTGGTCGTCGGGGTTGAACACGATGTCGACGTGGTCGCCGTGCTTGTAGGTCTTCGGCACGTCCTCGTAGGGCGCGAAGCGGATGTCGGCGTACTCGCCGTCGAGGACGCGCAGCCGGACCGGGTCGTCGCGCAGCACCTCGGCGGTCGCCCGCTCGAGCCCCGACGCGGCGGAGTCGCCGGAGCGCCACAGGAACGCGCCGTCCTTCTTCGTCACCAGCACCAGCACGCCCCGACCCTCGGGGGGACGCAGCACCAGCCCGAACTCGCCGTCGCAGGCCCGACCGTAGGCGCGCACCAGCCTCGGCGTGTCCTCGTCGGCGCCGACGATGGACAGGCGGAAGCGCTTGTGGCGGCTCCCCTCGGCGGGAGGGACGAGCTCGGGTCGGGCCGGCTGCTTCATCGGCGGTCCCGGCCGAGGGCGATGGGGGCGGGCGGCGGAGGCGCCGGGGCCACGGGGGGCAGGTCGTCATCCAGGTCGTCGGGGCGGCCGAGGTCGACCCGCAGCGCCCGCACCTCGAGGCGGACCTGGTCGATCCGCTCGGTCAGCCGCGCGATCGCCGCGAGCATCTCCTTGCGGGACTGCACGCCGATCCACAGCAGCATCGCGACCAGCGGCATCTGCGAGACCAGCTCGGGGGGCAGGGTGGAGAAGTCCATCGCGCCCTCACGCCCGCTTCCACTTGCGCTGGAAGGCCGCGACCGCGATCTCGACCAGGACTCCGACCACCATCCGGGCCAGCGCCTTCAGGAACGGCGCGCACGGGCCCTTGAGCGGCAGCGAGTTGACGATCTCGCGGATCACCTCGCTGCGCTTCTGTGGGCCGAGGCCCGGTCCGGGGTTGCGGATCTCCGCGGCCTCCACGGCGCGGGCGATGGCCTCGCCGATCGTCTGCTGGTCGACGAGCTCGACGCGCTTGCGGTCGCTCAGACGACGGGCGTTGTCGATCGCCGCCCGCAGCGGCGTCTTCGCCGGCTTCCTGGTCTTCTTCTTCGGCTTCGCCATCGTTCAGCTCCCTCGCTTCTTCCAGAGCACCGGCACCACCACGGCCCCCGCGGCCACGGTCAGCCCGCCGACGAGCAGCCACCCGAGCCCGCCGCCCTTGCCCTTGTCGGGCTCGGGGAGCGTGGTCGGCTGCAGGGTCCGCCCCTCGCGGCTCGCCTCGACGCGGGCGGTCAGCTCGCGGTCGGCCAGCGCGGTCTGCTCGCGGAGGTTCTTGGCGTACTGGTTCGCGGCGACCGCCCATGCGATGGCGGCGACGCTGAGCACGACCCCGGCGACGACCAGCACCGGGGCAACCCCAACCTGCGTGCTCGCGGGCTTGGCCTCGGCGTAGATCCCCGCGGCGAGCTCGTAGTAGCGGCGCGACATCGCGCTGAACGAGCTGACGGCGCGCTGGTCCTCGGCGGTCTCGATCCGCTTCGGCAGCAGCGGCTTCATGTGGTCGAGGTGGGCGCGGGCGGCGGCGAGGTCGGCGACCGTCGCCTGGACCTGCGGGCGGAAGTCCTCGGGGCGGCGCTGGATCGCGTCACCCCACTTCCGCAGCGCGGAGTCCTGCAGCGCCTTCCAGCCCGAAGACCAGCTCGCCTTGACGTCGGACCAGCTGCTCATCGCCATCGCTCCTCGGCCCGCCCGGCGAGCTCCTCGTCGTAGTCCTCGAAGTCGGCGTCGAGCCAGCGGGCGGACCCGCGGGAGAGCGAGGACGGAGCCGGCGCCGGGAGCGCCCGCTGCTGCGGAGCCGGGAGCGCACGGGTCTGCGCGGCTCTTGCCGCAGCCTCTCGCTCCGCCCGCTCCCGCTCGGCTCGCTGGCGCTCGCGTCGGGCCTGCTCCTGCTCCCGCCGCGCCAGCTCGGCCCGTCGCCGCGCCTCGTCCCGGTCGGCGCGCTTCTGCGAGCGCCGCCGCGGGAAGATGGCGTCCAGCGCCTGGTCGGTGACCCGCACGATCTCGTCGGTGACGTCCTTGACCTGGACCTTGCGCCCGAACTCGCCGCGCTCGTCACGCAGCTCGGCGACCAGGTACAGCCCCGGCCGCAGCTCCAGGAACGCGCCGCGGTAGCCGTCGGCCGCCTGGATGCGGATGTTCTCGCCAAGAGGCACCGCCTCGCTCCACAGCCGCTGCCGCACCCGCTCCTCCCGGCGACGCTGCCGCTGTTCGCGGGTCTGGGCACGCCGGCGCGGCCGCTGCCGGTCAGGCCGACGACGCCGACCGCCCCGGCGACGCGGGCGGGCGCCGAGCTCGTCGCCCAGCTGCTCCGCCCGACGGCGACGCCGGTACGCCTTCAGCGAAGTGGCGCGCTTGAGCCGCATCACCGCACCTCTCCGGCGACCCGCGCGAGCGGCACGCCGGAGACGAGCTCCGGGAAGTCGCCCCGGTCGCGGACGGGCGGCTTGCGGTCGTACATGCCCAGGCGCGCGCTCGGGTCGTCGCGGTGCCAGCGCCGGCCCACGCGGTAGCGGACGATGCAGTGGTACAGCCCGATCTCGTCGAGACGGGCGCGGGTCCGCAGCATCACTTCGGCCGGGATGCTGGTCAGCCTCCGCCGCCTCGCGGCCCGGTAGCCGGGATCGCGGGGGCTCAGCGCCTTCCAGCCGCGGGCGAGCAGCTCGCCGGCGCGGGCCGCGGCCAGGCCGTCGCAGTCCTCGTGCCCCTGCGCGAGCAGGTTGATGTAGTCGCACCAGGTCTCGTCGACCTCGCGCCGGTACACCACGCCGGAGTCGTACAGGCCCGGAAGCTCGGGACGAGCGCGCAGGATCCTGGCGTTCTCTCGAGCCAGCCAGTTGAGCAGGCGCAGAGCGCCGCGCTCGTCGAAGGCCAGCTTGACGGCGATCTTCACGAGGACCTCCGCGGGTCAGGCGCCGGTGTCGGTCAGGGTGTGCAGCCCGTTGCTGGCCAGGTAGACGACCGCGGTGCTGTTGGGCTTGGTCGCCCCGCCGAGCACCTTGCGGGCGCGGATCCGCGGGCCGAGCACCTTCAGCTCGATCAGCTCGGTGACGTTGCCGTCTCCAGTCAGCTGCGTGGCCGAGGCGATCTGCGCCCAGCTGGTGCCGCCGTCGAACGAGGTCTCGATGAACACGTCGGTGGTTGGGGCGGTCACGCCGCCGCTCTGGGTGGCGACCACGAAGGCGTGCCACTTCTGGTCGGCGTCGTTGGTCTTGTCGGCGTCGGACGGCACGACGGTGTGCTCGTTGCTGGTGACGTCGGAGTTGTTCGGGGTGTCGTCGTTCAGGAACTTCCCGAAGTGGCGCAGGTAGGACATCGCCGCTCCCTTCAGAGGCTCAGGTGGAACAGCGCGCGCCAGGCGACGCCGTTGGGTACGAGGACCAGGGCCTTGCCTGCGGCCCCGACGGGGACGCCTGCGTCTCCCTGCTGGTCGCCTGCGGTGACGGAACTGCGGGTGCCGAAGCCGTCCTCGAGGGCGATCGACACGTTGCTGAGCTGCGCCGGGTCGGACAGCTCCAGGCTGAGCGCCTCGGCGTACGGCGGGACCACCAGCTCCTGGTAGGCGCCGTTGCCGGTGCCGGTCAGCTGCCGCTTGTTGCGGCTGAGCAGGAAGCCGTCCGACACCGCCAGGGCGACCGCGTTGTCGTCGCCCGACAGGTTGCGGGCCTTGACCACGAGCGTCCGCGCGAAGATCCCGAGCCGCGTCCCGCGGGAGACCGACAGCTCGGCCTCCTTGGGCCGGAGGTCCCGGCGCTCCAGGCCACCGTGGCGTCGAAGGGGGCGTCGCCCCAGAGCTCGACGATGCGGTGGGTGGGGCGCCCGGCCTCCGCGGCCAGGAGCTCGACCAGGTCGCCTCCCGGAGCGGAGGCGGGGGCCAGCTTCTCCCGTGCGAAGCGCAGGCTCAGCTTGCAGGGATCGGCCACGGCTCCCGCCTCCATCCCGGATCAGGTCTCAGCAGGCCATGACGGGCTTGAGGCCGACGACGGTCGCCTGGAGCGTCCCGGCGCCCGCGAGGGTGCCCGTCACGTTGATGTCGAGGCCTGCGAGCAGCTCGTGGCCGGCGACCAGCTTCCGCAGGAAGCCCGTCGAGGCGAACACGGTCACCGGGACCCCCGCGGCGGACTGGAAGACCAGCTTGTCGCCGAAGAAGATCGTGTTGACCAGCGCGCCCGCGGCGGAGCCCTCGAAGGTGACGTCCTCGGCCTTGAACTTGTGCTGCAGTCGGATCTGGATGGACGCCTGGCCGGCGGCGGCGAGCGTGTCGGAGCCGGACACGACGGTCTTGCCCCACTTCACGGCCGCGGACTTCCGCTTCGGGCGGCGGGACGGGCGCTTCCGCCCTCCGCGCCGACGGCCCCGACGGCGGCGGCCCCGGCGGCGACCGCGGGGACCGCGCCGGCGGCGGCGCCTCCGGCGACGGCGGCGACCGAACTCGTCGTCGTCCTCGTCGCCGTCGAAGTCGTCGTCGCCCTCGAAGTCGTCATCGTCGTCGCCCTCGAAGTCCTCGTCGTAGTCGCCGAAGTCGTCGTCGCCCTCGAAGTCCTCGTCGTCGCCGAAGTCCGCGACGTCGCCTGCGAAGCCGCGGCGCCGGAGCGTGTCGGTGTCGACGATGACCTCGCCGCTGCGTCGGTGGCGGAAGACCCGCCCGTAGCCCAGGGGAACCAGCTCGTTGGTGCTCATCTGTCTCTCTCAGCGCCTGCTTCGGGTCGGGGGGTCAGTCGGTCCGCGCGCGGACGAAGCGCCCGCCGCGGCTCGAGGTTCGGGGGGAGGCGGGGACCGGCTCGGGCGTGAGCGTCACCTCGCGCACGGGGCCGGCGAGGTCGGCGGCGACCTCGGGGATGGGGCTCGGCAGGACGCCCGTCGGCTGGACGCCGGGCAGCTCGCCCTGCATCCCGGTCGGGGGCGTGGGTGGGCTGTCCTTGCCGTCCTTGAGCTTCTGGCCGGCCTTGACGGCGACCGAGGCGAGCCACGAGCCCATCAGGCCGTTGCCGATGGCGAGGCTGTGCCCGCCGCCCTTGCCGCTCATGGACTCGTACAGGCCGTAGCCCTGCGCCACGATGGCGACCGGGCCGCGCACGTCGACGCCGCCGACCTTGAGCTTTTCGGAGCCGAAGTAGCCCTCGGCCATCGACGCCAGGAACAGCGTCCCCTGCGTCTCGGCGGTGTGGACCACCTTGGCGCCGGTCTCGGCGACGGCGGCCTTCGTCTTGTCGGCGCGGCGCGTGAGGCTGGCGATCTTGTCGACCGCCTGCCCGAGGGCGCCCTTGGCCTGCCTGTCGGGGACCTTGTCGGCGCCCTTCTTCATCGCGGTCTGGAGTGCGGTACCGGCCATCGAGTCAGCTCCTGCTCGTGTCGTCGTTCGTCGGGGCGGTCGGGCCGCGCCGTCGCCGATGACCGTATGGGCGGAGATGGGGCTGCATCCAGCGAATGCGGTGTCCGTGGCGGGCGGACAGCGGCTCTCGGGCCGGGCCGAGCGGGGCGGATAGCGCGGCGGACCGCGGGCTTGCGGGCGGACACCGAAATCGGCGGATTGGCGGCCTCGAGGCGGCGGGGCGCGGTCGAGGCGCGGAAGTCAGGCCCGTGCCGCGGCGTGATCGGCTGACGTCGCCGCTGTCCGCGCTATCCGCCGTGTGCTGTCCGGGTACGACGGACAGCCGGACAGCAGCCACGGACAGCACGGATAGCTGCCACGGATACCTGCACTATCCGTCGGGGCGGCTCGACGGATACCGATTCCAGGCCGAGAACGGTTGTTCAGGCATGTCCGGATTGCGATGATCTCGGGGCGACAGCGGAAGGAGGTAGGTGCTCTACGCGGATCAGTTCACTTTCGAAGGCATCGAGCCCATCGAGCAGCGCTTCATCGCCCGAGCCGAGGGCGCCGCCTACCTGGTTGTCAAGGACCGCACCGTCAGCGAGGTCGAGGAGACCGTCGGCCGGCTGGACCTGACCGACGAGGACCTCGCTCCGTACCTGCCCGACGCGCTGTCGTCGGCGATGGTCGTCGGCCTCGACGAGGCCGGCCCTGCCTGGGACGAGGACGAGGGCGACCCCGACGAGCCCTGGGAGCCGCCGGACCCCGCGCCGCCCGACGGCGACGGCCTGAGCACTACAGACAAGATGAAGGCCGCGCTGCGCTGGGTGCGCGAGGTGGCCATCCGCCACACGACCGGCGAGGCGTACCGGCGCTTCCGCGTGAAGCTCTACAGCCCCAAGGCCGTGGACGTGCTGGCCAGCGGGCAGTTCGTCTGCCGCAACGACCGCTTCGACCTCGACGAGTACGGCGCTCCCGCCGCGCCGCCGCCCATCCCCGTGCCGACGTTCGACGAGGCGGCGCAGGCGGGCTCGGTCAAGGGGCTCAAGGCCCTCGGCGACTACTACGCCCAGTGGGGCGCCATCGTGCTCGGGTCGGTCGGCCAGCTCCAGGGCGTCAACAACGCGATGCTCGCGCGGCTGCACCGCCAGCTGCAGGAGAGCCGCGACCAGGTCGACCAGCTCGTCGCCTCGATCCTCGAGTTCCGGGTCAAGGAGATCGAGGTCCAGGAGGAGCGCCTCGCCGACGAGCGTGAGGGTGACGCGCGCACCGCGCTCGCGCGCGAGGCCCTGGGCCAGCTCGGCGCCGCCGCGAACACGTTCCTGGCGAGCCGGGGCATGAGCCCCGAGATGATCGACGTCTTCACGCAGCTGGGCGGCAGCCCCGAGCTGATGGCGACTCTGAAGGAGCCGCACGTCCGCGAGCTGATGAAGGACCCGGACAACCTCAAGAGCCTGGCCGAGATGCTCCGCCAGGCCGGGGCGCAGGCGACCGCCGCGTCCACCGACGGCGCGAACGCCGACCCCACCCCCAGCCACCCGGCCGCGTCGTGAGGCGGCCCCAGGAGACCCCGATGAGCAAGTTCCCGCAGACCGCCAAGTCCACCGACCGCTCCCCCGCCTGGTTCCAGGCCGCCCGCGCCTTCTACGGCGACGCCTTCGAGCCGAAGAAGAAGTCCGACCTCGTCGAGGCGATGTCCGACTGGTGCGAGATGGACGCCGACGAGCGCGGCTTCGTGCTCGCCCATCTGCAGTACCTCAACCTGCTCGCCGCGCGCGGGACGCAGCGGATGCTCCGCGAGCTCCGCGCGCTGGTGGCCGAGCTCGGCGACGAGGTCGTCGAGGGGCTCGACGGGCTGGCCGACGTGGTCGATCCCGAGGACGACGTCGACGAGGTGATCGACGACGACGCCGGCGACGACCAGCAGCCCGAGGGACGCCACCTGGAGCTGGTCGAGGACACGCCGATCCCCGACTACGAGCCCGAGCCGCGCAAGATGCCCGTCGAGGCGGTCGCGCCGGAGCTGCTGCGGGACGCCGACGAGGAGCGGGTGGTCGAGCTGCCCGGGATCGACGGCGAGGTCGTGGACGTCGAGCCCCCGGAGGGGGCGTGACCGCCGCGGCCGGAGTGCCGACGCCGGCCGGCGACCGGTCGATCCGCTTCCGCCTGGTGCTGCCGGTCACGCGGCTCGGCGTCGGGGTCTTCTCCTTCGACCCCATCGAGCAGCTGGTCGGCGCGCCGGTCGCCGACCTGCTGGAGCCGCTGATGACGGGGCCGGTGGAGCGCCGCCCGTCGGCGGCTGGGCCGGCGGTGGACGTCTACCCGCTGGCGCTGCCCGAGGGCGAGGGGATGGCGATCCCGCTGGGGCAGTTCGGCGAGCTCGGCTTCGCCAACCGAGACGGCCTGCTCGAACTGACGGTGCCGCTGCGGGCCGAGACGTGGCTGACGGCGAAGCTGGGGGCCGCGCTGGTCCGCGGGCCGGAGCGGGGGCTCAGCCTGGACGGGGCGGCGCGAGTGTCGCGGGTGTGGATGCGGGTCGCGCCGGGGGTGCGGGCGTCGGTGCCGCTCGGGACGTTCGGGGAGGCGGGGGTCGAGGCGGCATAGCCAGGCTCAGCCTTGCTCGGCTCGATCGGCCACGATGATCGGGGGGTTCCACCGCCCCCCATCCGGTACCCTTTCGCCCCGGCCGGCTGCCGGCGTCCGCCGAGTTGCCGTGCTGACCAGCGCTGGGGGTCGCCGTGGGTGCAGAGCGAGAGACCGAATACAGCGGCATGCGCTGGCTGAAGTGCGACCTACAGGTGCAGACGCCGGAGGACTCCGCCCACTGGCTTGATGCGGACCTCCGCCTCGGTGACCCAAGACGTCCAAAGCAAGGCACGAAACACGACGAAAGCGACATCCAGGCGAAAGCTCGCAAGTACCTCGAGCGCTGTCATGCCCTCGGGCTGGACGTGATCGGCGTTACGGACCACAACTTCTCGGACTGTTCGGAGCCCAGGGACAGATTCCTGACCCACCTCATCCAGCAGAACCGGACCGTAGCCAAGCAGTCCGGCAGGCCGCCCCTCTACATCTTCCCAGGCTTCGAAGTGGACATCGGATACCACGTCTTGTGCCTCTTCCCGCCGACCGTGAAGCACATCGCCTGCCTGGAGGTGGTCGATTCGGCGCTCTCCGGCCTCGGCCTGCCTCGCGGAAGCCGCTTCGAATCCGGGAGGCCACGGGCCCTTCGCCGCGAGGACGCCTATGTCCCGCTGCGGCAGCTCTTGAAGATCGTCCAACGCGAACACAACGGAATCGTTATTGCTGCTCACGCCTTCAGCAACGATGGAATCTGCAAGGGGTCCAGCCACCGTGAGGACTTCCTCCTCGAAGACCTGTTGTGCGTAGAAGTCAGCGGATGGCCGCTGGGCGATCGAGAGACAGCCATCATCAAGGCCGATGGGTGCGGCTCCGCTGATGCGACGGCCGGTCACGCCGCCCTCCTGAGGT
>CAYFOA010000205.1:0-14128 GCA_964344575.1 uncultured Rickettsiales bacterium | reverse complement strand
TCGTCCGTGGAGACGTCGTCGTCGTCCGCGGGCGTGTCGTCGTCGTCGGGCGGGTCGGTGTCGTCGGGGCAGCCGCTCAGGGCGAGGGCGAGGACGGCGAAGAGGGCGGTGATCGGCGGCAGGCGCATGGAACCTCCGCCGTCAGCCTACTCCGGGTCAGCCGGCGGGCGGCGGCTCGGGCTGCTCGCCGCCGCCGCGCTTCTTCCAGATCACGAGGAAGACGACGACGAAGACGAACCCCACGACCGTCGCGAGCTGCGGGTTCCGCGCAGCCACGACATCGGCGACCGTCTGGGTCTCGTAGTCGAAGCCCAGCGCCGCGAGCCCCAGCATCTCCTGGGCGCGGCCGATGGCGAGGCTGATGCGGCCCATGACCGTGTAGCCGAAGGACGCGCCGAAGCTGAGCATCAGGACGAGGATGCCGACCCGGCTGACGTTCACCATCACCCGGTTGTGGGGGGCGCTGAAGTAGAAGTGGAGCAGCGTCGCGGCGAGGCCGACGACCAGCACGATGCCGGAGATGACGCCGGCGCCGTCGTTCGTCCAGCACCACAGCCCCTGGTACCAGACGTCGCCGTCGGCGCAGGTCCCCGCCACGGTCGTCGACACGGACGTCACGCCGTCCTGGCCGAAGTGGAGCACGTCGATGACGGTCTCCTTGCCGGCGGCCAGGTTCTCCGCCCACAGCCGCCGGAAGTCCGGCATCGACTGCTGCACGGACGTCATCAGGTGCGCCCGCGCCTCGCCGGTCAGCTTCACGCCCGCGTAGGCGGCGACGATGAACGCGACCGGGATTCGCGCCAACCACCCGTATTTCTTGCTGAATTTCATGAACAGCAGGGCGGTGAAGAGCAGCGGGATGACGAAGAACGGCCGCTCGTAGGTCCACTCGTCGGCGAAGAACAGCTTGTCGATGAGGTTCGGCTTGAAGACGCCGTAGTAGACCTCGACCACCGCGTAGCCGATCGAGACCCCCAGGAAGAGGTGCTCGGCGAGCTTGTAGATCGGGTTGTCCTCGTACAGGAACGACAGGATGAACAGCGTCAGGAAGATGCTGACCCAGGCGCCGAGCACGTCCATCGAAGTGAAGTCGGGCATCAGTCGACTCCCTTCGGGCGGGTCAGGAAGAAGGCGATGTTGCCGAGGATGATCAGCAGCACGATGAACGTGTGGCCGAAGCTGAGGACGTTGAGCCCCTCGATGCCGAGGAGGCGCTCCGGCATGACGGGCACGTCCGGCGAGTCGACGAAGACGAGCCTCTCGTACTGCGCCGAGCCGGGCATGCCGGCGCTGATGCCGACGAGCTGCTTGGCCTTGTAGTAGGGGATGTAGTCGGGCCCGCTGACCGCGGTCGTGGCGCCGACCATCCTGAGGTCGTACTGCCCCTGGATCTGGAGGACGTACTCCTTGATGCCGGGGAAGCCGGCGCTGACCATCACGATGAGCGCGAAGTCCTTCGCCTGCTTGAAGCCGCGGGTCACGGGGAGCTCGTCGATCGGGGTGCCGCGGTAGTCCACCGGGAACGTCTTCGGGACGTTCTCGCCGATCGACTTGATCGCCAGCTCCTTGCCGTCCTTGAAGCCGAGGAAGCAGTAGTCGGTGCCGTACTCCTTGTCGTACGCGTCCGCGATCTCCTGGAGGATCGGGTAGACGAGCGGCGGCGCCGACGCCCACAGCGTGCCGCTGACGATCTTGACGTCCTTGCGGAAGAGCTGGTGGAGCACGGCCCGGTAGTACGGCTCCAGCTCGGGGCGGCTGCCGGGGTCGAAGTCCGCCGACACGTAGACCGTTGCCCCCGCCGGGAGCTCCTCCACCGCGTCGAACGCGTCCTGCACGGGGCGGTCGATGCTGAACTCGGAGGTGAACGGGAACAGCATCGGGATCGCGATCGCGAAGGCCATCCCGAGGAAGATCCAGCGCCGATCCATGTGCTGGAAGCGGTGGAGCGCGTCGAACGCCGAGCTGAACACCATCGGATCAGTCCCCCCCGCCGAGGTGGCTGCGCTCGATGCCCAGGATGATGCGGAGGCCCGTAGCCACCGCGCCCAGCGCTGCGCCGATGAAGATCGCCCGCCGCGCGGCCGTGTTGGGGACCTCCATCAACCAGTTCACGAACTGGCCGAGCCGCCGGTTCAGGTACAGCGCCCACTCGGCGTCGGTCATCTGATCGATGATCGGGACGCGGCCGATCATCACGATGATCGCGGCGGTCAGGAGCACGGTCGCCTCGACGTTGCGCGCCCGGAACGCCCGGAACGCCGCCGACGCGATGTAGAAGGCGAGCAGCGCGAACATCGTCGCGTTCAGGGGGACGAACACGAAGTCGAACACCCACTTGTAGGCCTGCCCCGTGTCCAGCCGGTCGGGTCCGCCGACGAAGCCGACCACCAGCGTCACCACGAGGCCGACGAGCATCACCGCCTTGTAGCCCCACTCCTCCTCGAGGTTGAGGACCTTGGGGAGGTTGACCTGGAGGAGGTTGATCAGCCCGAGCACGAACGCGGCGGCGGCCAGGATCAGCCCCCACTCGAAGATGTTCTCGCTGACGACGCGGTAGGCCCAGTGGGGGATGAAGGCCTCCCCCAGCATGATCAGGCCGATCACGAACGTGATGACGAGCGGGACGGTCGTACGCATGCCCTAGTGCCCCGACGCCGTGAAGAGGTGGACGAAGAGGTCGGTGCCGAGCGTGCTCGCGACCGTGCCGATGAGGATGGCGGCGACGCAGAAGACCTTGATCCAGTCCGACGCCTTCAGCGAGCTGACCAGCCGCGGGTCCTTGCTCAGGTACGCCGACACCGCGAAGAGCTCCTCGCCGATGAGGGTGTAGTCGCAGGCGGCGATGAAGAACGGCAACTGCGTCGCCTCGGCCGTGCCCGCGATCTGGATCGACTTGTTGACGAACCCGGTCTCCGCGAGGATCAGCGACTCCGCGAAGAAGCGGCCGAGGTAGATGTTCGTCGCCGGCTTCTCGCGGAGGATGATGCCGTTCGTCCCCGCGCAGAACGCGAACTGCTCCGAGCTGATGAACCGCGTGTTGGTGCTCCGGTACGCGTCGGGGTGGCCCGCCTGGTAGTAGCCCGCCTTGACCACCTCGTCCGCCACCTCGCGGACGATGGGGATGCAGCACGTCACGATGATGTCGGACTGGTACTCGGCGACCTTCTTGGAGACCTCGCCGAGGATCAGCATCGACGCGATCGTCTGGATGTCCTGCAGCTCGTCGATGCCGGGGACGTACAGCACCGGCTTGCCCATCTCCGTGGCGCGGCCGATGCCCTCCTCGATGGCGTCGATCCCGGGGATGCGGCGGATGAAGATCTCCTTCCCCTTCCGCGCCTGGTCCGTGAACCAGAAGATCAGGACGCCGACGACGAGGATGATCAGCCCCATCAGGAGGAAGCCGGGGGACGTGTTGAGGAGGACGCCCTTGGGGATCCCCTGCACGGCCGCCGTCGAGCTGGACCGCTCGTCCAGGAACGCCATCCGGTCGGCGACCTCGGTCAGGCCGGCGGCGTCCGCCTCGGCCCGCGCGCCGGACGGCACGGACAGGACGCGGTACCAGTAGGCGGCCTCGACGCCGTCGTTCAGCGGGTCGTCCGAGAGCTTGTCGCCGTAGCCCGTCGAGTCGGGCGTGAGGTCCTCGACGCGCATCTCCCACGGCCCGTCCGCGGACGTCGCCCGGAGCACCGCGAACTTCGCCGGGGGGACGGCGGGGACCGACCAGGTCAGGTCGAGGTTGAGGCCGGAGTTGTGCTTCGGCGCCGTGACGGTGAGGTCCTCGGCGGCCGGCGGCGGGACCGACGTCGACTTCGTCCCCTCCGCGATCGCGGCCGCGTCGAGCAGCCCCGGCGGCGCGACGATGCCCGCGTCCCCGGCACTGTCGTCGTCGTCGCCCGCGGGCGCCGAGTCGGCGAACGCCGGCGTGGCGAGCAACAACAGTGCGAAGAACAGCGCCCTCATCGCTCGATCGACTCCACGTTCGCGCGCGGCAGGATCGCCGTCTCGCCCTCGCCGAAGTCCACCTCCAGCACCCGCACCCGCGTCTCGGACTCCATCGTCGTCAGGTCCACGGGGAGGCTCTTGACCTTCCCGATGCGGCCGAAGTGCGGCGCCCGGATGCCCCGGATGGTGTCGCCGATCGCGATCCCCTTCGGCTCCGGGGGGACGTACTTGGTCGCCGGCGCGTCGTCCTCGTCGTGCGTCACCACCACCTCGGGGCGGATGACGCCGGCGCGGATCTGGGTGGCGCCGTTGATCGACGCCCGCCGCCCCGCCATCGACGCCAGCAGCTCGTACGTCGCGGGCGCCATCTCGATGTGGCCGAACCCCTCGGTCACGATCAGCGTCAGCCCGAGGTCCTCGCCGCCGGTGATCGCGACGCCGACCTCGTAGCCGAGCAGCTCCTTGATGTCGTCGTAGTCGAACCCGCCGGTGACGATCCCGGCGACCCCCAGCTCGCGCGCCTTCTGGAGCCCCTCGAGCGTGATGTAGGCCCCGCCGACCACGATCTTCCCCGCGTGCTCCGGCTTCAGGTGGGCCGGGTCGAGCACCTCGTGGGCGCCCCCGTCGATGTTGACGAGCTCGCCCTTGACCTCGCCCCCCAGCCCGAAGATCCCCTGCACCAGCATCGCCGGCGCCTGGATGACGCAGCCCTCGTTCTCGATGACCTCGACGACCCGCCCGTTGATGTACGCGTCGACCTCCACGGGGATGGGATCGGCCTGGAAGATGACCGTGCCGGTGACCGTCGAGATCGACTCGATGGTGCCGGTGACGATCGCCTTCGCCTCGGACTTGAACAGCCCCATGAAGCCGGGCGTCTCGGCGACCAGCTCGTCCTTCGTGACGCGGTCGCCGACGTCCTTGTGCATGTACCCCTTGAGCCGGCCGGGGTCGACGCCGAGCTGGTTGGCGACGTTGACGGGGAAGACCTTCCCGGGGAGCGAGGTGCGGGCCACGATCTGGCCGGCCTCGACGACGTCGCCGACGGCCACGTCGACGCTCCCCTCCAGCGGCAGGCGCCGGTCCTTGAGGACGATGTGCCGCTCGGTGACGGTCAGGCCGGGGGTGAAGATCGCGCCCATCAGGAGGGGTACTCCCCCATGGCGTCGACCCAGCGCGTGAGCACGTCGACGCGCTGCCCGTCCATCGGGACGTCGACCTCGGGGCGGCCGCGGGTGTCGAGCACGATCCCGGCGACCCCGCCGCGGACGGCCTTCGTCACCGGCTTGCCGGGGCCCGCGCCGAGGTCGAGCTGCTTCTGCAGCGGCGTGAACGTGCCCTGGAGCGCGTCCTCGCGGGACGCCTCGATCAGCCGCAGCTCGCCGGCGTTCAGCACCTCGTCCATGTCCCCGAGCTGGACCCGCATCACCGGCTTCTTCGGGTGGATGGCGCCCGCGGGCGAGATGCAGGTCCCCAGGTAGATGAGGCAGTCCTTCTCGAAGACGACCGTGGCCGCCTCCTCGTGGACCGAGCTGAACACGCCGAGGTGCGGCGTCATGAAGATCGAGTCGACGGCCAGCTCGGTGACCCCCTCGGGGGCGAACGCGTCGATCATCATCCGCATCGACTGCACCCGCCGGGGGGCGTGGCTGAGGACCCCGCCGCTGCCCACGATGAGGTCGAGGTCCAACATCTGCACGAGCGTCTCGCCGCTGCCCGACTGGCGGAAGGCGTCGGCGATGGTCCGCTCCTTCTGGACGCCGCGGAGCGCCACGGCGAACTCCTTGTGCTGGACGAACGCCAGCCGGAGCGCCTCCCGCGCGATCGCCTGCTCGACCTGGAGCTCTTCCAGCGTCTCGGGGATGGTCGTCGGCCGGATCATCTTGTTCCCGATCCGGTTCCGCAGCCCCTTCTCGTCGATGCCGAAGGGGACCCAGCGGAGGATCGCCTCGAGCCCGGCCTCGGCGAGCACGTTGGAGATGCTGTAGCTCATCCCCAGGTTCGCGCTGACGGTCCGGTTGAAGACGCCGTCGAAGACGCTGAAGACGTCCGTCGTGGCGCCGCCGATGTCGACGCCGACCACGTTGATGCCCTTCTGCCGGGCGATCGTCTGGATGATCATCCCCACCGCCGCGGGGGTCGGCATGATCGGCACGTCGGCCCAGGCCATCAGCTTGTCGTAGCCGGGGGCCTGCGCCATCACGTGCTCCATGAAGAGGTCGTGGATCTTGTCGCGCGCGGGGCCGAGGTTCTCCTCCTCCATGATGGGGCGGACGTTGTCGACGGTGGACAGGTCCGACAGGTCCCCGAGGAGCTCCTCGATCTGCGGCCGCACGTCGGTGTTGCCGCCGTAGATGATGGGGAGGTTGAAGCCGCCGCCGAGGCGGGTCCGGGGGCGGGCCGCGGCGACCATCTCGGCCAGCGCGACGACGTGCTTGACGGTGCCGCCGTCGATCCCGCCCGCGAGGAGGATCATGTCGGGGCGGAGCTGCCGGATCCGCTCGATCTGCTCGTGCGGCTTCCGGGCGTCGTTCGTCGCGAACGTGTCCATCACGATCGCGCCCGCGCCGAGCGCCGCCCGCATCGCCGACTCGGCCGTCATCGAGCGGACCACGCCGCCGACGACGAGCTGCAGGCCGCCGCCCGCGGACGACGTCGAGATGTAGAGGTCGACGCCGTTGCGGTCGCCCTCGTCGGGGACCTTGATCCGGTCGCCTTCGACCAGCGTCCGGCCGCTCAGCTCCTGGACCTCCATGGCCGCGTTGAGCACGCCGCGGGTGACGTCCTCGAAGGGCGCCTCCACCGTCGTCGGGGCCTCGCCGCGGAACGTCTGCCGCCACCCCTCGTCGGTCAGCTCGAAGAGGACCGCCTTGGTCGTCGTCGACCCGCAGTCGGTCGCGAGCACGGACCGCAGCTTCGCCTTGTCGACGGGCGGCTTCGCGGCGGCGGCGGCGCCGGCGGCGGCGGCCTCAGGCGCGCTCACGGTCGAGCTCCTCGATCCGGGTGATGACGTACTCCAGCCCCCGCCGGTCCTCCAGCAGGTGGGCGAGGGAGTCCCACTCGGGGAACGTCAGGAAGGCGCCGATGGACGGCGACAGGACGTGCATGAACTGGCTGCCGACGTAGCTCAGGGGCCGGACCGACTCGAGCGCGAGGATGGCGGGCACGGTCAGCCCGAAGCGGACGATGAACCGGCCGACCTTGTCGACCGCGGCCTCCTGCTCGGGGCTGACGACGAGTCCGGCGACGGCGGCGGCGCTCACGCGCGCGACTCCCCGAGGCGATCCCGGAGCACCGCCGTGACCCGCTCCGCCTCGTCTCCGCACCGAAGGGTCACCGAGGCCCGCCGCCGCAGCAGCGCGTGGCGCGAGGCGCCGACCAGCCGGAACCCGTCGTCGGTGGCCGCCCACGACCCGAACCGGTCCCAGGACCGCCGCGCCCGCCGCAGCGGGTTGTCGATCTCCACCCCGTCCTCCCCGAGCACGAACCGCGTCGGCAGCAGCACCTCCGCCGTGGCGGCGAGGAGCAGCAGCGCGCCGACGAAGCCGAGCCACGGATCGAGGGACGTCACGGCCCCCGTGACGACGGCGATCAGGAACGCGGCGAACGCCGCACGTCGCGGCTGTCGACGGGCCGGCCAGTCGGTCCAGCGGAGGGGTCGGGGGTCGCCCAAGGCGCCGCAGGGTAACCGCGACCCCGGCGACGATCAAACGCGGCTACTCGCCGTCCTCGCCGTCCTCGGCGTCGCCCGGCATCGGCTTGCTGATCGCGGTCGTCATCCGCTCCCGCCCGCTCTCCGCGAGCGCCAGCCCGAGGTGGCCGACGGGGTCGATCTCGTTCGGCAGCGCCCACGCCCAGTAGCGCTCCCGCCCGTCCGGCCGGGGATCGTCCCGGGTCACCACCCAGCCCGCGAAGTCGGTGATCTCCTGGAGCTGCTTGATCGCCGCGTGGGGGAACTCCTCCCGCTTGGCGAAGTCCTCCTCGGCGTTGACCGCGGTCGACATCGAGAAGTCCCACGCCATCAGGCAGGGCGGCTCGCTGCAGTCGATGTCGGTCACCAGCGCGTCCATGATCAGCTCCTGCCCCCCCAGCCACTCGTTGAACGCGGCCGCGTGGTCGTCCCACGACTCGGGGCTGTGGGCCTCCGGGAGGTCGTCGAACGTCGGCTTCCCCTTCGCCGGCGACCAGAGGTTCCACTCGCTGTCCCAGCTGGGCGTCCGGTCGGGGTCGAGATCCTCCTCGTCCCCCACCATGTAGGCCGGGAGCGCCTCCTCGGGACCGGGCGTCGGAGCCGGCGTCTCGTCCTCAGCCAACCCCTCGCGGGTGGGGTCCACGCTCTCCTCGGGCTCCGTAGATCCCCGAAACAACAACACAATCAGGAGAACCCCGATGGCGAAAGAACCCCAGATGACCCTTTGATCCATGCTTGTACCGTGCCATACCGCCGAGACCGAGTATCCTGCTATCCCCCACAGCGAAGGACCGGGCGCTGTATGGGAAACCGGAGTAAGCCCCTCATGTCCGCTCGATACCTCTTCCCCGCCGTCCTCGTCGCCGCCCTCTGTTTCGCGCTCCCCAGCGCGATGGCGGGGACCTCCTATTCGACCGTCTCCTGGAACGGCGGCTGGTGCTCCATCTGCGGCGGCGCCTACGCCTGCTCCAACGGGCACGGCAACTGGAGCGGGGGCCAGCGTTCGTTCAGCGATCCCGTCCCCAGCGGCAAGATCGTCACCTCGATCTCGGGGACCATCCAGAAGCTGACCTGCAGCGGCGGCTCCTACGCGCCCTCGGTCCAGTCCGGAACGTTCGGCAGCCACGGCATGTCCGGCTGGTGCCCGTGCGGCGGCTGCGACTCCAACCAGACCTGGTCCAACACCTACTCCAGCTGGCCGGGCTACAACTACGGGGGCAGCAACACGGTCAGCATCGGCGTCCAGAGCGGACTCGTGTGCGTCAAGCAGGTCGCGCTCACGATCACCTGGATCGACGGGGACACCGACGGTGACGGCGACCCCGACAGCACCGACTGCAACGACAACAACCCGACCATCTACAACGGCGCGCCGGAGCTCTGCAACGGCGTCGACGACGACTGCGACGGCGTGATCGACGACGGCTGGCCCAACTGGGACGGGGACAGCGAGGCCGACTGCATCGACAACGACGACGACAACGACGGCTCCCCCGACAGCGTCGACTGCGACGACTTCAACAACACCGTCTACCCGGGCGCGCCCGAGGTGTGCGACGGCATCGACCAGGACTGCGACGGCGACCTCAACGAGGGCTACCCGAACTTCGACGGCGACTCCGAGCCCGACTGCTTCGACGCCGACGACGACAACGACGGCGACCCCGACGTCACCGACTGCGCCGACTTCGACAACACCATCTACAACGGCGCCCCGGAGCTCTGCGACAACATCGACAGCAACTGCAACGGCAGCCTCGTCGACGGCTTCCCCAACGCCGACGGCGACTCCGAGCCGAACTGCATCGACAACGACGACGACAACGACCTCTTCCCGGACAACATCGACTGCGACCCGGCCGACGTCGTGGGGCAGACGGACCCCACCATCTACCCGAACGCGCCCGAGTCCTGCGACGACCTCGTCGACAGCGACTGCGACGGCAGCATCCTCGACGAGTGCTCCGACACCGACGGCGACGGCGTGCCCGACGGCGCCGAGACGGACGTCGACGGCGACGGCTTCACCCCCGACGCCGGCGACTGCAACGACAACGACCCGACCGTCAACCCCAGCGCGCCGGAGCTCTGCGACAACATCGACCAGGACTGCGACGGCGACTTCAACGAGGGCTTCCCGAACTTCGACGGCGACGGCCTCCCCGACTGCGCGGACGAGGACATCGACAACGACGGCTCGCCGAACGACGTCGACTGCGACGACTTCGAGCCGTCCACCTACCCCGGCGCGAACGAGCTCTGCGACAACGTGGACAGCGACTGCGACGGCGACCTCAACGACGGGTTCGACAACTACGACAACGACGCCGAGCCGGACTGCATCGACCTCGACGACGACAACGACCTCGACCCCGACGTCACCGACTGCGACGACACCGACCCGACGTTCTGCGCCACCTGCCCCGAGCTGTGCGACCTGTTCGACCAGGACTGCGACGGTAGCCTCGTCAACGGCCTCCTCGACGGCGACGGCGACGGCATCCCGGACTGCGAGGACATCGACCTCGACGGCGACGGCGACCCGTCGGCGACGGACTGCGACGACACCAACCCGGCGATCTTCAACGGCGCCCCCGAGCTCTGCGACCTGATCGACAGCGACTGCGACGGCAGCGTGGCGGACGACTTCCCCGACCTCGACGGCGACGACATCCCGGACTGCGAAGACGACGACGCGGACGGTGACGGCGCGGTGGCCGGGTTCGCCGACTGCGACGACTTCGACCCCACCGTCTGGCTCGGCGCGCCGGAGTTCTGCGACGGCATCGACAGCGACTGCGACGGCTCGTTCGCGGACGAGTTCCTCGACACCGACGGCGACGACATCCCCGACTGCGAGGACACGGACGACGACAACGACGGCCTCAGCGACGACGACGAGCTCATCGCGGGCACGGATCCGCTGGACACCGACAGCGACGACGACGGCTTCTCCGACCTCGAGGAGATCGTCGGCGGCTCGTCCATCCCGGACCCCTACAACCCGCCGGACAACGACGGCGACGGCATCATCGACGCCCTCGACCCCGACGACGACAACGACACGATCCCGACCTCCGAGGAGGGTCCGTGGGATCCGGACGGCGACGGCATCGGCAACTGGCTCGACGACGACTCCGACGGCGACGGCTTCTCCGACGAGTACGAGGAGGGCGAGGCCGAGGCGTGGGGCGACGACGTCGACAACGACGGCGTGCCCAACTACCTCGACACCGACTCCGACGGCGAGGACTCCACCGACGACGTCGACGGCAACGGCGACCTCGACGAGGACGGCATCCCCGACTTCCTCGATCCCGACGACGAGGACGGCCCCGACGCGGACGCCGACGGCGACGGCCTCACGAACATCGAGGAGGTCGCGATCGGCACCGATCCGTACAACCCCGACTCCGACGGCGACTCCATCTGGGACGGCGACGAGGTGGGCGCGGATCCGACGAGCCCGATCGACAGCGACGACGACAACGACATCGACGCGCTCGATCCCGACGACGACAACGACGAGATCCTCACCATCGACGAGCTGAACGTCGACGCGGACCTCGACGGGGTCGCCGATCCGGACGCCGACGACGACGGCATCAGCAACCACCTCGACGACGACTCCGACGACGACGGCCTCACCGACCTCGAGGAGACGGACGCCGACGCCGACGGGGACGGCATCCCGAACTACGTCGACACCGACTCCGACAACGACGGCCTCGACGACGCGGTCGAGGGGAACGCGGACACGGACGGCGACGGCTGGCCGGACGCGTACGACACCGACAGCGACGGCGACGGCTTCTCCGACGGCGAGGAGGGCGCGGACGACCTCGACGGCGACGGGATCCCGAACTTCCAGGATCTCGACGTCGACGGCGACGGCGCCCCCGACGCGGTCGAGGGCGACGGCGACCTGGACGGCGACGGCGTGCCCAACTGGCTCGACCCCGACGACTACGACGGCCCCGACGCGGACGCCGACCTCGACGGCCTCACCAACGGCGAGGAGTCCGACCTCGGCACCGACGCCTACGACGCCGACACCGACGACGACGGCCTCGACGACGGCACGGAGGTCCACGGCACCGAGACCGATCCGCTGGACGAGGACACCGACGACGACGGCCTCACCGACGGCGAGGAGGTCTACGACACGGACACCGACCCGAACGACGACGACTCCGACGACGACGGCCTGCTGGACGGCGCCGAGGTCAACGAGCACGGCACCAACCCGCTCTCGCCGGACACCGACGAGGACGGCATGGACGACGGGACCGAGGTGGACGTGGGCGCCGACCCGCTCAACCAGGACACCGACGGTGACGGCATCCTCGACGGCCCCGACGGTCTCGAGGACAACGACGAGGACGGGATCATCAACGTGCTCGACCCGACGAACGACGGCGAGCCCGAGGAGGAGATCCCGGATCCCGAGCCGATCCCCGAGATCGAGCTGCTGACGGGCGGCGCGGGCTGCCAGGCGTGCGCCGGCTCGGTCGCGGGCACGGCGTCCGGTGCGGGCGGCGGAGCGCTGGCCCTCCTGGCCCTCGTCGCGCTCGGCGGTCGCCGCCGCCGTCGTTGATCGCTGGTACAATCTCGGGCTGACCCCCTCAGGAGGCAGCCCACATGAACCAGCCCGCGGCGAGCGCCGCGTCCGAGATGACCCGGGTCAACAAAGTGCGGGTGCAGATCCGCGCCGACGCGTTCATCTACGAGGGCTACGTCTACCTCATCGCCGAGACCCGTCGGATTCAAGAGGTCCTGAACGACCCCAAGCCCTTCCTCAACCTGACGGACGTGGTGATCCACGACCGCGGCTCGGCGACCACCCACCACGCCCCCTACTGCGCGCTCAACAAGGGCGCCATCACGCACGTCGTGGTGCTCTCGGGGGACCCCACGGGCGAGTCCATGGAGGACGAGGCCCCGCCGAAGAAGAAGGGGAAGAAGGGGAAGCGCGGGGTCGCCGCGCAGTCGACGGTGCCGCCGTCGGGTCCGAAGACGGTCCCGGTGCCCCCCCCCGGCAAGAAGGGGGATCCGCCGACCCAGCCCTTTCCCCGCGACGTCGTAGGTTCGAAGGACGTGGCGGACGACGATGACGTGAGCGACCTGATCCTGGACGACGACGGGGGAGACGACATCGATCCCGACGATCTGGAACGCGACGTGGGTGCCTTGATCGCAGGGGAGTGACTTGGCGAGCATCGATCAAGACCGGAAGCGGATCAGCGCGGCCATCCTCCTGTACGGCGCCCCCGGCGCGGGCAAGACGACGTCGCTGTACGCCCTCGCCCGCTCGCTGCCCGACGGCACGCACGGCAAGGTGGCCCCGCTCAACCAGGGCGACGGCCGGCTCCTCCGCCTCGACTACCGCCCCCACGACCAGGAGCTCGTCTACGGCTTCCAGGTGAACTTCCGGCTGGTCGCGTGCCCGGGCTCCATCGAGGTCGATCTCATCCGGCCGCTGCTCGGCGCCATCGACGCGGTGATGTTCGTCGCCGACAGCAGCAAGACGGCCCTCAAGGCCAACATCAAGGCACTCGAGCTGCTCGAGCGCCTGCTCCGGAGCGCGGGGCGGGAGCTCGCCGAGCTGCCGATCGTGTTCCTCTACAACAAGCGCGATCTGCGGGACGCGGTCGAGATCCGGCTCCTCGAGGAGAAGCTCAACCGGTTCGGCTGCAACTACGTCGCCGCGTCCGCGGTCCGGGGGCAGGGCGTCCTCGACGCCGTCCAGCGGCTCACCGCCTCGGTCGCGGTCCAGGTGCGGGCGCAGGTGCAGGCCTCCACCGGCGAAGAAGGCAACCAGCCCGGCAACGCGGCGACGGTCGCGCACGGCTCCAACATCCACCAGGCGCGCTCGCTCCACGCCATCGCGGGGAACGACGACCAGACGGCGATCAGCCCCGAGCAGCAGCCGTCGGGCCGCTGGGAGGGCGACGACGACCGGACCGAGCTCAACCCCGGCGGCGACTGGACGGCGACGGCGGACGTCGCCGACCCGGGCGACCTGACCGCGCCGGCGGGCGGCTTCGTCCCCGAGCGGTCCGACATGGGCTCGGGCGACTGGACGCGGCCCTCGCGAGGCCAGGCGCAGTCCCCCGCGGCGGCGTTCGCCTCGGCGACGTCCTCCGGGAGCGGCGCCTTCAGTCAGCTGACGCCGCTGGAGAGCGAGGCCCCCCCGGCGGCGAAGCCGCTGAAGAGCGCGGGCTCCTGGCGGACCCCCAGCGCCTTCGCGGACGACGTCGACGCCGACGACCACACGATGCCGTTCCGGGAGCGGGCAGGCTTCGGCAGCGCCGACACGCCGTCGCCGGACGACATCACCGAGACGGCGTTCGTCACGTCGTCGCCCGCGCCCCCTCCGGCGCCCCGTTCCCTGGCTCCGTCGCCTCCTCCGCCGGCGGCCCGGCCGACTCCGGCGCCGGCCCGCGCGGCTCCGGCGGCGCGACCGGCCTCCGCCCCGAGGGCGGCCCCGGC
>CAYFOA010000204.1:1908-14151 GCA_964344575.1 uncultured Rickettsiales bacterium | reverse complement strand
GTCGTCGTCGTCGTCGTCGTCGTCGTCGTCGTCGTCGTCGTCGTCGTTCTCGTTCTCGTTCTCGTTCTCGTTCTCGTTCTCGTTCTCGTCATCGTCGTCGGGCGTGACGAGCCCCTCCTCGTAGCAACCCACGAGGAGGACGAGGACGGATCCCAGGACGAACCACCGGCGCATCGCGCTCACGATACCGACGCCCGGATCGCGTCCGCCTCGTCGGTCAGGCCGAGCGCCTCGTACTGCTGGATGGCGAGCTCGAACATCGGCCGGGCGCGCTTCTTCTGGCCGGCCTCGCGGGCGAGCTCGCCGGCCCGCTTCGCGCACACCGCGACGTCCTGCTCCACGAGGTGCTGGAGGCTCCCGATGGGGGTCGCGCCGGGGGCGAGGCGGTCCCACCGGCGCCAGTCCTGCCGCGCCGCGGCGCACACCATCAGGGCGACCGTCGCGCACCACGTCATCTGGCGGGCGATGTCCGTGTCCTCGTCGAACATCGCCCGGATCAGCAGCGGCTCGGCCCGGTCGTAGTCCCCGCGGGCGATGGCCACCTGGGCGAGGTTGACGTCCATGATGCGGACGTGCTCGCTGCCGGTGTCGGCGAAGTAGCGGCGGGCCTGGGCGTACTCCTGCTCCGCCTCGTCGAGCAGGTCGTGGGCGCGGAGCATCTCGGCGAGCTCGTTGTGGACCTGGGCGAGGCCGGTCCGGTTGCGGACCCGCTCGAAGCCGAAGCGGGCGTCGGCGAAGAGCTCCCGGGCCTCGTCCACGCGGCCCTCCACGCGGGCCACCGAGCCGCGGAGCTTCGTCGCCTCGGACACCCCGAAGACGTCGCCCACCGCCTCCGCCGCCCGCTCGGCCTCCTTCGCCAGCTCCTCGGCGGCGGGCGTGTCGCCCGAGAAGAGGCAGGCGTAGCCCTCCCCGAGGAGGCACTGGGCGGCGATGCGGTGGTCCCGGCGGGCGCGGGCCTGGGCGACCCCGCGGCGGAACCGGACCCGCGCCTCGAGCAGCCGGCCGGACCGGGTGCAGGCCCACGCCGCGACCCGGAGGATCGCCGCCAGCGGGCGCTGCCAGTCGTTCGCCTCGGCCGCAATCAGCGCCTCCTCGGCGGAGTGGTTGGCGTCGGCGTCCCGCCCCACCGCGTTCAGGAGGATCGACCGGAGCGCCATGCTCTCGCCCCACCGCTCGTCGGTCTCGGGGACCTTCAGCTCGCGGAGCGCCCGCTGGTGGAGGTTCAGGAGCTCGAACGCGGCGAGGTGCTGCGACGACGCGCGGGCCTCCCAACAGGCGGCGAGGAGCGGCTCGAGGGACTCCTCGAGGTCCCCGCCGGCGTGGAGGTGGCGGCCGAGCCGGGCCGACGTCCGCGGCCCCGTCCCGTACCGCCGGGTCAGCATCGACGCGCACACCCGGTGGTGCTCCCGCCACGTCCCCGCGTCCCGGGCCTCCCGCTCCAGGCTCTCCCGGAGCATCGCGTGGACGAGCCGCCACCCGGTCGGGGTGCGGGCGGCGAGGCGGTGGCGTTCCAGGGCCTCGAGCAGGCCCGCGGGGGGCTCGAGCTTCGCCTCGGCGAGGACGTCGGCCCACTCCGCGTCGTCGATCTCCTGCCCCAGCGCGGCGGCCAGCTCCAGCGAGTTCCAGGCGCTCTCGGGGAGGACGTCCAGCGCCACCCCGAGGCGGCGGAGCCACAGCTCGTGGATGTCGTCGGGGATGTCGACCTGGGCCCCGGGGCGGAGGACGAAGCCGCGCTTGGACGGCACCAGCAGCCCCCGCCCGACCCAGTCGCCGACGAGCTGGACGGCGAACAGCGGGTTGCCCGCGGTGCGGCGGCGGACCTGCACGGCGAGGTCCCCCTCCAACCCGAGCAGCTCCGAGATGAGGCGCCCGTGCTCCTCCTTGGCGAGGCCGGCGAGCTCCAGCGTGCCGGTGCGGGGGCGCTTGCCGAGGGACTCGATGCGGGCGCGGAGGTCGGCCGAGTCGGCGAGGTTCTCGTCGCGGAGGGTGATGAGGACGAGGACGGGGAGGCGGACGGGCTCCCCCTCGTCGGGGTCCGCGCCGTACGACAGGACGTGCTCGACCAGCCCGAGGCCGTCGCTGTCCCAGTGGAGGTCGTCGAGCCAGAGGATGACCGGGCGGGCCTTCGCCTCGCGGACGAGCTGGCGGCAGATCAGGGCGTTGCGCTCCGCCGCGGTGCCGAACCGGAGCGTGTCCTGGGCCGCCTCGTCGGGGTGGGTGAGGTCGGCGAGGGCCTGGGCGTCCAGCGACCGCGTGCCCCGATCCTCGTCGGGGGCCTGGGCGTCGAGGATGCGGCGGATGCGGGCGGTCGCGTCGGCGCGGAGGTGGCCCTGGACCCGGAGGTGGCGGGCCAGCGCCGCGCCGACGCCGTGGGCGGGGCCGCCGATGGGGGCGTGGAGCGCGCGGACGAGGACGGCGGCCCCGAGCTCGTCGGCCCGCTCGGCGATCCACTCCACCAGCCGCGACTTGCCGGTGCCGGAGCGGCCGCGGACGACGACCACCCGGGGACGGTTCGTCCGGCCGACGTCGAGCAGCGCCCCCCAGAGCTGGTCGCGCTCGTGCTCGCGGGCGACGAGGGGGATGGTCCGGAGGCCGTACAGCCCGAGGCCGGCGCCGCGGAGGGCGGGGCTGATGGGGCCGGGGCGGCGGCGCCAGTCGTCGGGGACGCGGGCGGTCACGCCGGCCATGTCGACGGGGGTCGCGGGGATGCGCCGGAACGACGGCGGCGGCTCCACCTTCCGGGTCCGCGCCTCGGTGGCGGTGTCGACGGCGAAGGTGTCGGTGCGGACGGCGAGCGTGGACGTCCGCGAGGGGAGCCGCGAGGGGAACGCCGTCGTCTCGGTGTCGTCCCCGTCGTCGTCGACGTCGCCCAGCAGGAGCAGCACCCGGGCGGCGTCGGCGGCGCGCTGGAACCGGGCCAGGGGGTCCTTCGCGAGGAGCACCCGAAGCCAGTCCTCCAGCCCCTCGGGGACGGGGAACAGCTCGGCCAGCGGGGGGACCTCCTCCTGCATGTGGGCGCGCGCCAGGGCGGCCATCGTCTTGCCCGTGAACGGCGTCCGGCCGCAGACCAGCTTCCACGTCAGGCAGCCCAGGGAGTAGAGGTCCGTCCACGGCCCCTGGTCGCGCCACTGCCCCTCGAACTGCTCGGGGCTCATGTAGGACGGCGAGCCGAGGATGAGCTCGTCGAAGGGGTCGTCGCTGTCGCCGCTGGGGGGGCGGGGGATGGCGGAGATGCCGAAGTCGGTCAGCTTGGTGCCGGCGCGGAGGTCGCCGGGGCCCGCGAGGAGGACGTTGTCGCGGTGGATGACGCCGCGGGCGTGGGCGTGGGCGAGGGCGTCGAGGAGGGCGACGAGGAGGCGGCGGAGCTCGCGCCAGCGGAGGTTGTCGACGTCGAGCTGGAGGAGGCTGCCGCCGGTGGCGAGCTCCATGACGAGGTAGGGGGACCCGACGGGGAGCCGCATGTGGGAGGTGCGCCAGGCGCGCTCGTCGAGGCGGCCGAAGTCGTAGAGGTGGACGATGCCGGGGTGGTCGAGGCGGGCGACGGCGGCGGCCTCGCGGTGGAACGCCTCGAGGAACTCGTCGGTGTGGGCGGCGACGCCGGTGATGACCTTGACGGCGACGGGGACGTCCTGGGCGACGTGCCGCCCCGCCCAGACCTCCCCCATGCCGCCGCGCCCGATGACGTGCGACAGCTCGAAGGGACCGACGCCGATCCTCTCCTTCACGCGCGACAGGTTACTCGGTGACGTCGACGTGCAAGGTCCCGCAGGCCGAGCTGAGGTAGACGCCCTCGCCGTCGGGGGCGGCCGCCAGCGCCTTCGTGCGACCTCCGATCCGACGCACGCCGCCGGCGCGGCCCAGCGTGTCGGGGTCGAGGAAGCGGAGGGGCTCGCCGAACTGGGAGGCGGCGACGAGGACGCCCCCGGCGGGGACGAGGCCGCGGACGCCGAACCCGGCGCGGGTGCGGCCGACGAGCTCCAGGGTGGCGCCGTCGAAGGCGAGGACCTGGGAGTCGACGAAGCGGGAGACGTAGACGCGGTCGCGGGCGGCGTCGTGGAGGACGGAGTAGTTGAAGCCGCCCAGGGGGACGTCCGCGATCGTCGACGCGGTGCGGGGATCGACCTGGCGGAGGCGGTCCCCCTCGGCGAGGGAGACGACGTAGACGGCGGTCCCGTCGTCGCGGAGGGCGAGGTCCTCGGCGTCGTCGTAGACCTCGAGCTTGCCGACGTGGCGGACGGTCATGGCGGCGACGTCCAGCGCCCACAGGTCGTTGTTGGTCTCGCACCCGAGCAGGACCTCCTCGCCGCGGGGGTCCCAGGCGAGGGAGCTGACCCAGCACATGCCCGCAAACTCGCCCTCGCGGACGTCGCCGGTCGCCGCGTCGACGTGCCAGAGGAGGGTGCGGGGGGTGTCCTCGAGGATCTCGCTGACGAGGAAGCCGCGCCCGCCGGGGACCGCGAAGACGTCCTCCACGTCGCCGCCGCGGCGGGGGGGGAGCTCGTGGCGGAGCGTGGCCGGCGAGGTCTCGAGGTCGTAGACGCGGACGACGGCGTCCTCGCGGTGGGCGACGACGAGGTGGCGGCCGACGTCGTCGACGTCGAGGTCGAAGGCGGCCGCCACCGGGGCGACGACGGTCACGCGGGGGTCGTCGAGGCCGGAGCAGTCGACCGCGGTCGCCGCGTCGAACGCGACGCAGGCGGCGCCGAGGCAGGCGACGCGGAGGAGCTCGACGGGCCACCCGCCGGGGGCGCGGGCGAGGTCGGGGAGGACGCGGAGGCCGTAGCGGCCGGTTGCGATCGCGGCGACGAGGAGGGCGACGCCGGCCGCGCGCCCGGCGAGGCCCGCGCCGACGGCGTCGGTGGCGGCATCCCAGACGGTGCCGGTCCGGGGGGTGGCGAGCATCGAGGCGGCGAACACCGCGCCCAGGGCGCCGAGGACGAGCGCCGCGGCGACGGCGAGCCGACGGTGCAGGACCCGGGCGGCGATCCTCGTCCTGGAGGCGTGGTCCAGGGCCGCGGCGGCGACGAGGCCGGCGAGGAAGACCCCGGGGGAGGCGGCGGCGCCGAAGGCGATCACGGCGGCGAGGGCGGCGGCGAGGGCGAGGGCCGGGGGAGCGCGGAGGAGCTCGACCAGCAGGCCGGCCCGGGGCTCGTTCTCGTGCTCGTGCTCGTGCTCGTTCTCGTTCTCGTTCTCGTTCTCGTTCTCGTGCTCGTGCTCGTGCTCGTTCTCGTTCTCGTTCTCGTGCTCGTTCTCGTTCTCGTTCTCGTTCTCGTTCTCGTTCTCGTTCTCGTTCTCGAATGAGCGTCTCAGCGACGCAGCCGGCGCCAGGGGACCGATCGCCCCCAGCAGCGCCGCAGCCCCCGCCCCGCCCGCGACCGCCAGCGCCGCCGCCTGCCACCCCGCCAGCCCCTTGAGCCAGCCGTCCACCCTCCACCCGAGCACCAGCACCGGCTCCAGGATCTCGAACTCGGCCATCGCGATCGCGGGCACGTAGACGAGCCCCGTGACCTGCGCGAGCAGCACGACGAACGGCGCGAGCAGCAACCAGCGGACGACGGGGCGCACCGTCGCCAAGGGTAGTAGCCTGCGCTCCATGCCGCGCCACCCGGGGCTCAGTTCGGCGCTGTCGGCCATGCGGTCCGACCTCTTCAGCGCGCTCTCCCACAAGCTGAAGGACCTCCCCGCGCCGCCGATCCCGCTCCACCTCGGGGACACCTGGCTCGAGCCCGCGGTGGGCGCCCGGATGCAGGACGTCACGGTCGCCGACCACCCCGGGATGCACCGCTACTCGCGGCCCCACGGGCACCCCGACCTCGTCGCCGCGCTCAGCGAGCGGCGCGACGTCCCGCCCGAGCGGATCCTCGTCACCGGGGGCGCGACCGGAGGCCTCTGCGGGGTCGCCGGAGCCGTGCTCGAGCCGGGCGACGAGGTGCTCGTGCTGGCGCCCTTCTGGCCCCTCATCCGGGGGATCGTCCAGGGCGCGCGGGCGACCCCCGTGGAGGTGCCGTTCTACGACCGCGACGGCACCGTCGCCGAACGCCTGGCTCCCTTCGTGACCGACCGGACCGCGGCGCTGTACGTCAACACGCCCAACAACCCCACCGGCCGCGTCCTGTCCGCCGGCGACGTCGCCGCGATCGCGGACTTCGCGCGCCGCCACGGCCTCTGGCTGTGGTCGGACGAGGTCTACGAGGAGTTCGCCTACGACGCGGACGCGCCCCACGTCCCCGTCGCCCCCCACGCGCCGGAGCGGACCTTCACCGCCCACAGCTTCAGCAAGACGTGGGGGATGGCCGGGAACCGGGTCGGCTACGTCGTCGGGCCGACCGACCCGGCGCCCCTGCTCCACGCCCGGAAGGTCGCGACCCACACGTTCTACTCGGCCCCCACGGCAGCCCAACTGGCGGCCGCCAAGGTGCTCGCGATCGGCCGCCCGTGGCTGGACGCGGCCCGCGACGCGTACGCCGCCGCCGGTCGCGCCGCCGCCGACGCCCTCGGCCGGCCCCACCCCGAAGGCGGGACGTTCCTCTTCATCGACGTGGCCACCCGGATCGACCCCGACCGCGGCCTCCTCGGCTTCCTCGAGGACTGCCTCGACGCCGGCGTCCTGATCGCCCCGGGCACGTCCTGCGGGGCGGACTACGGGACGCACGTCCGCGTCTGCTTCACCTCGGCCCCGCCGGACGTCGTCGCCGACGGCGTCGCCCGGATCGCGGCGCTGCTCTGAGCCGCTGATGGAGCGCAACCTCGCCCTCTACCCGGCCTACCGCGGGCTCCGCGGGCTCATCTTCTGGCTGCCGATCTTCTTCCTCTACTTCTCGTCGGTCCTGGACGTCGCCGACGTGCTCCTGCTGGAGGCGGTCTACTACCTCGGCGTCGTGCTCGTGGAGGTGCCGTCGGGCTACTTCAGCGACCGCGTGGGGCGGCGGACGACGCTGCTGATCGCGATGGGCGCGTGGGTCGTCGCGGGGTGGGTGTTCGTCCTCACCGCGTCGTTCCTCCCCTTCGTCCTCGCCCAGTTGGGGCTCGCGATCGGCATGGCGTTCAACTCCGGCACCGACTCGGCGCTGCTGTACGACTCCCTCAAGGCGCTCGGCCGCGAGGACGAGCTCGCGACCCACGAGGCCCGGGCGCAGGCGTGGGGGCTGGGGGCGACGGCCGCGGCGGCGCTCGCGGGCGGGCTGCTGTCAGGGCTGGACCTCCGCTTCGGGTACGCCCTGTCGGCGATGTCGGCGGCGCTCGCGTTCGCCGTCGCGTGGCGCTTCGTCGAGCCGCCCCGGGCGCGCGCGCTCCCCGTCGCGAGCCAGCTCCTCGCGGTCACCGCCCGACTGCAGGACAAGCCGCTCCGTTGGGTCTTCTGCTTCGTCGTCGCGGTGACCGTCTTCAACCACGTCCCCTACGAGCTCTTCCAGCCGTGGCTGGCGCTGCTCCTGGGGGACGGCGCGGGCGGTTACTCCCGCACCCCCGCGGCGGCCGGCGTCGTGGTCGGCGTCTCCTTCGCGCTGTCGTCGTGGGCGAGCACGCGCGCGCCGGCGTGGGGCGAGCGGTTCGGCGTCCGCCGCGGGCTGCTCGCGACCCTCGGGCTCCAGATGGCCGTGATGACCGCGATGGCCGCCGCGGTCCACCCGATCGTCGTCGCCTTCATCCTCGCGCGGACGATCCCCGGCGCGCTGATGAGGCCGCTGATGCTGTCGGTCGTCCACCCCCGCCTCGAGTCGGGCCAGCGCGCCACCTACCTGTCGATGCAGTCGCTCGCCGGGCGGCTCGCGTTCTCGCTCACGCTCTTCGCCGCGGCGGCCGGCGTGGGCGACATCGGGACGCTGGACCACGCCACCATGCAGACGCTCCTCGCCGCCTGCCTCGTCGCGGCCGGGCTCGTGCTCGCGGCGCTCGGGGCGTGGGCCGTCCCCCTCAGGACGCGCGCCTGACGTCCGCGATCAGCAGCAGCAGCCAGGCGACCGCGGCGACGAGCGAGGCGCCGATCGCGGCGAGGATCCTCCCCGGTCGCCAGACGACCTCGACGTCGTGCGTGCCCGCGCCGGACAGGTCGACGGCGACGAGGCCGGCGTCGTCCCGGACCTCCCCCGTGTTCGAGACGAACTCCTCCATCCAGGACTGGTTGAAGGTCACCCTCGCGTCCCCGGTCGTGGTCACGGTCGCGCGGAGCGTCGTCGGGCCGATGTCCCACGACTCGACGGTCCCCTCCCCGCCCCCGACGCGGACCTCGGCGCCCTCGTAGCGGGGGTTCGCCAGCGTCTCCCCCGACGGCGTCACGTACGTCTTCGGGACGGCCCGCTCGGGCAGCTCCACGGTGCCGTACCAGTCGACGATGCCGAGGCCCCGCTTGACGATCTCGTACTCGCGGAACCCCGCCGGGCGGGCCAACTCGCGGAGCCCCCACTCCCGCCCCCAGCGCTCGATCTCTACCGGCTCCTCCGCCACCCAGTCGGGGTGCCCGACGTGGACGAGCTGCGAGAACGACGCCTCCCGCTCGACGTCCACGGGGTGCTCGAACCGCTCCATCAGCGCCGTCCCGCTCTGCACGAACGGCCACGCCGCCAGCGCCGCGACGATCCCGTACGCGGCCCGCGGGTCCGCCGGCGCCCACCGGTCGTAGACCCCCGCCGCGGCGAGCGCGCCCACCGGGACGAGGAAGAACCCGAAGTACTTGATCGGCTGCACGATCGAGTCGAACCCGGGCAGCCCCTTCACGAGCAGGAAGTGGAGGTCCGGGAGGAGGTGCGGGCCGAGGCACACGCCCGCCACGCAGGCGCCCGACGTCGCCAGCACGGCGCGCCGCCGCCCCGCCCCCAGGCCGACCAGGGCGAGCAGCGCCACCGGAGCCGTCAGCCCGATCCACATGTACTCCCGCTCGGCGATCCCGAACGGCCGCTCCTCCATCGGGCCGGCCCCCGACGGCGGCGGGAACGGCGAGTACTCGCCCTCGCGGGGGACCCGCCCGTGCAGCCCCTCGGCCAGCTCGTCGAGCCCCATGAAGAAGTCCGGGTCGGCGTACGGCGGCGGGTCGAAGCCCGGCATCCGGAACACGCGCCCGTCCGGCTCGCCGTGGGGCAGGCGGGGGAACCACAGCTCGTACCCCCAGCTCAGCTCGTGGACGTACTCCCCCCGGTCCAGCAGGTCCGAGACGGCGACGATCTTCCCGAGCCCGAGGACGATCGCGATCGCGCCGACGGCCAGCCCGCGCGCCGCGTGGGGACCCATCGCCTTCGCCGCCGCCCGCATCTTCGGGATCCCCAGCACCAGCCCGGCCGCGACGACCGCGCCGACCCCGATCAGCGCCGGGTGGCCCTCCAGCTCGCGGGACACGGCCAGCGGCCCCGCCACCGCCGCCCACGCCAGGAGCGCCGGGACGACGAGCGCGGGGTGCTCGTCCGCGGCCGTCTTCAGCCACGTCGCCAGCGCGACGAACCAGGCCACCGCAAGCGCAGCGTTGCCGGCCTGGGCGAGGAGCAGGTAGAGCACCCCCCCGGCGAGCAGGATCGACCGACGGGGGCGCTGTTCGACGTCCACCCAGAGCAGCCGCAGGAGCGCCGGGGCGACCAGGTAGAGGGCCTGCGGGTAGAAGCCGACGAGCAGCATCGACGGCACCCACCCCGCGAACGCGAACGCCAGCACGGCCAGCGCCGCCACGGGCTTCCCCACCCCCAGCCAGCCGCGGGCCAGTCCCCACATCCCCCACGACCCGAGGAGCAGCAGCAGGGCGATGACGATCTTGACGCCGATCACGTCCCCGAAGACGAGGGTCGGCAGAAGCGTGGGGGAGAGCGTCCCGTCGAAGGGGTGGCCGATCGTGGGGTAGCCGCCGCCGAGCTGGTGGGACCGAAGCGGGAGCTGGTGGTGCGTCAGGAGGGCGTCGCGGGCGAGGACGTCGAAGGTCCGGTCCGTCATCCAGTCGTTGTCGCGGTAGGCGTCGTCGCTCGCGATCCCGAGGGGGTGGACGACCATCCACCCCGCGAAGAGGAGGATCGCGGCCGTCAGGATCCGCTCGGTCCGGCCCATGCGGCGCTAGTATCGCCCGCCGTGACGGACGGTGGCTGGAAGCGGGGTCCGAAGGCGGTCGCAGCGGCGGCGGCGCTGACGCTCGTCGTGGTGTTCGCGGCGGCCGAGATCGGGCTCCGCATGTCGTCCCTGGAGAAGCGGGCGTTCCAGCTCAACGAGCTGTCGATCGCCTCGCTGATCGGCGACTCGTTCCCCAACCAGCGGGGCACCGTGGAGGTCGGGGGTGACGACGGGCACGCGCCGATCGAGTACGACTTCACGACGAACCGCGAGGGGTTCCGGGGGCCGGTCGTGGACTGGGAGAAGCCCGCGGGGACGTTCCGGCTGCTCGCGATCGGGGACTCCTACACGTGGGGCGACGGCGTCGGGGACGACGACGTCTGGCTGCGGCACCTCGAGGCGAAGCTCGACGCGTGCGCGCCGTCGGAGGTGATCAACGCCGGGATCGTGGGACGGAACACCGTCGGGGAGGCCGACTACCTGCGGGACAAGGGGGTCCGCCTCACGCCCGACGTGGTGCTGGTGGGGGCCGAGCCGGGGGACGCGATGGACATCCAGCAGCTCGACCGGGACTGGGACAACCGCGCCGCGGTGGTCGCCGGGAGCCGGCCCGCGTGGCTCGTCCGGGCGACGGCGTGGTCGCGGGTGTGGCGGCTCTACTTCGGGTCGCGGATCGCCAAGCGGAGCCGCGCCATCGAGCGGCCGCCGGACGCCGCCGGGGCGTGGCTGCGCGTCCGGGAGTCGCTCGTCCGGACGAAGGAGCTGTGCGCCGAGGCCGGCTGCGAGCTGGTCGTCTTCGGGATCGCGCCGACGCCGGACGACGCCTGGTCGATGGAGCAGCTGGCGATGGAGGTCCACTCCGCGGGGCTCGGAGAGCGGTGGTTCGAGGCGGCGCCCCGGGTCGACCAGGAGGGGGACCGGCCGGGATGGTGGGAGATCCCCGGCGACGGCCACTACACGCCGGAAGGCAACCGCGTGCTCGCGGACGTCGTGCTGGAGCACCTGCGGGGGATCGGGGTGCTGCCGGAGTGCGGGTGAGCCGCCGCCGCGAGCGCGTCTACCGGGCCTACCGCTCGCCGCACTCGATGTAGCCGAGCGACGCGATCTCGGGGTGGCGGCGGCACAGCTCCTGGTCGTCGACGCACTCCAGCTTGGCCTCGTTGAAGAGCGCGCGCTGCTCGACGGCGTCGAGGTCGGCCAGCGACGCGGCGGTGACGGGCTGGAGGCCGACGGCGTCGCCGGGGGTCCAGGTGAAGAGGCCGGGGACGTCGCGGGGGCCGTCGACGCGGACGGCGTGGGTGCCGTCGTCGCGGACGCGGGCGCCGTAGCTCATGGTGGCCGTCCCGTAGACGTCGCACCCCGCCGAGATCGCCGGACGGAGCCCCTCCCCCGTCAGCAGATCGCCCCCCCGGACGGGCAGCCCGGCGAGCCCGAGCACGGTGGAGTGGAGGTCCAGCAGCGACGTCGGCCCGGGGATCTTCGCCGGCTCGATCCCGGGCCCCTGGAGGCCGAGGGGGACGTGGATCTCCATCGGCGAGTCGCTCAGGCCGTGGCCGTGCTCGTCCTGCGAGGGGAGCGCGTAGGCGCCGTACTGGGCGAAGAGCTCGCCGTGGTCGGCGGTCAGCACCGTCAGCCCGCCCTCGTTCGCGGCGAAGACCCGGGGGAGGAGCGCGTCGGTCGCGGCGCAGTCGAGCACGTAGGCGTCCCACGCCTCCGCCCGCGCCTCCGGTCCGCGGGCCCACCCCTCGTCGATGTAGTTCTTCTTCGCGATCCGGTAGTCGTGGCAGGCGGCGAGGTGGAGCCACCCGAACCGCGGCCGCTCCAGCGACGCCCAGACCCCCTCGAAGTGGTCGATCAGCCCCTCATCGGGGAAGTCGGGGCGGATGTCCTGGAGGCGGAGGCGGGTCTGCTCGAAGCCGCGGGCGTAGAAGGGGTGGTCGAGGACCGGGTTGGCGGAGCCGATCCAGCCGTGGAACCCGCGCCGGGTGAGCCGCTCGGGGAGCGTCTTCGTCCCCTCGTCCCACAGCCGCGCGTTGCTCATGGGGGTGCCGAGGAAGACCCCCGCGACCGTCTCCATCGTCGAGTTCGACGGCGCGATCGCGTCGGTGTAGGTCCGCGCGCCGTCGAGGAACGCCTGGGCGTTCGGCATGTGCGACGCGACGACGCCGGGGCCGGTCGTGTCGAGGATGACGATGAGGACGTCGGGGAGCGTCTCCGCGGGGG
>CAYFOA010000204.1:0-1801 GCA_964344575.1 uncultured Rickettsiales bacterium | reverse complement strand
CTCGGGGGCGGGGGTCGGGGCCGGCTCGGGGGTCGCCTCGGAGGTCTCCTCGGGGGCGGGCTCACCGCGGCACGCGAGGGCGCCGAGGAGGCAAAGCACAGCCACGACGTCGCGGGTTCGCATCGCGGCATCGTATCCTCCACGGGGTGAGACGGCTCGTCGCGGCGCTGATCCTCCTGACCGGCTGCACCGGCTCCCCGGCGCCGGAGTCGGACCCGTCCGCGACGCCGGTGGCGGTCGACGCCGCCGCGCTCCGGGAGGGTCCCGCCGAGCTCCCCTCGGGGCCGCCCCAGGTGCTCGAGGGGGTCACGGGGCTGGCGCTTGGGCGGCACATCGGGAGCGTCACGAGCTACGCGACGTCCCCCGACGGCAAGATCCTCGCGCTGGGGGCCTGGGACGGCACCGTGCGGCTGTTCGAGGCGGGGACGGGGGCGCTGCTGTACCTGCTCCCGGACGGCATGACGGAGGACGTCGAGGGGATCGCGTTCTCGCCCGACGGGACCCGCGTGGCGGCGGTGTCCCGGAACTCCAACGGGGCGGTGTGGGACGTCCGGAGCGGCGCGCGGCAGTACGAGCTGCGGCTGCACGAGGACTCGGTCGAGTCCGTGGTGTGGTCGCCGGACGGGTCGATGCTCGCGACCGGTTCGTGGGACGGCGACATCCGGTTCTGGGACGCGGCCACCGGGGATCAGCAGCCGTTCATCGAGGACGCCCACACCGAGGGGATCTTCGCGCTGGCGTTCTCGCCCGACGGGCAGCGGATCGCCTCCGGCTCGCAAGAGGGGACGACGAAGGTGTGGGAGCTGATGACGCGGACGCTTCAGCGGGAGCTGCCGCCGCACCAGGCGTCGGTCTACGCGGTCGCGTGGTCGCCGGCCGGGGAGCGGATCGCGACCGGCTCCCGGGACGGGACGGCGCGGGTGGTCGACGTCGCCTCGGGGGCGGCGGTGCACGAGTGGACGCTGGACGAGCACGTCCTCGCGGTGGCGTTCAACGGGGACGGGGAGGTCCTCCTGACGGCCGGCTGGGACGGGCGGGGGCGGCTCTGGGACACGGTCACGGGGGCGGAGATTACCGGCGGCGCGGGGTGGGCGGTGGAGTCGCGGGACGGGGCGCTGCGGGTGGCGTTCCCGGAGCAGCGTTGACGTGAACGCGCGGCTCGCGGCGCTGCGGCCGTGGTGGCCCGTCGGCGTCGTGGGGTTGGTCGTCTCGCTGCTCGTCGTGGTCCGGATCGGGGGCGGCCTGCAGCCGTACGGGGTCGAGGGGGCCCACTACATCGAGCACGCCGAGCGGCTGACGGTGATGGGGGCGTGGGACCGGGCGGGGGAGCCCGACGGCGCGTCGCTGGCGGACGAGCTGGACGGGGCGTTCCCGCCGCTGCTCCACCTGATCACGCTGGTGTTCGGGGTCGTGGTGGGGCACTCGGCGGAGCGGGCGGCGCTGACGGGGCTGCTGTGGCTGTGGGGGCTGGCGGCGGCGGTGAGGGTGGACGGCGTGGATCCTGTCGCGGGGGGACCGGCTGGTGGCCGGGGCGGCGGCGTGCGGGGCGCTGCTGCTGCCCGCGGCGCACGGGTTCGCGACCCGCTACTACTACGACCTCCCGATGACGGCGGCGCTGTGGGCGATGGTCCCGGTGGCGCTCGCGACGTGGGACCGGCGGCCGGTGGCGGGGGGGCTCGCGGTGGGCGGGATCTGGCTCGCGGCGGACCTGATCAAGTGGTCGTCGCTGCCGTTCGGGGCGTTCCTCGTGGTGGCCGCCGCGCTGACGCCGTTCGCGGCGGACGAGGCGCTCGGGATCCGG
>CAYFOA010000203.1:0-14214 GCA_964344575.1 uncultured Rickettsiales bacterium | reverse complement strand
ACATGGGCGCCCAGATGCTCAAGGAGGTCGCCTCCAAGACCAACGACGTCGCCGGTGACGGCACCACGACGGCGACGGTCCTGGGGCAGGCGATCTTCACCGCCGGCTCCAAGCTGGTGGCGGCGGGTCACAACCCGATGAGCCTCAAGCGCGGCATCGACAACGCGGTCGCCGCGGTCGTCGCGAACCTGGCGGACCAGAGCCGTCCGGTGGCCGACAACAACGAGATCGCCCAGGTCGGCGCCATCTCGGCCAACAACGACAACAGCATCGGCGCGATCATCGCCGAGGTGATGGAGGCGGTCGGCAAGGACGGCGTCATCACGGTCGAGGAGGCCAAGAGCCTGGACACGACCCACGAGGTCGTCGAGGGCATGCAGTTCGACCGCGGCTACCTGAGCCCGTACTTCGTGACGGACCCGGAGCGGATGGAGTGCGTCGTCGAGGAGCCGTACATCCTCTTCCACGAGAAGAAGATCTCGAACATGCGGGACCTGCTGCCCGTGCTCGAGAAGGTCGCGCGTTCGGGTCGTCCGCTGCTCATCGTGGCGGAGGACATCGAGGGCGAGGCGCTGGCGACGCTGGTCGTCAACAAGATCCGCGGGACGCTGAACGTGGCCGCGGTGAAAGCGCCGGGCTTCGGCGATCGTCGCAAGGCGATGCTGCAGGACATGGCCATCCTGTCGGGCGGCCGGGTCCTCGCGGAGGAGCTGGGGATCAAGCTCGAGCAGATGGAGCTCGACGACCTCGGCACGGCCCACAAGGTGACGATCAGCAAGGACAAGACGACGCTGATCGGGGGCGCCGGCGACTCGGAGAAGATCCAGGCGCGCGTCGGCCAGATCCGCGTGCAGATCGACGAGACCAGCAGCGACTACGACCGCGAGAAGCTCCAGGAGCGGCTCGCGAAGCTGGTCGGCGGCGTGGGCGTCATCAAGGTGGGCGCGGCGACCGAGGTCGAGATGAAGGAGAAGAAGGCCCGGGTCGAGGACGCGCTCAACGCGACCCGCGCGGCGGTCGAGGAGGGGATCCTCCCCGGCGGCGGCGTGGCCTACGTCCGCGCCCTGGAGGCGCTCGACGGCGTGACCGCGGAGGGTGACCAGCGGTTCGGCATCGAGATCATCCGCGACGCGCTGACCTCCCCGCTCCGCCACATCGCGGCGAACGCGGGCCTCGAGGGCGCGATCGTGATCGACAGGGTGGCGCACGGCAGCGGCGCGTTCGGCCTGAACGCGGCGACGGGCGAGTACGAGGACCTGGTCAAGGCCGGCGTCATCGACCCGACGAAGGTGACGCGCTCGGCGCTGCAGAACGCGGCCTCGATCGCGGGCCTGATGCTCACCACCGAGGCGATGGTCGCCGAGATCCCGCAGAAGGCCCCGGCCGGCGGCGGGCACGACCACGGCCACGGCGGAGGCATGGGCGGCATGGGCGGCATGGGCGGCATGATGTAGCCCGGTCCCCGACCGAACGAACGTGGAGACGGTCGCCCCTCGGGGCGGCCGTCTCTGCTTGGGAGGATTCGGAGGAGGACTCGGGTCAGGAAGGGCCCGCGGGTCGCGTGGAGGGGAGGCCCGATCCGGACGCCTGCGCTTCCCCCACCTTGCGCTGCACTGGATTGACTAGACTTTTGGCCTATACTTCGACCTGTAAACCGTTCGGAGTTTCGATGACGCTCACCGCCCTCAAGATCAGCGAAGACCTCGTCCCCCTCTCGGAGTTCAAGGCCCGGACCGGCGAGTACGTCCGTCGGGTCGGCGAGCACGCGCGTCCGGTGGTGCTCACCAAGCACGGCAAGGGGGTCGCGGTGCTGATGTCCGTCGAGCAGTTCGAGCGCTACGAGGAGGCCCTCCAGGCGGACGCGCTCCGCCGGGCGCTGGCGGAGTCCGAGGCCGACTTCGAAGCGGGTCGGTTCACGAATCTGGATGCGTTCGACCGCGAGATGAGGGCGAAGCTCGGACGTGACTGACCGGTTCGAGGTTGCCATCTCCACGTCCGCGCAGGAGGACGTTCGCGCCATCGTGGAGCACGTGGAGGCGGCGGCCGGGGGCGGACCGGCGGCGGACGTCTACGACCATCTGATCGCGGCCGCGCGAAGCCTCAGCACGCATCCCGGGAACCAGGGATCTGGCCGACTGAGCGGGCTGAGGTCGAGCCTCGGTTGACCAACAGCATCGGGTTGGACGGACTCGGCGAGGCAGGGGGGTACAATCCCCGGCCGTGTCGGGCCCCGGAGTCCCCGCTGCGATCGTGACGGCCGTCCTCCTCGTGGCCCCCGCGTGCCACTCCCCGAAGGACGACGTGGAGGCGACGCCGGCCGGCGAGCCGCCGTCCGGGGCCGTGGTCGTGGAGGGTCGGGGGCTGGAGGCGGACCTCGCGCGGGTGCGGGCCTTCCACGCCGAGCGCCCCCTCTACGAGCAGCCGCTGGGGGTCGGGCGCGAGCCGCCGGCGGGCGTCGGTTCGCTGTCCGCGGAGGCCTGCGGCGCGTGCCACCCCGAGATCTACGCCGAGTGGAAGGTCTCCACCCACGCCGCGGCGTGGCACGACCGGCAGTTCCAGGCCGAGATCGGCAAGTCCGACAACCGCTGGCTCTGCCTGAACTGCCACACCCCGCTGCTCGTCGCCCACGACCGCTGGCCGGTGGGGCTCGTCGACGGCGACGTCGAGCGTCCGCTGCTCGTCCCCAACCCCTCCTTCGACGCCGCCCTCCGCGACGAGGGCATCACCTGCGCGGCGTGTCACGTGCGCGACGGCGTGATCCACGGACCCGGACTGTCCGAGCCGGGCGAGGAGCCGGCGGCCTCGCCGCACCCCGTCGAGCTCGACCCCGCCTTCCGCACCAACGACGCCTGCACCCGCTGCCACCAGGCCACCGCCCGGTACCCCGGCAAGACGTTCATCTGCACCTTCGACACGGGCCAGGAGTGGGCCGCCGGCCCCTACCCCGCCGAGGGGAGGGGGTGCGCGGACTGCCACATGCCCGCGATCGAGCGGCCCGCCGCGGTGGGGGGGCCGGTCCGCACGGTGCGCCGCCACTGGTGGCGCGGCGCCGGGGTCCCCAAGGAGGCCGCCGTGCACCCGCCGGTCGAGGCGAACCCGCCCGGGCTCGCCGTGGCCGCGACGTGGGCGGGGGACGCGCTGACGCTGACGCTGACGAACGAGCGGGCCGGCCACCTGCTGCCGACGGGGGACCCGGAGCGCTGGGTGCAGATCGACGTCCGGTTCGAGGACGGCTCCGGCGCGCCGATCGGGGAGCCCTGGTCCACGCGGATCGGGCAGACCTGGAGGTGGGAGCCGGAGCCCGAGCGGGTGGCCGACAACCGGCTCGCCCCCCGGGAGTCGAGGGAGCTCGAGATCGCGGTCCCCGCGGGCGCCGCCGCGGCGGTGGTGGAGGCCGCGAACCACCGGATCGCCCCCGAGATCGCCGCCTACCACCACCTCGGCGACTACCCCCGCTCGGTGCCGACCCACCGGCTGGCGGTCACCCCCGAGGGCGTGACGGGGGGGCTCCTGGAGTAGGGCCCCCCGCGCGCGTTGCGGCGGCTCTCAGGAGCCGATTTGCAAGGCGCCCCAGCGCCGCGCAGCGCGCCTCAGCGCGCGAAGTCACGGGAAGGGACGCAAGCGCTCCCGCGCGCGCAGCGGGCCAAGGGCCTGCGAAGGTCAGGAAGGCCCCGCGGGTCCGGCGGAGGTGAGGCCCGGTTCGGAAGCGGGGACGGCGTCTACCTCGACGGCCACCTCATCGCGAGGATCTGGGGGTCTTCGCGAGGTACCGTGCTCCACAGCAGGAGCAGCACCAGAATCGCCAGGACGACCAGGATCGGCGTGATCCACCACCACCTGTAGCGGACGAGGAAGAAGCCGAACTCCGAGAGCAAGGCCTGCAGGGGGCCCGCTGGCCGCCGGTCTTCCGACTCGTTCATTGGGGTCACGTGCGCCAGTGTCCCACGCGCCCGCCGGCCCGCTGGACAACTCCGCCGCGACGCCATACGTTGATGGCATGCACCGGACGACGATCTACCTGGACGAGGCGCTCCACGCGCTGATCCGCGCCCGCGCAGAGAAGACCGGGCGGACGCAGGCGTCCGTGATCCGGGAGGTCCTCGCGGAGGGCCTCGTGGAGGGGCGGGAGCGTCCGTATCCGTCGTCGATCGGTCGGGGCGCGAGCGGTCTCTCCGACCTGGGCGATCGCGTCGACGAGGTGCTCGCCGAAGGGTTCGGCGCCGACTCGTGATCGTCGCCGACACGGGGGGGCTCATCGTCCTGCTGGACACCAGCGAGGCGCGGCATGCCGCGCTGAAGCGGTACCACGACGCGACTCGAGGACGATGGATCGTGCCCGCGGCCGTCATCCCCGAGGTCGACTACATGGCGTCGTCGCGTCTGGGTGCCGAGGTTGCGCGGGCGTTCCACGCGGACGTCGAGTCCGGTGCGTGGCGGATCGAACCGGCGACGGGCGAGGACGTCGCGCGCGCGCTGGAGCTTCGCCGGAGGCACGCGGACCTCGCGCTGGGGTACGTGGACGCGATCGTGATGGCGATGGCGGAACGCTTCGCCGCCGGCGCGATCGCGACGACCGACGGGCGGCACTTCCGGGCCGTCAGGCTCGATCTCGGCGAGTCGCCGCTGCTGCTGCCCCTGGATCCCTACCCGGAGACCGGCTGAGGTCTTACCGCCCCCGCAACACCCGCGTCAGCGCCGCGAGGAAGTCCTCGTCGTCCGCCAGCCCCGTCCAGCCGTCCTGCAGCGGGAGCGTCGCGAGGGCCAGGTCCGGGTCCCGCTGCAGCGCCGTCCTCAGGTGCCGCTCGAACGCCTCCCAGTCCCCGTCCAGCCGCGCCGCCACCATCGCCAGGCCCAGCTCCGCGCGGGCGTCGCCGATGTCCAGCCTCGCCGCGCGCCGGTACTCGGCCACCGCCGAGTCCTTCACGCCCAGCTCCAGCGAGATCCGACCCGCCGCCAGCGCCGCGCCGAGGTCGTCCGGGAGCAGGCCCGTCAGCTGGAGCGCCGCCGCGCTCGCGTCGTCCCACCGACCCGCCACCATCAGCGTCTCCGTCCGGAGGCGCCACGCCTCGACGTGGTCTCCGTCCAGCCCCAGCGCCCGGGTCGCGTGCTCCTCCGCGGCCGGCGTGTCGCCCGTCGCCAGCGCCAGCCAGCCGAGCTGGATCGAGCGGTCCGCCTGGTAGCGGCTCCACGACGGCAGCGGAGCGTCCGCCGCCGCCGGCGCCGCCAGTACCAGGATCGTCGCCCCGATCAGGAGCGCGCGGATCATCGGCACCCGCGACGCGCGAGCGGCCGCGGCAGCGTCCGGCTCATCGGCGGCGACGCACCGCCGCCGGCGGCAGGAACAGCAGCAGCGTCAAGGCTGCGGAACCGCCGGACGTCGCCGCCGCCGCGCACGTGCAGCCGCCCTCCGCCGTGAAGCCGCCGACCACGCCCGCGGGGCCGTCGTCGTCGTCGCCCACGTCGTCGTCGTCGTCCTGCTGCGGATCGCTGTCGTCGTCGTCGCTGACGTCGTCGTCGTCCGCCGCGTCGTCGTCGTCCGCCGCGTCGTCGTCGTCGTCGCTCGGGTTCACCCACTCCTCGGCCGTCACCACCGCGACGTCGTCCAGGTTCCAGCCGCCCAGCTCCAGCCCCGCGTCCGTCACCAGCTCGAACTCGATCTGCATCGTCCCGTCCGAGGCCACCAGGTCCGTCACGTCGTACGACCGGAACGCCCATCCGAAGTCCTCGTGGTGCTGGTTGGCGCCGCTCTGCTGCGTCGAGGCGAACTGCGTCCACACCTCCTCGCCGTTCACCCGCACGTACGCCTTGTCCCAGTACCCGTCCTCCACCGTCAGCCAGCGCCGCAGCTGCAGGAGCACCGGGTCCGCGTCGCCCACGTCGATCACCGGCGAGCGGAGGACGTTGTGCACGTTCGGCTGGTACGCGCCGTTCCAGTTCTCCGCGGGGACGATGTCGTTGCCCCAGATGCGCGTGCCCGAGAAGGCGACGTCCGGATCGCCCGCCGTCCCGCCCGGCGGACCCCAGCCCCAGTCGTCCGCCCCCTCCTGGTCCGGCCCCGAGATCAGCTCGTGCGTGAAGCCGCCGTCGTCCGACTCGAAGTCGCTGAAGAAGATCGTCTCCCGGTCGCCCACCCAGGCGCCGATCCAGGGGTCGGTGATCGAGCCGCTGGGGAAGCCGCCGAGCGCCTGCCCGGCGTCCGAGAACAGGTCGATGCGGTAGCGGAAGTACGTCCCTCCGGCGACGCTCGGGAGGACTGCCTGGTAGTCGTCCCCGCCCAGGTGCGTCATCGCCTCGGACGCGAACGCCGAGAACGCCTCCTCGGGGTCGTCCGACCACGTCACCAGCACCTCCGCGACCGCGCCGTCCGCGCACTCGGGGTTGCTCAGGGCCGCCGACACGTCGACGGTGATCGGCTCGCCGGGCTCGATCGCGTCCAACACCTCGTGGTCGACGAAGAACGCCGGCACGCCCGCGCCCGGGCCGAGCCCGTGGATGCCGAACGTCTCCACGATCGCGCACACGTTCGGGGTGCCGTCGGCGAGGTTGCCGTTGTCGTCGTCCGCGAGCAGCGCCTCGTCGTAGCTCGACGGGATGTCGGACCCGCGCGCCGCGATCTGGCTGAACACCCAGTCCGCCTGCGCCACCCCCGCGTCGTACCCGAGGTCGTCGATCAGCGCGTCCCGGAGGTCCCACAGCGCGCCCGCGATGATCAGCCCCGTGATGTGGGGGTCGCCGTCGATGTCGTCCGGCCAGACGAGGTCCGGGCCGACGTCCCGCAGCGGGTTCGTGGTGTTGGTGAAGAACCCCGGCGCCATCTCGTGGTCGTTCGCGATCGTCGCCGCGAGGTAGTCCGAGATCCCCTCGCTCAGCGCCGAGTCGAAGGCCCCCACCCCCGGGACGATCGACCAGTCGTGGAACCCGTGGCCGTACTCGTGCCAGGTCACGTCCGCCAGCCGGCCCGTGTTGTTGCAGCCGCTCCCCTGGCGGAGGAAGTTCAGGTTGCCGTCGTACCAGGCGTTGCAGTTGTCGTTGACGTTCGCGTAGACCTCCGCCTCCGTGTTCGTCCAGGGGAAGCCCGGGACGATGGAGAGCACGCGATCGATGACCGTGTGCATGTTCACGTGGAGGTCGAGCTGGGCGCGCTCGCGGCGCTGGGCGGGGTTGCCGCTCGACGGGGGGACCGCCACCGCCGTGCCGCCGTCGGCGTTCAGCGTCGTCGTGAAGGTCGTGTCGCCGCCCGCCTGGTTGTGGATGTCGACCTGGCCGCTGCCCGCCTGGAAGCTGAACGTCGCCGGGGTGGACGCCTCGAAGACGATGACGCCGCCCCCGTCGGCCGTCGTGTTGGCCGCGCCGGTGACCGACACGAAGGGGATCGCCGCCGTCGTCAGGCCGACCTGCGGGTAGCGGTCGTCGATCTCCGCCTCGATCGTCCCGGTGACGAACCGGACGAGCTCGTCCCACCGGAGCAGCGCGCCGTCCTGGGCGTCGATCCAGACGAGGCGGTGGCTGGGGCGGCCGTCGTCCTCGCGGACCTCCACCCGCCACGCGAGCCGCGGATCCGTCACGCCGAACCCGTCGCCGGGGCGGGGGAGGACCACCAGCTCGGGGGCGGAGAGGAGCTTCGGGTCGAGGCCGTCCCAGCCGAGGTGGGCGACCGCCAGGTCGGCGGCGGCGTCGGGCCCCAGGGCCGGGATCGCGCCGACCCGGAGGCCCGGGAACGCGCGCAGGTTGGCCATCACGAAGCGGCCGTGCTTGAAGCGGAGCGAGATGCGGGCCTCCTCCACGGGGACGCCGCCGTGGAGCTGGCCGAACGTGACCGTCGTGATGCCGCCGCCGCGGTGGACGACGCCCTCGACGAGATCCTCGACCGCCACGCCGGGGCCGAGCAGGTCGAGGTGCTCCAGCAGGATCGGCCACGCCACCGAGAACGCGCCGTCGTCCGTGGCCAGGGCCGCGTCGTCGACCCACCAGCCCTCGCCGAGGATCGAGAACGGCGTCAGCGCCTGCTCGTCCCACGTCACCGTCCAGCGGGGGCCGTGGTGGTCGAGCCACCGCTGCCACGCCGGGGTCGTGGACAGCCGCGCCTGCGCCGCCGGGTCGATCGTCCGGAGCGCCCGCTCGCCCGGGGCGAACCGGGTCGGGTCGTCGCCCACCAGGGCGAGCGCGATGGACGGAGTGATCAGGAAGAGGAGGACGAAGGCGGCTGTTCGCAGCATGGACCCTCTGGACGTGGTTGAAGTCCTGGCGAGGTAGCCAAGCTACGATGCAGCCGCCCACGCCACAATCCGGTTTGCAGTCCAACACCACGAATTCACTCGGACTTCACACGCTCCTGACCGTCTTGACGGTGGGGGTGCTGGCCGCGTGCGGGGGCGGGGACGCGGGGACGCCGTTGGGCGAGGGGGCGCGCATCGAGCTGCCCCCGCCGCTGGCCGAGACGCAGCCCGCCGAGACGCCCCCCGAGGCGCCGCCCATCGATCCGGAGCGGTGGCGGCTGCCCGACCCGGCCGGCGATCCGCCGCACCCGCCGTGGCTCAAGCTCGTCTGGAGCCAGGACAACCGCGCCGAGCTCGAGGCCTGCGGCTGCCCCGGGTCGCCGACGGGGGGGATGGCGCGGCGGGCCACGTTCGCGGGCGAGCTGCGGGCCGTCGTCCCCGACGTGCTCCTCGTCGAGGGGCCGACCGCGCTGAGCCGCGCCGTGCTCGGGTTCGAGACGGTCGAGGGGCCGCACCGGGCGCGGGGCCGGGTGGTCCTCGAGGCGCTCGCCGCGAGCCGGCCCGACGCCTTCTTCCCCGGCCAGGCGGACTTCGCGGTGGTCCCGCCGGACGAGCTCGCGGCGGCGGCGCGGCGGCACGGGCTCCCGATCGTGGTGACGAACCTGGAGGGGGCGGCGCACGACTGGCGGCGGTCGCTGCTGCGGGAGGTCGACGGGCGCCGCGTGCTGCTCCTCGGGCTGGTCCGGGGGGCGGGCACGCAGGGGCTCACGGAGCGGGCCCCGGCGACGGACGCGGTGGCCGCGGCGGCGGCGGAGGTGGCGGCGGCGACGGCGGAGGGGGCGGGGCTGGACCTCGTGATCGCGCTGACCGACGCCGACAACCGGACGCTCCGCGGCTGGCTCGACGCGGGGCTCGACGCCGACGTCGTCCTCGCGCCCCCCGACCCCGGCGACGAGCGGACGCAGTACGTCGACGGGGGGACCCTGGTGGTCCGGGCGGAGCCGCTGGGGCGGGCCTACCGCCGGCTCGACGTCGTGCTCAGCGGCGCCCCCGGGACGCGGGCGGTGGCGCGGCGGGACGGCACGGCGTGGCCGCTGGAGCGGGTGGCGACCCTGGAGAAGCAGTACCTCGGCCGACGGCGCCACCTGGACCTCCTCCGGGCGCGCGAGGCGGCCGGCGACGATCCCCGGGTCCGGGCGGTCGGCGGGGACGGGGTCGAGCGGGTCGATCCGTCTACCGATCCCGACACCGTCCAGGCCTCGCTCGCCGAGGTCGTGGCGCTCCGCCGCCAGGCCGTCGAAGGGGCGTCGACGCTGCCCGGGACCGCGCACGAGGTCGGGGTCAGCAAGATCGTCATCGAGCCGCAGGCCGTCGAGGACCCGGCCGTCCAGGCGCTCATCGACCGCTTCAGCGCCGCGCGGCTGGCGGAGCTCCAGGCGGTGGCCGTGGACCCCGGCGAGGTCTCGCGGGACGACCGCTACGCCGGCCGCGAGGCGTGCGTCGCCTGCCACCCGGGGCCGACGGCCCACTGGACCCAGAGCCCTCACGCCCGGGCTTGGAAGACCCTGATCGAGCGGGGCGAGGACCGGAACCCCGAGTGCCTCGCGTGCCACACGACGGGGTTCGCGCGGGCGGGCGGATTCGCCGACCCCGGCGACGAGCGGGCGCTCCTCAACGTACAGTGCGAGGCGTGTCACGGGCCGCGGGCGGTCCACGCCGAGGAGGCCGAGCGGGTGGGGTTCGCCCCTCCCCCGGGGGCCGCCGTCGGCGAGGCCGTCTGCCTCCGCTGCCACGACGAGGCCAACAGCCCCCGCTTCGACCACCGCGCCTACCTGCCGCGCATCGCCCACCCGGAGAGCCGATGAGCTGGACCGTCGACCGCCGCCACGAGCTGATCAGCCTGCTCGAAGACGACCTCGCGGATCCCCTCCGCAGCGCCGCTGTCGCGCGATCCGCGGGGCTTGAGCCGGTCGCTCCGCAGGGCGCCGAGACGGCGTTCGAGCAGCTGAGCCGGCTGGTGCTGAGCGCGCAGCGGGCGGGCAAGCTGGACGCGCTGGTCGCCGCCGCCGAGCCGGCCGTCACCGAGGCGACCCGGGTGGCCCTGCAGGGGCTGGACGTGGACCCCGGCGCCGAGACGGACGTCTCCGAGGCCGACGCCCCGACGCAGCGGGACGAGGCGGACACCATCATCGCGCCCTACACCGAGCCCGAGGGGGCCGCCCCCCGTCCGCCGGGGACGCCAACGGCGATGGCGCCGTCCGACGGGGCGTCGAGCTGGCTGGTCCGGCGCGTCCACGTGGGGGGCCCGACGACGGTGGCGGCGGGCGGCGCCCTGGAGCTGACCGTGACGCTGTCCGCGGCCGACGCGGCGACCGTCGCGAACGCCCCCGACGACGCGACCCCCTACGCCGGCGGCGCCGTGCCCGTCGAGGTCGAGCTCTGGCTGGAGGAGGCGTTCCCCGCCGACGGCGTCGAGCTCCACCAGACGCTGTCGGTCGACCCCGCGAGCGAGTCCGCCGAGATCGCCTTCGCCGCGGTCGCCGCCGACCCCCTGTCCGACGGGGTCGACGTCACCGTCCGCTTCTTCGTCCGGGGCCACGAGGTGGGGCGCGCCCGCGCGTTCGTGCCCAACCGCGATCGCGACGACGTCGAGCCCCGCGCCAGCGCCCCCGGCGCCGTCGTCGTGCCGGACACGATCCTGGGCTGAGCTACGTGCTCGTCGTCGGGGGCGGGGGCACGGTCGCGGGGGCGTCGTCTCCGGACGGCGCACCGGTCGCCCGGGCGCGGCGTCTCGAGACGACCGGACGAAGCGCGAGCACACCCCAGAAGATCCACGAGAGCGCCGAGATCCCGAACCCCGCGAGCAGCCCGCCCGGCCGGTAGCGGAGCGTCGCCCGGTGCCGGCCCGCCGGCAGCGCGACCGCCAGGAGCCCGTCTCGGTCCCCGACCTCGCCGACGTCCGCGGTGAACCCCTCGAGCCAGTTCTGGTTGACGACCACGGTCCCCGGCGCCTCCAACGTCGCCTCCACGACGATCCGGTTGTGGCCGACCACCACCGACTCGACGGTGCCCGGGCCGTCCACCCACGCCTCGCCGCGGTAGCGCGGGTTGGGCACCGCGACCCCGTCCAGGGTGAGGTACGTCGCGGGGATCGCGTGCTCCGGCAGCACGAGGGATCCGTAGTGGTCGACCACCCCGAGCCCCCGCCGGACGTTCCAGTACTCCGTCGCCTCCGTCGGGCGCACGTACTCGCGCAGGTAGGCCTCGTCCGAGAGCGCCCGGATGCGCTGCTCGCCCCGCTCGACCCACGCCTCCTCGGCGACCGTCGCCACCTGGAGGTACCGCTCTGCGGGGGGTCCGGCCGGGCGCTCGACGAGGAACAGCTCGGCCAGCGTGGCCCGGTTCTGGACGAACGGCCAGACGAGGAGGAGGGCGACGACCGGGATCGCCACCTCGCGGCGCGGGAGCCGGTCGACGGCCACGCCGACGAGCAGCACGCCCGGCAGCAGGACGAAGAAGTTCCAGTACTTCAGCGGCTGCGCCAGCCGGTCCAGGGGCGGCACCCCCCAGGTCATCAGGAAGTGGAGGTCCGGCGGCGCCCGCCACCCGAACGAGATCAGGGCGAACAGGATCCCCAGCCCGGCCACGAGCTGGCGGCGGCGATCGCCCCTCAGCGCGAGCCCGAGCCCGACGAACAGGAGGCCGACGAAGGGCGGCGTGAGCCCCAACCAGGCGTACTCGTACTCGACCGGGGCCGTGTCGCGGCCGTGCATCTCGCCGTACTCGGTCCTCGCCGGGACCCGCCCCGACAGCGCGATCACGAAGTCCGCCGGGGAGTCGTAGAACCGCTCCTCGGGGGGCATCGGCGGCTCGTCGAGGTCGGGGAACCAGAGCGCGTCGCGCCGCTGGAGCTCGTGGGTGTACGTGTCCTCGCCCTCGAGCAGGACGATGCCGGCCAGCCGCGCCGCGCCGAGCGAGCAGCAGACGACGAGGAGGAGCGCCAGCCGCCCGACCCACGGCAGCAGCGCCCGGGCGAAGCGCCGCATCCGGGGCGTCGCCGCCGTCAGCAGCGCCGCTGTCCCCCACCCGAGGACGACCGCCGCGGGCGACTCGAGGCCCCGCGCGAAGGCCGGGGCGGACGTCCCCAGCAGCAGCACGGCGAACGGTCCGCCCCAGGCCCCGGCGACGCCGTCGTCGGCCTCCGCGGACTCCGCCGCCGCCATCCCCCAGGCTGCCACCGAGAGGAAGAAGACGACCGCCGGGAAGGCGAGGCCGCCCTGCTGGAGGACGAGCGCCAGCAGGAGGCCGCCCCACAGCGGCCGGTGGGTCAGGAGCAGGTGCAGGACGGCCGGCGCCAGCAGGTAGAACACCTGGTTGTAGAAGCCGACCAGCCACATCGACGGGAGCCAGCCGCTGACCGCGAACAGGGCCCCCGCCAGCAGCGACGCCGCCTCGCTGCAGCCGGCGAAGCGGCGCGCCAGCGCGTGCACCCCCCACGCGCCCGCGATGAGGAAGAGGAGGAGGTTGATCTTGGTGCCGACGACGTCCCCGAAGAGCAGGACGGCGACGATGGTCGGGGCCCACGAACCGTCCGAGGGGTGCGCTGCCACCGGGAACCCGCCGCCGAGGAGGTGGGTCCGCAGCGGGAACTCGCCGTCCTCCAGCAGCGCGCGGCGGGTCAGGGCGTCGAAGCTGCGGCAGTTCAGCCAGTCGGCGTTGCGGTACTCGTCGACGCCGGCGATCCCCAGCGGGTGGACGAACGTCGCGCTGACGCCGAACACGACGCAGACGACCGCCAGGAGCAGTCGGGGGTGGGCTTGGAGCCGGTCGATCACGGGCCGGCCGACGCGGTGGGGGCGGCGGCGGGGCGGACCTCGAACACCCCGCAGGAGGTCGCGGCGAGGACCCCGTCCCCGCCGGGGGTCGTGGCCAGCGACCGCACCCGGGAGCCGAGGTGGTGGCGGCCGACGATCTCGAGGTCCCTCAGCGTCACGAACGCGATCTCGGGGCGGAGGGTCCCGGCCACGGCGAGGAGCCCGGCCCGGGGGAGGACCGCCAGCTCGGCGGCGCCGAGCCCGACCCGGACGACGCCGACCGGCCGAAAGTCCTCCCGATCGACGACCAGGACGGTCGAGGCGCCCTCGCGGGTGACGAAGATCCGGTCGCTCCCCGGATCGAAGGCGACGTCGGCCGCCGGCGCCCCGAGGACGAGCGCCCGCCGCGGCCTCCGCAGGCCCAGGTCGACCTCGAGGAGGCGAGCCGGCCGGGGTACGTAGAGCCGGTCGCGGTCGGCGTCGAGCCAGAGTCCGGGGGTCGAGTCGTACCACCAGCGCTTCTCCAGCAGGGAAGGCGGGGAGCCGAGGACCGGGCCGTCGTCGCGCCCGCTCGGGGCGGTGGGGTCGACGGCGAGCACGTCGGGGGACTCGACGCAGGTGACGAGCGCCCGCTCCCGCCGGGGATCCCAGGTCCAGCCCTTGGCGGTGCAGGGGACGCCGAGCGGGGCCGGCGCGCCCTCGGGGGGGAGGACCGCGATCGGGGTCGCGAGGACGTCTTCCCGGATCGGGAGAATCGGTACGAGGAGTCGATCGTCCGCGGCGACGACGCCGCCGGGGACGCCGTCGCCGCCCCCCGGCAGCGGGACGGGCTGAGGACCGAGGGCCGCGTCGCCCAGGTCGTGGAGCGCGAGGGTCCGGGCCGTCACGACCGCGGCCCGGTCCCCCGTCGCCACCACCGCCCTGGGCTCGCACCGGTCGACCACGAGGCGGACGTCGGCGGCGTCCCGATCGGGGGCCGTGCGGGTCCCCAGGCCGACCTGGGAGGCCATCACCGCGCCCCCCGCGACCGCCGCCAGGGCGAGCTGGCGGGGCCAGTCGGCGGCCGGCCGGCGGGGGTCGGGGACCACCGGCAGCCCGGCCACGCGCCCGCGCCACGCCAGCGCCAGCGCCAGCAGGCCCGCTCCGCCCGCCATCGCCCCCGGCGTCGGACCGAGCACGCGCGC
>CAYFOA010000202.1:7322-14407 GCA_964344575.1 uncultured Rickettsiales bacterium | reverse complement strand
CGTCGTCGTCACCGGCGCTGTCGTCGTCGTCGCCGTCCTCGCCGCGTTCGGCGTCGAGGGGGGCCGCCTGGAGGACGAAGCTGAAGCCGACGGCGTCGTAGTCCCCGATGTCGGTGGGCTCGTCCTCCTCCTCTTCGGTGGTGTCGTCGTCGTCCGGCGGCGGCGTGACGTCCTCGGGGTCGTCGGGGTCCAGTTCGGTGCACGAGCATCCGTGCAGGGCGAGCGCGGCCATTGCCGCGCCCGCGGCGAGAAGAAGTCGGGTCCGGGTCACGTGTGGGTCCTCCTCCACGGCGGGATGGTTTCGGGAGGCAGGCACACCGGTGCACGGGCCCCGATGTGCCTGCTTTCCCAGCTATTTCAGGTAGTTACGCCTCTACCCAACCCCACCGTAACCCCGGCCCCCGAAACCGCTCAGGGCATCTCCGTTCCCAGGGCCGCGGGGTGCCCGGCGGGGTGGAAACGGGGGTTTCCGGAACGCCGCCGAAGCGGACACCGCGGTGACCGCCGGGCCCGGGCCCGATCGACGGACGTCGGCGCTGCGACGGCTCTGGCACGGGCGTTGCTGAAGGAGGACGCGTGCGCCTGATCCTCCCGTCGCTGGCCCTGTTGCTGACCGCCTGCCCCGCGCCTCCGGAGATCGAGGGAGCCTCCGGGCACGGGCAGGAGGTCGTCAGCAGGGCCGGCGACACCCTCCGGTACTTCACGACGTCGGCCGACGGGAGCTGGTCGACGCTGTGGGAGGCGGACCTCGACGCGCCGCTGACGGCGTCGGGGACCCTGGCGCGGCAGCGGATCGACGCCGTCGAGCACGCGCCGGGGTACGCCCCCCGCGGGGTGGTCTCGGCGGACGGGGCGACGACCGCGTGGGTGGCGCTGCCGGTGGGGGCGCGGCACGGGGGGGCGGCGACGCTGACGGTCGACGAGGTCGCGGTGGACGAGGACGTGCTCGCGCTCCAGACGCCGGTGCTGGTGAAGGCGGACGGGGCGCGGGTGGCGTGGCTGCGGGCGACCCCCGGCGCGGACCGGCTCGACGCCGGCGACCGGCTCCTCCCCCGCCGCGACCGCTTCGAGCTGGTCGCCGGCCCCCGGGACGAGCGCGTGATCGGGGCCTGGGACGCGTCGTGGGTGCTGCTCGCGGGCACGCTGCCGGGGCTCCCGGGCGACGCGGCGCGCGGGCTCGTGGTGCTCGTGATCGACGGCGACGCCGCGCAGCTGCAGGAGCTCCGCCCCGACGGCTCGCTGCGGGCCCGGTGGAAGCTGCCCAGCGCGCGGGTTCGGGAGGTCCGGCCGGCGGCGGACGGGTCGCGCGCCGTGACCCTCGTCGACCGCGACGCCCGCGTGGTCCGGGTCCCCTTCGACGGGGCCGGCGAGCCGGAGACCGTGTGGGTCGCGGACGAGGTCCGGGGCGGGAGCGGGTGGCTGGGCGCGCTGGTGCTGCCGGGCGACGGCGACGGCGACGGCGACGGCGACGGCGACGGCGACGGCGACGAGATCGTCGTCACCGAGGGCGTCGTGGGGTCGTCCTGGTGGCGCGTCCCCGAGGCCGCGTGGGGCGATCACGGCATCCTGTGGCGCGAGCACGGCGCCGGCGCGCCGTTGGCCTGGATCCTCGAGTCTCCCGACGGCGACCGCGCCCGGCTCGTCCCCCCGGACGACGCCGCGCAGGACGTCTCCCTCCTCGGCCTGGTGGAGGGCCGCTGACGTGCGCTCCCGCCTCGTCCTCGTGCTGCTCGTCATCGGCGTCGTCGTCGCGATCGCGTCGTTCCCCGCGCGCGCCCACGCCGGCTGCCCGTCCACGTCCGGCTGCCCCCAGCCGGCGGTCACCGGAGGCGAGCCCACCGACGACGCCATGGCGCTCCTGTTCGAGTCCGCGGGCGCCGCCACCCTCGGCGCCGACGCCCCCGCGTACCCCGAGCTCGAGACCGCCGCGGGCGACGTCCCGGCGACCCTGCCGTGCACGATCCTCAAGTCGATCGGCTGGGTCGAGTCGACCTGGGACCAGTTCTGCGCCTCGGGCGGCGGCTCCGGCCCGACCGTCATCTCCTTCGACTGCGGCTACGGCGTCACCCAGGTCACCTCCGGAATGGGCAGCGGCTCGATGGGGCCGCTGTCGTTCAGCCCCGCGCGCGTCGCGTCCGAGCCCGCCTACAACATCGGCACCGGCGCCGGCATCCTCGCCGTCAAGTTCAACGCCGTCCCCTGGATGGGCGACCAGGACCCCGCGATCGTGGAGAACTGGTACTACGCGACGTGGGCCTACAACGGCTTCGCGTACGTCAACAACCCGAACAACCCGAGCCTCCCCGCGGGGCGCCCGCCGTACGGCTCGCCGTCGGCGCTCTCCCGCGGCTCCTACCCCTACCAGGAGCTCGTCTGGGGCCTCGCCGCGTACCCCCCGGGGGACCGCTGGCCCCCGCTGGACGTCACCTACCCGGACGCCGCCGCCATCGGCAGCTCGCCCGGCGAGATCGCGACCCCGACCCCGACGCACGCCGACGGCTGCAGCTCGATCGTCGTCGACAACGCCGACCCCGAGTTCACGTTCACCACCGGCGGCGAGGCGGTGGACCTGGCCGAGGACGGCGGCTGGGAGGGGGACTTCTTCTTCGGCTCGCCCTACGACGAGGACATGGCCTGGGTGTCCGGCCGGTGGACGCCCGAGATCCCGACGACGGGGCTGTACAGCGTCGCCGTCTACGTCCCCGCGTCGCCCGTCGCCGCGTCCACGGTGGCCCCCTTCGACATCGCCTTCTGGGGCGGCCACGGCATCTCCTACGTCGACCAGTCCACCGGCGCGGACGACTGGGTCGACCTCCTCGGGGGCCAGCCGCTCAAGTTCGTGGAGGGGACGGCGGGCAACGTCACGCTGACGAACCTGTCCATCGAGGGGCCCGAGGCGACGTTCGCGTGGGACGCGGTCCGGTGGACCTACGCGGGCGCGCCGGGCGACGGCGTCGTCGGCTCGTCGTGCTCCCTGTCCAACGACTGCGACGGCGCGCTGGTGTGCGTCGGCGGCGCGTGCGCGGAGCCCTGCGGCGCCGGCGACTGCCCGGACTCGTCGTGCGACCCCGTGACGGCGGTGTGCGTCGACACGGACCCCCTCGGCGACGACCTCCTCCCCGACGACAGCGACGAGCTCGACACCGACCACGACGGCATCCCCAACCACGTCGAGGGGGGCGACGACGCGGACGGCGACGGCGTCCCCAACTGGTGGGACACGGACGCCGACGGCGACGGCATCGACGACAGCGTCGAGGGGACGGCCGACCCCGACGGCGACGGGATCCCCGCGTTCCTCGACGAGGACAGCGACGGCGACGGGATCCCCGACAGCGTCGAGGCGAGCGCGACGGCGGGCGGCCCCGACAGCGACCCCGACGGCGACGGGATCCCGAGCTACCTGGACACGGACAGCGACGGCGACGGGATCGACGACGCCGACGAGGTCGGCGACGACCCCGAGCACCCCGCCGACACCGACGGCGACGGGATCTGGGACTACCTCGACACGGACTCGGACGACGACGGGATCCCCGACGGCGAGGACCCCGACCCCTACGACTACGAGGGCGGCAACGCCGACTGGGGGGACGGCTGGGGCGACGACGGCGGCGCCGGGGGGGCCGGGCCGGACTTCGACCCGGGCACGACCTGGGAGTACGGCTGCAGCTGCTCGGCGGCGGACGGGGCGGCGGCTTCGCGCGGGCTGTGGCTGATGCCCCTGCTGGCGCTCCGGTATCGTCGGAGGCGGTGAGCGCCGAGCAGACGACCGAGCCCCTGGCGACCGAACACCTCCACGCCACCGAGCGCGCCGCGGCGCGGTTCGGGCTGCCCCTGATCGAGGCGGTCGCGGCGGTCATCGACGGGCCCGACGCGGGCAAGACGTTCGCCATCGACGCCGAGGTCACGCGCATCGGCAAGGCCGAGACGAACGACATCATCCTGACGGACCGGGCGGTCTCCTCGCACCACGTCGAGCTGACCCTGGTCGGCGCCGCCGTCCGCGTCCGCGACCTGAACTCGACGAACGGCACCTGGGTCGGCGACACGAAGCTCATCGAGTCCCTCGTCCCCCCCGGCACCGTGCTCCAGGTCGGCCGCACGAAGATCCACCTCCAGACGCCGGACGCGAGCTTCGTGCTGGAGCCGTCCAGCGCCGAGCAGTTCGGCGATCTCTGGGGTCGCTCGGTCTCGATGCGGCAGCTCTACGCGGTCCTGGAGCGGGTCGCCCCGCGGGACACCACCGTGCTCCTCGACGGCGAGACGGGCACCGGCAAGGAGCTCGCCGCCCGCGCCATCCACCAGCGCTCGTCGCGGTCCACCGAGCCGTTCGCGGTGTTCGACTGCTCGGCGGTGGCGCCGGAGCTGATCGAGTCGGAGCTGTTCGGCCACCGCAAGGGGGCGTTCACGGGGGCGACGAGCGACCGGGCGGGGGTGTTCGAGAGCGCCGACGGCGGGACCGTGTTCCTCGACGAGCTGGACTCGCTCCCCCTGGAGCTCCAGCCGAAGCTCCTGCGCGTGCTGGAGGGGCGTCGGGTCGTCCGCCTGGGCGAGTTCAAGGAGCGCCCCGTGGACGTGCGCGTGGTCGCCGCGGCGGGCCGCTCCCCGGAGGAGGCGACGGCCGCGGGGGACCTCCGCCCGGACCTCTACTACCGACTCGCCGTGGTCCGGGTGACCCTCCCCGGCCTGCGCGATCGGACGGACGACATCCCCCTGCTGGTGCGCGTGCTCCTCGACCGGATCGGCGGCCAGGGGGTCGAGGTGAGCGACGGGCCGGCGCTGGCGCGGCTGGTGGCCCACCCCTGGCTGGGGAACGTGCGCGAGCTGAGGAACGTCCTCGAGCGGGCGCTCGCGCTGGCCCCCCCGGGGGCGGCGACGCTGGACGACCTGCCGCTCCACCTCGGCGGGGTCGAGGGCCGCGGCGGGGCCACGATCGACGCGCTCCCGCCGGTGTCCGGGCGGGCCCGGCTGTACGGCGAGCTCCCCTACAAGGAGGCCAAGGAGAAGGTCGTCGAGGCGTGGGAGGCGGAGTACCTGGCGGCGGCGTTCGAGCGGAACGGGCGGAACCTGTCGGCCACGGGGCGGGAGATCGGGCTGAGCCGTCCGCACCTCCGGAAGCTGCTCCGGCTGCACGGGCTGATCGACGGCGGGGGGGACGAGGCGTGACCGGGGGGACGATGCAGCTGGTCGAGTGCACCAACTGCGGGATGGAGTACGACGCCGCCGTCGAGATGACGTGCCCGGGCTGCACGTCGGGCATGACGGCGGCCCACGGGACGGCGGCCTCGCAGCCGGGGTCGGCGATCGACCCGCGCGCGGCGGGGCGCGCCCGGGCGGCGGTGGAGTACGCCGAGAAGCAGCTCCTCCGGGAGCGGCAGCGGCAGGCGGCGGACCGGGCGGCGCGGCGGAGCGACCGGCGGATCGGGGCGTTCCAGGTGGCGTTCGGGATCCCCCTGGCGGTGGTCGGGCTCACGTTCTCGGACACGATGGCGGTGATCCCGGTGTACGGCCCGATCGCGCAGGCGCTCCCCGTGTTGGTGGGGCTGGGGTTCGCGATCGTGGGGCTGACGCGGATGCTCCGCTCGCCGAGCGACTAGGCCTCCCCCAGCGCCTCCACCACGGCGTCGACGAACACCCGCGCGCGAGGGGGGAGGAGCCCGCGCTCGGGGTAGACGACGTGGAGGTCGACCCGGGCGCCGATCTCGGGGAGCAGCGGCACGAGGTCGGCAGGCAGGGCGGGGACGTCGGACAGGAGCGCGATGCCCGCGCCGGCCGCGCAGACCTCCCGCAGGAGGGTCCGGTCGTTGGTCACGAACCCGCCGCCGACGGGGAGCCGCCCCCCGCCCCGGAGCGGCCACCACGTCCGCGGCGTGCCGTCGGCGGTGGTCCCCCGCAGCAGGGCGTGCCCCGCCAGCTCCCCGACGTCCCGCGGGGTGCCCGCCCCCTGGAGGTACCCGCGCGAGGCGTAGAGCCCGATCCGCATCGTCAGCAGCCGGCGCTGGACGAGGTCCGGGTCCCGGAGGACGCCGCCGCGGAGCGCGACGTCGAACCCCTCGGCGGTGAGATCGACGAACGCCGTCCCTGCCACCACCTCGAGTGACACGTCCGGGTACCGCTCCTGGAACCGCCGCAGCACCGGCGCCAGCGGCCCCGCGAGCAGCGGCGGGACGGCGACCCGGAGCAGCCCCCGCGGCGCCTCGGACCGGTCCCGCACCTCCTGCTCGGCGGACGCCAGCGCGGCCAACGGCCCCCGCACCCGCTGGTACAGCTGCCGCCCCACGCGCGTCACCTGCATCCGCCGCGTCCCCCGCCGGATCAACCGCTCGCCGAGCCGCTCCTCCAGCCGCGCGAGCCGGCGGCTCACGGTCGGCCGGGGCACCCCCAGCGCGCGCGCCGCCGCCGACACCGAGCCCTGCTCGACGACCTGGACGAACGCCTCGTACGCCTCGGTGCCCATTCGCTGACTGTACACAGATCGATCAGGTGACGTTCAGATCTGTTCGTTGTACGTACGTCACGCCGTCGCCACTGTGCCGCCATGCGCCCCCTCCCCTTCGTCCTGCTCCTCGCCGCGTCCGCCTGCGCCCCCCTCACGACGACGCCGCCGGACTCGGGGGGCGGCCGCGACGACGACGACGCCGCGCCCCTCGAGAACCCCTGGAGCACCGACGAGCAGTGCCCCACCTTCGCCTCCGGCACGGTCTCGATGACGGCGGGGGGCGTCGCGCGGACCCTCGAGGTCGAGCTCCCCGCCGATCCCGCCGGCGCCCCGGTGGTGTTCGCCTGGCACTGGCTGGGCGGCACGGCGACCTGGATCCTCGACTGGATGGGGGTGCGCGATCTGGCGGACGAGGGCTTCATCGTGGTCGCCCCGGAGAGCTCGGGCCTCCCCTTCGAGTGGGACGTCGAAGACCCCGGCGACACCAACGTCGATCTCGCGCTCTTCGACGCCGTCCTCCCCTGCCTCTGGGACCAGTTCGAGATCGACGCCGACGCCGTCTACGCCACGGGCATGAGCGCCGGCGGGCTGATGACGACGTTCCTGACGATGCACCGCGCCGCCGACCTCGCGGCCACCGCCC
>CAYFOA010000202.1:0-7312 GCA_964344575.1 uncultured Rickettsiales bacterium | reverse complement strand
TTCTCCGGCGGCACCCCGGCGCAGCTCTACGCCCGCCCCGCGGAGCCGATCCCGGTGCTCGTGACCTGGGGCGGCCCGTCGGACACCTACGGCGGGTTCGACTTCCACGGCGCGAGCCTGACGTTCCTCGACCTCCTGACCGACGACGGCCACGTCGCCGTCGCGTGCGAGCACGACGCCGGCCACCTCCCCCCCGTCGAGGCGACCGACATGCTCGTGACCTTCTTCGGCGACCACCGCCGCGGCCTCGTCGCCCTCTGGCCCGAGGGCCTCCCCGCGGACCTCCCGGAGTGGTGCACATGGCCCTGATTCGCCCCGCCGAGCTCGTCCCCACCGCCCCCTGAACCGGCAATGGAGTCCGCTCCACCCGGTTGATCGCGAACATCTCCTGAAGCCCTCCCCGTCCGCCGCCGATGAGCGGAGCGTGGAGGCTTTCATGAACCGAAGTGCGCTCTTCGCGCTGCTCGCGGCCGCGCTCGCCGCGACCCCGGCGCTCGCCCTGCAGCAGGAGCTGTCCCGCGCCGAGCTCTGCTCGATCGCGGATGTCGTCGTCATCGCCGAGGCGACCAGCTACGAGGTCGTCTGGGACGACGGCGACGACGGCGCGATCCTGACCCGCGTCTGGCTCGCCCCCCTCAAGACGGTTCGCGGCGAGGAGCCAGAGACCATCGAGCTGATCCTCCCCGGCGGCGAGATCGGCGACGTCCGCTTCACCGTCGAGGACACGCCGGAGCGCCCCACCCTCGACAAGCGCTACCTCCTCTTCCTCCGCAGCGGCCCCGACGGCGCCGCGAAGGTCCTCGGCGGCGAGGCCGGCGCCGTCCGCATCGCCGACCCCGGCGAGGACGAGGGCGAGCGCTACATCGAGGCGCTCGCCTCGGTCGGAGGCTGCCATGCCGAGTAGGAACCCCGTCGAATGGCTCGCCGCCGGCGCCGCGCTCCTGCTGCTCGCGCCGGCCCCCGCCTCCGCCTTCGAGCCCCTCGCCGCCGACTGGACGTGGCAGGGGGCCCCGGTCGAGTACCCCTTCGAGTTCAACGCCTCGGGCTGGCCCGCCGAGGCCGGCACCCCGAACCAGCTGGCCGGCGCCTTCTTCTCGGCGCAGGACGCGTGGAGCGACGCCGGCGCGGCGTTCGAGTACCACCCCGGCGAGGTCACCACGGAGACGTCGTGGACCTACGACGAGCGCCTCGTGGGCCAGTTCCACGAGGGCAGCTTCGGCGGGGGCACGCTCGCCGTCGCCCAGCACTGGGCCGCGGCGGGGCAGATGTTCGACTGCGACATCCGCTTCTACAGCGCCAACGACTACGGCCCCATCCCCTGGTCGTCGGACCCCGACGGCGCCGGGCCCGGCCGGTTCGACGTCGAGCTGGTGGCGATCCACGAGCTCGGCCACTGCCTCGGCCTCGGCCACTCCGAGGACGAGGGGGCGGTCATGTACGCGTTCGCCCAGGCGGGGACCGGCCCCGAGCGGCGCACGCTCACCGACGACGACGTCGCGGGGCTGATGTCGATCTACGGCGCCGAGGAGTGCGCCGACCTGGACGGCGACGGGTTCTCCGCGGACGCCGACTGCGAGGACGCGCCGGACTGCGACGACCTCGACGAGCTCGTCAACCCGGACGCCGAGGAGGTCTGCGACGACGGCGCGGACAACGACTGCGACGGCGGCGTGGACGACGGCCCCGCGTGCACCGAGGAGGCCGGAGACGGCCCCGCGGGCGAGGGCGAGGGCGAGGGCGGCGACGAGGGCGACGCGGGCGACGGCCCCGCGGACGAGGGCGCGCCGGAGGAGGACGGCGACCTGGAGGACGTGCCCCGCGAGCCCGAGGACAGCGACGGCATCCCCGACGCGGGCGGCGACGGCCCCGGGGACGAGGGGACCCCCGAGAACCCCGACGGCGTCCCCGAGGACGAGGACGGCGTGCCCGACGACGAGGACGGCGAGCCCGACGGCGAGGGCGACGGCCCGCCCGAGGGTCCCGGCGGCGTGCCGGGCGAGGACCCGGACCCCGACGGCGTCCCCGACGGCCCCGGCGACGGTCCGCCCGAGGGCGTCGACCCGGACGACCTCGACGGCGACGGCTGGCACAACGACGAGGACTGCGATCCGTCGGACGGCACGGTCTACGACGGCGCGCCGGAGCTGTGCGACGGGATCGACAACGACTGCGACGGCGAGCTGATCGACGAGGACGAGGACGCGGACGACGACGGCTGGACGCCGTGCGACGGCGACTGCAACGACCTCGTCCAGTTCTTCTACCCGGGCGCGCCCGAGATCTGCGACGGCATCGACAACGACTGCGACGAGGACGTGGACGAGGGGCTGGTGGACTGCTCCGAGGAGGACTACCCCGACCCCGACGATCCCTCGACGTGGCCCGACTGGCCGGACCTCGGCGACGACGACGGCGAAGGCCCCCTCGCCCCGGGCGAGACGCACGGCGACGACGACGACGCGGGCGAAGGCGCCCCCGAGTCCGGCGACGACGACGAGGACGTGGCGGAGGGCGACGACGACGACGTCCCGGCGGACGACGACGACGCGGACTTCGGCGACGACGACGACGTCCCCGCGGGCGACGACGACGACGTCCCCGCGGGCGACGACGACGAGGACGAGGAGACGCCCCTCGGCCCCGGCGAGACCCACGGCGACGACGACGACGAGGGCGCCCCCGAGAACGAGGACGAGAACGAGAACGAGAACGAGGACGAGAACGAGGGCGACGGCGAGGCCGGCGACGAGGACGAGGAGACCCCCCTCGGCCCCGGCGAGGCCCACGGCGACGACGACGACGCCGGCGAGGGCGCCCCCCAGAACGAGAACGAGAACGAGGACGAGGACGAGGACGAGGGGGAGCCCGCGCCCCCCGCCGACACCGACGGCGACGGCGTCGTCGACTCCGCCGACTGCGCCCCCTTCGACCGGAACGTCTACCCCGGCGCCCCGGAGATCTGCGACCTCAAGGACAACGACTGCGACGGCGTCGTCCCCGAGGACGAGACCGACGAGGACGAGGACAGCTGGGCCCCCTGCACCGGCGACTGCGACGACCTCGACGACCTCACCTTCCCCGGCGCGCTCGAGCTGTGCGACGGCGTCGACAACGACTGCGACGACCTCGTCCCCGACGACGAGGCCGACGACGACGAGGACGGCCAGCCGATCTGCGCGGGCGACTGCGACGACGGCAACGTCTTCGTCTTCGAGGACGCCGCCGAGCTCTGTGACGGCCTCGACAACAACTGCGACGGCGACGGCGAGGACGAGCTCGTCGACGACGACAACGACGGCCTGTCGGAGTGCGAGGGCGACTGCGACGACCGCTTCCCGTTCATCTCCCCGGACTTCCCCGAGGTCTGCGACGGCGAGGACAACGACTGCAACGGCCTCGCCGACGACGGCCTCCCGGACTGCGAGGACGAGGACGACTGGATCGATCCCCCCGAGGGCGACGACCCCTGGGACGGCGACGAAGACGGCCCCCTCGACGAGGACGAGGACGAGGGCGAGCACGAGAACGAGGACGAGAACGAGAACGACGACGAGAACGAGCTCGACGACGACGACGACGACGAGGGCCTCCCCGAGGACGAGGGCGAGCCCGGCTGGTTCGACGACCTCGACGAGGACGGCGACGGCGACATCGCCGACGACCTCGACGCCGACGGCGACGGCGACATCGACAACGACGACCTCGAGGACTGCGAGGGCGAGTCGTCCTTCGCCGGCGCCCCCCGCGTCCCCACCTCGCTGGCCGTCCTCCTGCTGGTGATCCCCGCCGTCAGCCGCCGCCGCCGCGCCGCCTGACGCGCCGCGCCCCCCACGGCGCCTTCACCAAAGCTTCACACGCGGGCGCGCGGCCTGTGGTTCACTCCCGCGCCATGAGTTCGTTCAACCGACGTGACTTCCTCAAGGCGTCCGCCGCCGGCACCGCCACCCTGACCGTCCCCGCGTGGCTGTCCGGCTGCGGCTCGGTCGGCGCCGTCGCCGCCTCCACCTCCGGCGGCCAGGTCCCCGACAACCCGTTCCTGACGTGGTTCGGGGTCGACCGCCCGACCCTGTCCCGCCTCCTCGCCGAGCTCGGCTCGCGGGGCGCGGACCTCGCCGACCTCTACTTCCAGTACCGGCGCAGCAACTCGATCTCGATGGAGGACGGCATCGTCAGCCGGGCCGACTCGTCGGTCGACGAGGGCGTCGGCCTCCGCGTCGTCGTCGGCGACCAGACCGGCTACGCGTTCACCGAGGACCTCTCCCTCGAGTCGATGCTCGCCGCCGCCCGGACCGCCGCGTCCATCGCCGCCGGCGGCGGGGCCGACGCCCCGGTCGACTTCGACTTCCGCGACGTCCCCCGCTTCTACGACCTGACCGTCCCCTGGGCCGACGTCGGCATCGCGTCGAAGCTCCCCGTCCTGGAGCGCGTCGAGGCCATCGCCCGCTCGCTGGACCCCGCCGTCACGAAGGTCCAGATCTGGTGGAACGACTCCGAGGAGCGCGTCCTCGTCGCCGACCTGAAGGGCCACGTCCACACCGACGTCCGCCCCGCGACCCGGCTGTGGGTCTCGGTCACCGCCACCAAGGACGGCCAGACGCTCACCGGCGGCGCCAACATCGCCGGCCGCCACGGCTTCGACTGGTACACCGAGGACCAGCTCCAGATGGTGGCGAAGCAGGCCGTCGACCGGACGATGGTGCTCTTCGACGCCCGCCGCCCCCCCGCGGGCACGCTCCCCGTCGTCCTCGCCGCGGGCGCCAGCGGCATCCTCCTGCACGAGGCCATCGGCCACGGCCTGGAGGCCGACTTCAACCGCAAGGGCGTCTCGATCTACGCCGACCTGATGGGTCAGTCGATTGCCCCGGACTTCGTCAACATCATCGACTCCGGCGTCATCGACGGGGAGCGCGGCGCGCTCAACTTCGACGACGAGGGCCACCCTTGCGAGCGGACGGTGCTCGTCGAGGACGGCAAGCTCGCCAGCTACCTCCACGACGGCATCAGCGCCCGCCACTACGGCGTGCAGGGCACCGGCAGCGGCCGCCGCCAGTCCTTCCGCCACGTCCCCCTGCCCCGGATGCGCTGCACCTACATGGAGAACGGCCCCCACACCCGCGACGAGATCATCGCGTCCGTCGACAAGGGGATCATCGCGGAGACGTTCACCAACGGGCAGGTCCAGATCGGCGCCGGCGACTTCACCTTCTACATCAAGAACGGCTGGCTCATCGAAGGCGGCAAGGTCACCGCCCCCATCAAGGACTGCAACATCATCGGGAACGGCCCCGCGGCGCTGAAGGCGCTGACGATGGCGGCCGACGACTCGACGCTGGACACCGGCGGCTGGACCTGCGGCAAGGACGGCCAGGGGGTGCCGGTCAGCCAGGGGCTGCCGACCGTGCTGGTCAGCGAGCTGGTCGTGGGAGGCACCGATGCCTGAGTCCACCATCCTGACCCGCGCCCAGGACGCCGTCCGCCTCGGCCTCGCCGCCGGCGCGCAAGGCGTGTGGGCGTCCGCGAGCCGCACCCGCAAGGTCGAGTTCAGCGCCCGCGACGGGGTGCTCGAGAAGGTCCAGGAGGACACCTCCCGGTCGGTCTCGGTGAAGCTCTACGTGGACGGCCGCTACTCGACGCACCGGACCACGTCGCTGGCGCCGGCGCGGCTCGAGGCGTTCGTCGCGGAGGCCGTCGCGCTGACCCGCGCCCTCGCCCCCGACGAGCACCGGCAGCTCCCCGATCCGTCGCTCTTCGAGGGCCGATCGGCGAGCGAGCTGGAGCTCGCGGACAGCTCCGTGGGCGGCATCACGCGCGACCAGCGGACCGGCTGGCTCAAGGAGCTGCACGCCGGCGCGCGCGGCCACGACAAGGTGATCTCCGTGACGACGGGCGCCGTGGACACGACGTCCGAGACGGCGATGGCGAGCTCCAACGGCTTCGCGGGCGCCTACGAGTCGACCCAGGTGTGGGCCGGCGCCGAGGTCACGGTCCAGGACGAGGGCGACAAGCGGCCCGAGGGCTGGCACTGGGTCGGCGTCCGGCACGTCGCGGGGCTCCCCCCGATGGCCGAGGTGGGCGCCGCGGCGCTCGCCAAGGCGACGGACCGGCTCGGCGCGGTGCAGGGGCCGACGAAGCGCGGCCGGATGATCGTCGACCCCCAGGCGGGCGGCCGGCTGGTCGGCTCGCTCCTCCGCCCCGCGTCGGCGCAGGCGTTCCACCAGGACCGCTCGTTCTGGAAGGGCCGCCTCGGCGAGGCGACGTTCGCCCCGGCGCTGACGATGGTCGACGACCCGCTCCTCCGCGGCGGCCTCGGCTCGCGCCTCTTCGACGGCGAGGGGATCGCGGCCCGGGCGCTCCCGCTGGTGGACGCGGGGGTCCCCCAGAACGTGTACGTCGACACCTACTACGGCCGGAAGGCGGGGCTGACCCCGACCACGGGCGGCCGCTCGAACATCGTGTTCCAGCCGTCGGTGGAGCAGGACCTCGCCGCGATCGTGGCGGACTCCGAGGACGCGATCTACGTGACGTCGTGGCTGGGCGGGAACTCCGACCGGACGACCGGCGACTTCAGCTTCGGGCTCCGCGGCCACCTCGTCGAGGGCGGCGAGATCGGCGCGGCGGTGGGCGAGATGAACGTCACCGGGAACCTGGTCGACCTGTTCGCGAACCTGGCGCTGGTCGGCAACGACCCCTGGCCGTACCGGACGATCCGGTCGCCCACGCTGGTCTTCGACGACGTCCAGTTCAGCGGCGCCTAGCCTCGGCCTCCTGCCCCCAGTCGGTGACGCGCCTCGGCCGGGAGGGGCTGAGGTCCCCCCGACGAAACCGACGCGAGCGGCTCGATCGGCACCCGTGGATCGAGCCCCGCGGGATCGGCAGCGTCCTGCTCGCGAACCTGGTCGGAGCCGTCCGCCGGCACAGAGGTCTGTCTGGCGCTCGTTCTCAACGAAACGGCCGACTCGAGGGGGAAGGTGGGCCCACCTTCCCAATCCGTGGCTGGCCTCGCTCTTCTCCCACCGATCGGTGACGCCTCCTCGTCCGGGAGGGGCTGCCGCCCGTAGACCTCGGCACCCGCCGGACTCAGCACCGTACCGTCCACCAGACGCGGCCGACGGTCCCCCGTCCGCCCGCTCGCCCGAGTGCACCGGGGGTAGGATCACGCCTCCCTGGAGGCTCCCATGATCCGCGCCGTTCGCATGCTCCTCGCCCTGTCGCTGTTCTTCGTCCTCCCCGCCTGCCCGGACGACGACGACGACGACGCCACCGCGGACGACGACGACGATGACGACGCCGTGGACGACGACGACGCGACGGA
>CAYFOA010000201.1:0-14888 GCA_964344575.1 uncultured Rickettsiales bacterium | reverse complement strand
CCGGCCCCAACGACGCCAGCGTGCGCGCCACCTCGGCCTGTCCGTCCTGCCCCACCCGCTGCGCCAGCGCCCGCAGCAGCGGCGAGACGTGGACCTGCGACAGCACCCGCTCGAACGACGCCACCTCGGTCGCGACCAGCGCCTCCGCCTTGTCCGCCTCCCGCCGGCGCGCGTCCCGCCCCGACTCGACCACCCGCCCGAGGTCGTCGATGTCGAACAGGTAGACGCTGTCCAGCTCCCCGATCGCGGCGTCCAGGTTCCGGGGGACGGAGATGTCCACGAGCAGCAGCGGACGCCCCCGCCGCGCGCGCCGCACGGACCACACGTCCGCCTTCGTCACCACCGGCTTCCGCGCCCCCGTCGACGCCACCACGATGTCCGCCGTGTCCAGGAACTCCGTCCGTCGGCCCCACGGCAACACCGCCGCCTGCAGCGGCCCCGCCACCTCCGCCGCCCGCGCCATCGTCCGGTTCGCCACCCACAGGTCGCGGCAGCCCTTGTCCCGGAACCCCCGCAGCGCCAGCTCCGCCATCTCCCCCGCCCCGAGCAGCAGGACGGGGTGCTTCCGGAGGTCCTCGAACACCGCGTCCGCGAGGTCGACCGCGGCCCGCGCCACCGACAGCGTCGACGCCCCGATGTCCGTCTCCGTGCGGACCCGCTTGGCCACCGCGAACGCCTTGTGGAAGAGCCGGTGGAGCACCGCCCCCACCGCCCCCGCGTCCGCCGCCGCGCGGTACGCGTCCTTCACCTGGCCGAGGATCTGGGACTCCCCCAGGACCATCGAGTCCAGCGACGCGCAGACCCGGAAGAGGTGGCTGACGGCGTCGGCGTCGGCCTTGTCGTAGAGGATCTCGGCGAGCCGCTCGGGCCCCAGCCCCGACCGCCGCGTCAGCACCGCCTCCAGCGCCCCCGGCGTCGTCTCCGTCTCCACGCAGACGACCTCCATCCGGTTGCACGTCGAGACGACGACCGCCTCCCGCACGCCGTCGAGGTCCCGGAGCTCCCGCAGCACCGCGGGGACGTCCTCGGGGGCCAGCGCGAGCTGCTCCCGCAGCTCCACCGCCGCCCGCTTGTGGTTCGTCCCGATGAGCCGGATCCTCACGGCGCCATCCTCATGGAGCTCAGCCGTGCGCGACGAAGGTGACGGACACCAGCAGCCCCGCGAACCCGACGATCGCGATCCACGCCGCCTTGCGCCCGCCCCACCCCAGCAGCGACCGCGCCTGCCACGCCAGCGCGTACAGCAGCCACAGCCCCAGCGTGACCACCACCTTGGGACGCAGGTCGATCCCCTCGGCCGCCCCCCCGACCGCCCAGAACGTGCCGCTGAGGATGCCCAGCGTCAGGAACGCGAGCCCCAGCGCGAAGCCGCGCCGGTTGACCGTGTCGAGGACCTCCAGCGAGGGGAGCCGGACCGTCCCCTCCGCGGGGAGCGGCAGCGCCTTCCGCTTCAGCCGCCCGTGCTGGACGAGGTAGACGACCCCGCTGCCGAACGCGAGCGCGAAGAGCGCCAGCGACGCGTAGTTCGCGGTCGTGTGGACCGGCAGCCAGGCCGACTGGAGCGCCGACGGGAGGAACCCCGCAGCGGTCCCGTCCCCGATCAGCAGCGCGCCCAACGCCAGCCCCAGGGCGACCGGCGCGATGAAGGCGCCGAGGACCCGGACCGACGGCCGCGCCGCCCCTGCCCCCACCGTCACCGCCGCGAACAGCCACGCCAGCGTCGCCATCGGGTGATCCCACCCCCCCGCGGCGGTGTCCGCGACCGCCACCCCCAGCGGCGGCCGGCCCGTCTCCGCGAGGTGCAGCCCGACCGTCGCGAGGTGCGCCCCCGCCGCCGCCGCCAGCACCCCGAACGCCCACGCCGCCAGCGGACGCCGGTCCAGCGTCAGCGAAGCCGCGTACAGGGTGGTCGTCGCGCCGTACCCGACCAGCGCGGCCAGGTACAGCAGCCCCGCTGCCTCGATCACCCGCGCCCCCGCAACCGCGCGAAGAGCCCCTTCTTCTTGGGCTCCTCGTCGCTCGGATCGGCCTCGGCGGACATCTCCGACGAGTCGACGTCCCCGCGCTCCTGGTACTTCATCAGCGCGTCCAGCTCCGTGTCGTCGAGCACGCTCCGCTTCTTCTTCGCCTCGGCCGCGCCCTGGCCGCGCCGGTCCATGAGGCGGAGCTCCCGCGTCGCCTGCACGTGCTCGGCGTCCAGGGACAGCGTCTTCTCGAAGTAGCGGCGCGCACGGGGGTACTCCTTGGAGAGGATCGCCAGCCTCCCCAGGTAGTACCACGCGTCCGGGATCTTCTCGTCCTTGCGGACGATCTTCGACAGCTCCCCCATCGCCCGCTTGACCTGCTCGGGGCTGACGAGGAACCGGGTCCACGCCAGCATCACCATCGCCTCGGCGTTGCCCGGATCCTGGAGCGTGGCCTCGCGGAAGTCGGACATGGCGTCCTCGTACCGCTTGTGCCGGAGCCGGATCTTGCCGCGCGCGATCGCGACCTTGCTCAGCTCCATGTCGGTGCTGTCGACCCCCGCCTCGAGCTCGCTCCGGTAGGCGTCCCGCTTCCCCTCGTCCCGGAGGACCTCGTACGCCCCCTGGACCTTCGCGTAGATGGCCGCCGCGGTCTCCTGCACGCGCGAGTGGGCGTCGTACATGCGGTCGGGGTGGAACTGCAGCGACCGCGTCCGGAGCGCCTCCCGGATCTGCTTCTCGTCGGCGTCCCGGTCCACCCCCAGGACCCCGAAGTGGTCCGCGCCGGCGAGGCGGTGGAGCTCCGTCACCAGCTCCTTCAGCCGGGCGAGGGTGGGCTCGTCCCAGGGCGGGCCGGAGAAGGAGACGTAGCCGATCCGCTCCAGCAGCGAGAGCACCGCCTCGACCAGCCGCTCCTGCTCGGGGTCGCCCTTGCCGACGACCCGGATCAGCTGCCCGAACGCGATCTCCCGGCCGCGCGCCTTGTGGAGCTGGTCGATCACGCTGGCCTCGGTCCCCGTCAGCGCCCACGACGCGATCGTCCCCTCGTCCGGAAGGCGCACGACGACGACGCTGTCGGGGTGCGTCTCGACGGGCCGGGTGTGCTCCTCCCGGTGGGTCGCGGAGACGCTGTGGATCAGCAGCGGGACGACCGGCATCGGCTCGGCGTAGCCGCCGTAGGGGGGCTGCAGGCCGGGGATCGCCTTGACCACCCCGTCCCACGCCCGGATGCACGCCGAGAGGATGCGGATGGCCGTCTTGGCGACGATCCAGTCCGTCTCGTGCATGCCGATGCCGCGCAGCGCCATGAGGAGGCCGATCTCGTCCTCGACGCTCCTCAGGGGGACGTCGGGGACGTTGACGTCGACGAGGCGCCCCTCCTCCCGCGCGGTCCGGACGAGGTCCTTGCCGCCGTCCGTGTTGGCGAGGACGAGCTGCCCCATCTCGAAGAAGAGCGCGGCGCCGAGGTTCGCCGTCTCCACCCGGAGGCAGCCGGTCCAGTCGTGGTAGTCGACCGCGCACAGCATCCGCGGCAGCGAGACCTTGACCAGGTCCTTCGTCCCCCGCGGCTCCTCCAGCCGGATCCCCGACGCCCCCGCGTCGTCCACGAGATCCGCCAGCGCGCGCACGACCAGGCCGGAGTCGTCGGGGGGGGCGAGCATGGCGACGAGGCGGAGCAGCTCGCCGGGGTCCACCGGCGCCCCCATCACGCCGCACAGGAGCAGCTCGACGGGGGTCAGGTCCTTCAGCGCGGCGGGCTTGTGGTAGCCCGACCAGGCGACGATGGGGACGGGCGCGTGGCAGTCCCGGTAGCGGTCCGCGAGCGTGTCGAGGACGGCCCCCGACTGGAGGTCCGCCGACACCAGGATCAGGTCCGGCTGGTTGGCCCGCAGCGTCAGCTTCAGCCGCTCCTTGTCGCCGTCGCAGACGACCACCTCGTACCCCACCGCCGCGAGCACCGACTCGACGGTCCGGATGGTTCGATCGTGGGAGTCCACGAGGAGGATGCGCGCCACGGACAGAGATCCTAATTCTCGGAGTCCCGCGAGCGCCAGCCCAACGCTTGACGGGGGGTCCCGAGCACCCATAATACCGGCCCCCCGTCATCCCCCTGGAAGGACTCCCAACGAAATGGCCGGAAACGTCCACACCTTCACCGACGCCAACTTCGACAACGAAGTCATCAACAGCGACCAGCCCGTGCTGGTGGACTTCACCGCCGTCTGGTGCGGCCCCTGCAAGAAGCTCTACCCGACCATCGAGAGGTTCGCCGACGAGTACGCCGGCCGGGTCAAGGTGGGCAAGGTCGACATCGACGACAACCCGCAGACGCCGGTCAAGTACCACGTGCGCGCGGTGCCCTTCCTGATCATGTTCCAGAACGGCCAGGCGGTGGACCAGGTGATGGGCGCCCAGCACCCGAACCGCATCAAGGCGATGTTCGACAAGGTCAGCGCCTGACCCCTGCCCTTTCGACGTTCCTCGTGACGCTGCTGGCGTCGTCCCCCTGCGTGCAGCTCGGGGACGGGGGCGCCCGCGGCGAGTTCCGCCCCGCCCTGTCCGGACCGGAGGAGACGGTCGAGGCCGGCGACGGCCGGTGGCTGATCCGGTGGACGACCGAGGGCGAGGACGCCATCGCGGCGAGCAACGACGGCGACGGCAACGGCCTCCCCGACGGGGTCGACGCGATCGTGCGCGGCCTGGAGGAGGGCGAGGCGGCGTTCGCGGACGCCGGCTGGCGGCCCATCCTCGGCGACGAGGGCGAGGGCGGGTCGGACGCGATCGACGTCTACGTCCGCCAGATCGACGCGTTCGGGTTCGCCTTCACCGAGGCCGTCGACGGCGGCTTCAGCTGCTACGTCGAGCTCGACCCCGACAACACCGACCTCGGCGCGGACGTCGCGTCGTCGGTGGCCGCCCACGAGGCCCACCACTGCGTCCAGTACGCCTACACGGTGGAGTCCCACTCCTGGCTCTACGAGGCGACCGCCACGTTCGAGCAGTACCGCGTCTTCACCGGCCCCGCGCTGGACCTCGCCCTCGGCGTGCTGTGGAGCCAGCGCCTCCGGGGCATGGACCAGCCCATCGACACCCTCGGGGAGCGCTTCGAGTACGCCGGCTTCGCGCTGCTGAAGCACTGGGCCGACCGCGGCGGGGCGGACGCGCCGACCGCGCTGTGGGAGACGCTGGCGGACGAGCCGGACTGGCCGGACGCGCTGGCGACGTTCGCGGACGCCCGGTTCGGGGAGTCGTGGGACGCGACGTTCACCGAGTGGGCGGTCTGGAACCTCTTCGCCTGCGGCCGGGACGACGGCGCGCACTACGACCCGGCGAGCCACCCGTGCGACTTCGAGGCGATCTCGGTCGAGGTGGCGGAGATCGACCCGGCCGACGAGATCCTCGAGTTCGTCCACGAGGACGGCCCCGCGACGGCGCTGTACGGCGAGCTGCCGGCGGGCGGGTCGGCCGATCCGCTGGAGCTGGCGTGCGCGGTCGCGCCGAACGAGGCGCGCGCGACGGTGGCGCTCGTCGCGATCGGCGCGGACGGGGCGGCCGGCGAGGTGGCGACCGGGTTCGCCGCGGACGGCGACGTGCTCGAGGTCCGGCTGACGCAGCTCGTGGACCCGGACGGGACGATCGGGATCGTGGCGACGTCCACGGGCGAGCTCCCCGCCGAGATCCGCTGCGGCAAGGCCCGCGTCCCTCCCCTCGAGGACGAAGGGGAAGGCTGCGCGGGCTGCGCGGCGAGGGACGACGAGGCGGCCGCCGCGGCCGCGACGCTGCTGCCCCTGCTGCTGCTCGCAGGTAGGCTCCGACGGTGCACGCGCTCCTCCTCGCCGCCTCGCTCCTGACCCCCGCGGACGCCGCCGCGTCCGTCGACGGCGACCGGGTCTTCGCCACCGTCGAGGCCCTCGCCTCGTTCCCGTCCCGGAACATCGCCCACCCCGCCCACGCCGACGCCGCCGCGTACCTCCGCGACGAGCTCGCCTCGATCGAGGGGCTGGTCGTCACCGAGGAGCCGTTCTCGGCGCTGGGGCAGGACGACCTCGTCAACTTCGTCGCGGACCTCCCCGCGGCGAACGGAGACCCCCGCGGCCGCCTCGTGTTCGGCGCCCACTGGGACTCCACCGCGTCGTTGGAAGGGGACTGGGACCCCGCCGTGACGCCGGCCCCCGGCGCCGACGACGACGCCTCGGGGGTGGCCGTCGTCCTCGAGACGGCGCGGGTGGCGGCGGCCTGGGCGCCGGGCTTCGCGTGGGACCTCCGGTTCATCCTCTTCGACGCCGAGGAGGAGGGCCTGGTGGGCTCGTTCCACCACGTCGACGAGCTCGACGATCCGGTGGACGCGGTCGTGATCCTGGACCCCGTCGGCCACGACCCGGCCGGCGAACGGCGACTGTGGTTCGCCTACCACTCGAACTGGCCCGAGGTCGGCGACGCGTGGGTCGAGACGGGCGCCGAGGTCGGCTCCTTCCTGGACCTCGCGGGCGTCGACGAGGCGCTCATCGGGGGCGCCGAGCGATCGGACCACTTCCCCTTCTGGGAGGCCGGCATCCCCGCGATCCACGTCGGCACCTTCCCCCTCCCCGCCACCTACCACACGTCCGGCGACCTCCCCGCGGTCATCGACCCCGCCTTCCTCGCCGAGGCGGCCGCCGTCGCCGCCGCCCACGCCGTCCGGATCGGCGAACCGCTCGCCTTGGAGGACGACGCGGCGGGCGACGCCTGCGCCGGCTGCGGCCACGCGGGACGGTCGGCGGCGGCCCTTCCGCTGCTCCTGCTTGCGGTGGCCGCCCACCGGAGGCGATCATCCCGGTGATGCGCCGCGCGATCGTCCTCCCGCTCCTCGCCCTCCCTCTGCTCACCGCCTGCTGGACCGGGCTCCCCGGCGAGGACTTCGACCTGACCCGGACCCCGTTCGGGAACTTCTACATCGACCGCGCCGACGCCACCCTCGCCGTCCGGACCGCCGACGGGTACACCTGCCCCGACGGCACGGAGGCCCGCATCTACTTCGTCGACCCGGCGGGCGAGGCGGCCGAGCCGCGCCCCCTGGCGGTCCTCTTCGCGGGCCGGAACTTCGACTACATCAACGCCCAGGGCGAGCACCAGGCGGCAGACGACCGGCTGACGACGGAGTGGGCCGCGGCCGAGGTGGAGGCCCTCCTCGGGCTCCGCGACGAGGCCGCGGAGGTGACCGGGCTGCACGCGGGCGCGTGGGCGGGCCACCTGCTCCAGCGCGGGTTCTCCCTGGCCGTCCCGGCGAACTGCTGGGGCGACCTGTGGCACGGCCGCGGGGACAACGACTTCGCCGGCGAGGACTTCCTCCGCTACGGGGCGTACTTCGCGTCGGACACCGTCCGGCTCGCCCAGGCGCGCCCCCCGGTGGCGGACGACCGGCTGCTCGTGATCGGCCTCGGCGAGGGCGGCCGCGCGGTGACCGAGCTGATCCTCGACGGGGTCGAGATCGACGCCGTCGCGATCGACAGCTCCCCCGACTGGCTCGCCCCCGTGGTGAACGACACCGCCGCGAACCGCGCCTACGTCCAGGGCCTGCTGCGGATCTACGCCGGCGAGGTGGGCGCGATCGAGGACCCCGACGCCCAGCTGGAGGCGCTCCGGACGGCGCTGCGGCGGGACTCGATGGTGCACACCGTCCAGGACCTCGGGTTCCGGGCGCCGATCGTGTACGGCTACAGCAGCGCAGACGAGCGGATCGACGTGGAAACCTCGCGTCCCGCGGGCGACGCGATCGGCGTCACGTACCCCGCCGGGACGGCCCAGGTCAACGAATGGCTGTGCGGCGGCGCCCCCTGCGCCCGACACGCCCCGTCGAACACCGACGAGAACTTGACGATCGCCGCGCTGGACTTCCTCGTCCCCAGCATCTAGGGTCCGCCTCCCTCGGATTCGGGGGGAGGAGGCTCCATGCAGGTCCACGTCGGTTCCACCCGCCCCGCCAACCTCAGCACGGACGTCGCGGTCTTCGGCTGGTACGGCAAGGGCGGCCGCCGCTCGGCGGCGTTCGTGGCGCTGAACCAGGCGATCGGCGGCGGGCTGGAGACGCTCCTGAAGACCCTCGGCTGGTCGGGCAAGGCGGGCGAGACGGCGGTCTTCCCCGCGCCGGACGGCCTGCGCGCCAAGCTGGTGGTCGTCGGCAGCCTGGGGCCGCGCGGCGAAGCCGGCCCCGGTCGCGTCCGGGAGCTGCTCTCGAAGGCGGGGAGCGCGGCGCGCAAGGGGAAGCTGTCCCGCGTCGCGGTGTGGCTGGACCCGAGCCTCGACAAGCGCGACGAGCTGGACCGCCCCACCGTGCAGGCGGTGGGCGAGGGGCTCGTCGACGGCGCCTACCGGTACGACGAGCTCCTCTCCAAGAAGGTCGAGGGGGGCGCCCCCGAGGAGGTCTTCTTCTTCTTCGAGGGGCGGAAGCAGCGGCCCCTCATCGCGGCGTCGATCGAGCGCGGCGCGCTGGTCGGGATCGCGCAGTCGCGCGCCCGGGACCTCGTCAACGCGCCTCCGAACATCATCAACCCGGCGACGATCGTCGAGTACACCGAGGCGATGTGCGCCGAGCTGGGGATCGAGATCACGGTCCGCGACAAGGCGTGGTGCGAGGACCGGGGGATGGGGTCGTTCCTGGCGGTGGCGTCGGGGTCGAACATCCCGCCGTCGCTGGTCCACATGGTCCACCGGCCCCAGGGCAAGGCGCGGCGGCGCGTCGTCCTCGTCGGCAAGGCGCTGACGTTCGACAGCGGCGGGCTGTGCCTGAAGCCGGCGGCGGGGCAGCTGACGATGAAGATGGACATGGGCGGCAGCGCGGCGGTGATCGGGGCGCTGGCGGCGTGCGCGATGCTGGACGTGGACAGCGAGGTGCACGGCATCTACGCGACCTGCGAGAACATGACGGGGGGCTCGGCGTACCGCACCGGCGACGTGATCACGGCGAGCAACGGGAAGACGATCGAGGTCGGCAACACGGACGCCGAGGGGCGGCTGACGCTGGCGGACGCGCTGATCTACGCGTGCGAGCAGGAGCCGGACCTCCTGATCGACCTGGCGACGCTGACGGGCTCGGCGGTGGTGGCCCTGGGGCCGGAGATCGCGGCGATCATGGGCACCGGCCGCGGCCTGATCCGCGACCTCCGGGCGGCGGGCGACCGCAGCGGGGAGCTGCTCTGGGAGCTCCCCTTCCCCGACGCCTACAGGGAGCTGCTGAAGTCCCAGTGCGCGGACATCAACAACGTCGGCGGCCGCTGGGGCGGCGCGATCACGGCGGGCCTCTTCCTCAGCGAGTTCGTCGACGAGGGCGTCACCTGGGCCCACCTCGACATCGCCGGCCCGGCGTTCCAGGACAAGCCCCTCCGGGGCAGGGCCTACGGCGCCACCGGCTTCGGGGTCCGCGTCCTCACCGAGCTGATCGCCTTCGGGTCGTAGGCCTAACAACGGCGCCTTCGCGGTCGACTCTGGCAACCCTTGCAGAGGGGCGCTAGACAAGACCCATGAAGCTGTTCTTCCACATCAGCAACTTCGACCGCGCGGGAACACGAACGCTTCCTGCGATGCTGTTCCTCAGCGATCGGCTCCATGTGTGGGCTCCATCGAAGAGCCTGATCGATCAAGCTGGCGGGGTCTTCACGGCTGAAGACTTCCTGAGGGCGGTCAAAAGGCGCGACATCCAGGTGGTCTCAAGGGAGAACTGGGTCTGCAACCGAGAGTTCCGAGGAGAGCTCACCAAGCGATGGGAGCAGGCAGAGTGGACAGACTTCGATGATCGGGTGCTGGCGCTCCACAAGGAGGGCAAGGCTGAGCTTGAGACCGACAAGATGGTCCGCCTGGCGAAGGAGGAGGGCGGACGAGACTGGGCACGGACTCAACTTCTGAGCAAATCGGATGCAGTCGAGAGGGCGCAAGGACTGTACGAGAGACGACAGCTCCCACCCGGCTGGCTCGACAAGGCCGACAAGGAAGCTGGCAGGGCACGAACGCCTGATCAACAGGTGTTCGCGGCCACGATGTCAATCCTTCGTGACTCCTGGAACCACCTTGAGGCACAGGAGCTGGTCGGCAGCCATCTCCCCGTGGAGCCGACCCAGTTCCCTGAGACGGCATCGCTGATCGTCGGCCGACCTTCCCTGAATCCCCTCCAGGGCGCGCCGGATCGAGAGCCCCAGGAGGCGGCGGAGCAGTTCATCCACCTCCTAGAGATTGCGTCCCGACTAGCTCAACCTCGGGACGCAGACGACGTCTTCGCCGTCCTCGACGACCCCGAGTATCGGGACCTCCGAGTCTCCGCCCGATCACTCCTCCGCGAGCCCAACGCAGCGACGTCGTTGCACCACGCTATCGAATCGGGGGCGAAGCCAATCCGCTGGCTCCGAGACCTTCTCCCTGGGGAACTGGACGGGAAGCTGGTGCTCGCTACCGGAGTCCTCACAGGCGTCCTCACGAATACCCTTGCAGGTGCTGGAGTTCCTCTCCTCATCAGCACTGTCGTCAGAGGGGGGCTCGTAGTCGGAAGGAAGTCCGGGCTGATACACGCCAAGTACGACGGTCCCAGATGGCCCTTCATGCTGGCATGCGGCACGAAGGACCCAACCTACGCGCAGATGCAACAGGTGTTGGGGGCCGTGAAGAAGCACTTCGACTGATCCGCCCCCATGCTATTGGGAGTTCGCTTCCGGGTGCCACAGCGGGTGGGCGGTGGTGCCTCGGCCCCAGCCTCACCGCTTCCCCAGCCCGATCAGGAACGTCTCCTTGCTCTGCGTCCGCGTCCCCTTGGGCTTGATCGTGCGGAGCTTGGAGAAGCGCTCCTGGATCCGCTTCCGGAGCGCCGGCTCGTCCTCGCCCGTGAACACCTTGCAGACGAAGTGGCCGCCGGGCCGGAGCCAGCGGTCGGCCAGCGCCAGGGCGCGGTCGCACAGCTCGACGCTCCGGACGTGGTCCGTGAACGCGACCCCCGTCGTCCTCGGCGCCATGTCGGACAGGACCACGTCGAACGGCGGCACCCCCTCGGGGAGGTCGCCGACGTCCAGCTCGAACGCGTCCCCCCGGATCACCGTCGCGCCGGGGAGGGCGACGCCGATCTCCTGGAGGTCGACGGCGACGAGGAGCCCGCCGGCGCCGATCCGCCGGAGCGCGTACTGAGACCACGAGCCGGGGCACGCGCCGAGGTCGAGGACCTTGTCCCCTCGACGGAGGAGCTGCGTCCGTCGATCGATCTCCTCCAGCTTGAACACCGACCGCGCGGCGAACCCCGCCTCGCGGGCCTCCCGGCTGCGGGCCTCGTTCCCGGTGTAGTCGCGGCGACGGCGCGCCATCAGCCGATCTCCTCCGTCGCCGCCTCGACGATGCGGGACCACAGCTCGCCCCGGCCCGTCCGGTCGACGCTGCTGAAGAGGATCGACGCCTCGCGGGGGACGTCGAGCCCCTTGCAGATGAGGGTCCGGCGGTGGAGCTTCTTCGACTTCGGCACGCGGTCGGACTTCGTGAGGACCAGCAGCCCCGGCCGCTCCGTCTCCCCCAGCCAGTCGAGCATGCGGTCGTCGAGGTCCGTCGGATCGCGCCGCATGTCCACGAGGACGACGACCAGGGCGAGCGACTCCCGCTCCGCGAGGTAGTCCCCGATCATCCGGTCCCACGTCTTCTTGACCGACTTCGGCACCTTCGCGAAGCCGTACCCGGGGAGATCCGCGAACCGCAGCTCGACCCCCGCGTGCTTCAGATCGAAGAAGTTGATCGCCTGGGTCCGGCCCGGCGTCTTGGACACCCGCGCCAGCCCCCCGCGGCCCGTGAGCGTGTTCAGGCAGGACGACTTGCCGACGTTCGAGCGCCCCACGAACGCGATCTCCGGCCGGTCCGCGGGCGGCCAGTGGTCGCGGCGGAAGGCGGACTTGAGGAAGCGGACGTCCGACGGCATCGCAGGTGCTTCTAGCGCATCGCCCCGGCGATCGCTGCCCGTCCCGCGTCCGAGCAGGCGGCGACCCAGCCGCCGTCCGGCGCGCCGGCCTCCGGCGGAGGCGCCGTCGCCCAGGGGGTGGGGACGGGGAGGTCGCCGGCGGGCCCGACGTACAGGAAGCCCTCGCGGGTCGTCGAGGCGCCCGGCGCCAGCGGCCCGAACCGCGGCTCGCTGAGGAGGCACACCACGCCGTCGATGTCGGACGCCCCCGCCTCCCGGCTCGACTCGAACGCCGCCGCCATCACCCAGCGGCCGTCGGTGGACTTCACCGCCGTGACGGGGTCGGCGATGTCGGACCGCCGCCGGTGCGACGCGTCCCCCTCGTCCAACGGCGGCGCCTCCAGCGCCTCGCGGCCGCGCGCCGTCCACACCGACGTGTTGCCGTGCCCGGCGCGGGGGAACGGCGTCGCCCCCCGGGAGGTCGCGCAGAGCGGGACGAGGACCTCGTCCAGCGGCTCGGCGCCGGTGTTGGTCACGGTCAGCGCCACCTTCACCTCGCGCTTCGTCGTGACCATCGCGGCCTCCATCGTGAGTCCCTCGCCGCGGCGGGTGAGCACGGCCTCGGTGCGGTTCCCGCCGACCGTCAGCGAGGCCGGCCAGAGCAGCGTGTCGAGCTCCTCCACCCCCTCGGACCGGGTCACCTGGAGCGACTGCGGGAGCGTGATCGCGAACTGCTGCTCCTCGTCCAGGATCGGGATCTCGAACTGCACCTCGGGGCTGCGCCAGTCGGGGCTGCTGGAGGCCCGGAGCTGGATCTTCCCGGGCGCGCTCGGGCGGGTGCGGGGGACCAGCGAGGTCGTGAGGACCGACCACGGGGGGAAGTCGTCGACGGGGGGGAGCGTCAAGTGCATCGCCGGCCCGACCGGGTCCGCGCGGCAGGGCAGCTCGTGGACGACGCCGGTCGCGGGGTGGTGCCACTGCGCCGCGCACCGGTCCCCCGTGCCGCCCTGTTCGTAGAGCAGCTCGACCTCGAAGCCGTCCCGCGACCCCTTCGCCGGCCTCCCCGTCCACCGCCCCACGTCGACGAGGTGGTGGACGAGGAGCCCGCGCTCCGGCGCCCAGCGGGGGACGATCGCGAGGCCCGGGGGGAGGTCGTTCCGGTCGAACGCCCCCTCGCGGCGGCGGACGTCCTCGAGCAAGGGGTCGTCGTCGCGGGCGAGCGCCTCGACGGCCCGGGCCAGCGCGTCGGCGGCCTCGCCCCGGCCGATCGCGGCGAGCCCGTCCACGGTCCGGACCTCGACCCGGGAGGCCGTCAGCGCCGGCGGCGCCTCCCCGTCGCCGTCCACCCAGAGCATCACGGGGGACGACGTCGAACCGTGGATCGTCTCCCAGTCCGGGCCCCGCAGGGCGCGCGCGCCGGCGACCACCACCAGGCCGTGGCCCGCGAACCGCTCCGCGCGGAAGTCGGCCGGCACCCGCTCCCCGTCGCCGAGGACGACGGGGTCGTAGGGGAGCCGCGCGGCCTCCAGGATCCGGGCGGCGCCCGCGATCTCGTCGCTCAGCCGGCCGCCCTCCGGACCCCGCAGTGCCCCCACGGGGACGACCAGGGCGACCCGCCCGAGGAGGCGCCCGAAGGCCTCGGGGTGGGCCTCGGCCCAGGCCAACGCGGCCTCCCCCTCGCCCGGCGGCGGCCCGTCCACGATCCCGCCCGTGGCGAGGTGCAGCCCGAGGACCGCGGTCCGATCCCCGGTCCACTTGGGGCGGGCCGGGGCGTCCAGCACGGCGCGGCGGCCGAGGCTCCGGAGGACCTGGTTGTGCAGCCCGAGCCGCCCCGACTCGCCCACCGCGTCGAAGGACGAACCCGACCAGCGGTAGAGGTCGGCCTCCCCGAACGTCGACCAGAGGCGGTCGAGGCGGGGGACGGCGGGGACCGCGACGTGGACGCGGGCGCGGGACGCGGCGGCGAGATCGGCGGCGTGGCGCGCGACCGCCCGGGCCAGGTGGTCTGCGCCCGGCTCGTCCAGCGAGAGCTGCAGGTCGAGCAGATCGGGACCGCGGGCCAACGCCGCGGCGACCCGGTCCCCGCACTCGTCCGGCCGCTGCGGCGAGCAGCCCCCCTCGACGACCCGCGCGCAGTCCCCCGCCGCGGGGAGGCGGACCACGGGCCCGGGGTAGTCCCGGGGGGAGCCCCCCATCGCGAGGGTCCAGGCGCGACCGTGCCCCTCGGCGGGCCCCACCATCGAAGGCAGCGGCGGTCCGCCGGCGTCACCCCACCGCGCGAGCAGCTCCGGGGACGGGGTCGCGTCGGCGGCCGGGGGGTCGGGCGACGGCGACGCGGGCTCCGGAGGGGCCGGACAGCCGGCGAGCAGGACGAGGCACCCGAAAGAGAGGACCTGGGCACCGACGCGCATGGAGGCGCATACTACGCCGCCACTGATGGTTCACACTACGGCGGCCTGGGGGCGCATACTGATCGGGATGCGACGGTCGCTCTGGTTGCTCCTGGTCGCTTGCATCTGCTGGTCGTGCGAGCACCACGACGGGCCGACGCCCACGCCCGCGGGGGTGTCGGAGAACTCCGAGCGGGTGGTCACCGGCGTCTTCGGCGCGGGAGACGAGGAGGCGGCGGCGGCGGTGGACGCGTTCGTGGCGCTCCCCACCGCCGAGCACCTCGCCGCCGCCCACTCCGAGCCCTGGACGGAGGCGCGGGACGCCGTTCGAGCCCTCGGGGCGCGGCCGCTCCCCGCCCTGGCCGCGAGGCTCGACGAGGTCGGCTGCCGCGAGCCCTGGAGCCGGCACCTCGTCGACCTCCTCTTCGACCTCCCCGGCGCCACCGGGTTCGAGGGGAAGAAGGCCAGCTCGGTCGTCGACCTGCTGCTCCGCATCGTCGCCGGCGCGGAGGAGGTCGCGACCCCGCCGTCGGCCTCGCTGGACGCCGTCCTCGGTCGGGGCGGGGGGGCGCGCAGCGCGGCGGCCGCGGTCGGGGCGGGGGGGCGCGCAGCGCGGCGGCCGCGGTCGCCGCCGGCAAGACC
>CAYFOA010000200.1:6641-15115 GCA_964344575.1 uncultured Rickettsiales bacterium | reverse complement strand
AGGCCCCTGGGTCGACGGGATCCCCGACGACTCCGAGTCGGTGTTCATCGTCAACGACTCCCGGTCGGAGTCGTTCTGGGTCCACGAGCTGGAGCTGACCGGCGACCAGGCGGCGGCGTTCACCATCGAGATCGCGCGCGAGGGGGTGGACCTCCCCTACGAGATCCCGCCCGAGGTCGGCAGCGAGATCCTCATCACGTTCGCGGGCACGCCCGACGGGGGGGCCGAGCAGTTCGACGCCGTCCTCGAGGCGACGGTCGGTCCGCCCAGCCGCGGGGCGCGGGTGCGGGCGTCGATGGCGGTCCCCCTCACGGCGGCGATGATCTGCGACAAGGACGAGGACGGCGACCCCTTCGAGGGCTGCGGCGGGGCCGACTGCGACGAGGACGACCCCACCCGCGCGAGCACCTTCACGGAGCTCTGCAACGGCCAGGACGACGACTGCACCGGCGCCCCCGACGCCGACCCCCAGGGCGAGGTGGACATCGACTTCGACGACTTCCTGTCCTGCGAGGACTGCGACGACAGCGACCCCTTCATCAACCCCGACGCCGACGAGGCGTGCGACGGCGTGGACAACGACTGCAACGGCCTCGCCGACCACCCCGACGGGGGCGAGGGGGACGCCGACGGGGACGGGGTGCTGGCCTGCAACGACTGCGACGACAACGACCCCGACATCGGGGCGTTCGGCTGCCGCTGAGGCGCGGCGAAGCGCGGTCGCTCAGATCATCCGGCGGGGGATGACCCGCAGCACCTCGTCGATGGACGTCAGGCCCGCGCGGACCTTGCCCAGGGCGTCGTCCACCAGGGTCCGGTGGCCGTCCTCCTCGAGGTGCCGCCGCAGCTCGCTGGGGGACGCCCCGGACGTGATGAGGTCCTGGAGCGCGGGCGTGATGACGGCCAGCTCGAACAGCCCGATCCGGCCGACGTAGCCCGTGCCGCGGCACCGGTCGCAGCCCGCCCCCCGCTTCGGGTCGAGGCCCTTCGCGCGGTCTCCGAGGAGCTGCTCCTGCTCGGCCGTCAGGAACGCGGGCTGGAGGCACCGGTCGCAGTTGCGGCGGGCGAGGCGCTGGCCGAGGACGGCGAGGAGGCACTCGGCGATGACGTCGTCCGGGAGCCCGAGCCCCTGGAGGCGGACGATGGTCCCGACGGGATCGGCGGCGTGAAGCGTGGACAGGACGAGGTGGCCCGTCGCCGCCGCCCGCGCCGCCGCCCGCGCCGTCTCCTCGTCGCGGATCTCGCCGACCAGGAGCACGTCCGGGTCCTGCCGGAGGAACGCCCGCGTCAGCTCCGCGAACCCCGCCTTCGGCCCCACCTGCTTCTGGTTGATCTTCGGCAGCCAGTACTCGATCGGGTCCTCGACCGTGAGCACCTTCCGGGTCGGGTCCCGGAGCTCCATCAGGGCGCTGTACAGCGTCGTCGTCTTGCCGCTGCCGGTCGGGCCGGTCACCAGCACCAGCCCCTCGGGGTTCTGGAGCAGCCCCAGCAGCGTCGCCGTGTCGTCCTCGCCGAGCCCCAGCTTCGTGACGGGGCGGAGGCCGCCGACCGTGTCGAGGACGCGGATGACGACGTCCTCGCCGGTCGGGCCGGGGAGCACGCTGACGCGGAAGTCGCGGAGGCTGCGGTGGTCGCCGTCCTTGACGACGCACCGGAAGCGGCCGTCCTGGGGGGCCCGCCGCTCGGCGAGATCGAGGGACGCGACCGCCTTGACGCGCCCCACCACGGCGGCCAGGTTCGCCGGGCTGATCCGCGTCGTGAGCTGGTGGAGCACGCCGTCGACGCGGATGCGGACGTCGACGTCGTCCGGGTAGGCCTCGATGTGGAGGTCCGACGCGAGCTTGCCGATCGCGTGCATCAGCGCGTCGTCCACCAGCTCGGTCGCGGTCGCGGCGGGCCCCGGGGGCGAGGCGCGCATGTCGAGCACCGGCAGCCCCTCGACGTCCCGCGTCCCCGGGTAGCCGACGTCCAGTGCGCGGTCGACCTCGTACTGGTTCAGCGGGACCGCCTCGACGGGCCGCCCCCAGCGGTGGGCGAGCGCCTCCAGCACCGCCTCGTCGTGCGGCTCGACCATCCCCACGGTCACGGCGTCCTCCGCCCCGGGCTCGACCACGTCCAGCACGACGACGCCGTTGCGCGCGCAGAAGCCGAGGGGGAGGAGCTGGATCGAGGCGGCGTCGAGCTCGAAGTGGGCCAGCTCGACGAAGTCGTCCAGGCGCTTGCGCGGCACGCGGTGTCCCTCCCCGTCAGCCGCTCAGCGAGAGCTTCTCGCGGACGCGCGTGGCGAACTCGTCGCGGTTCCGGGCGGCGACCTCGGTGCCGCGCCGGCGGATGGCCTGGTTCTTGTCCTCGATCGCCGTCCGGAGCAGCGCCTGCGCCTCCATTCCGGAGACGAGGCCGAGGGCGTCCAGCGCCGCGAGCCGGACGTTCTCGGGGAACGACGGCCGCTTCAGGAGCCCCGACCGCTCGGTGAGCACCCGACGCAGCAGCGGCAGCACCTTGTCGTCCATGTCCAGCGCGAGCCCGCAGAGGACGGCGTCGGCCACGTCGTCGCTGACGTCCTTGTCGCCGAGCAGCGCCGCGAGCTTGTCCAGCGTCGCCTGGGTGTCCGTCCGGACGAGGTAGGGGACGGCCACGGCGAGGCCCGGTCCGTCGAGCCCGCCGCCGAACGCGGCCTTGCTGATGGCGGCCCGGGCAGCGTCGGTGTTCGTCCGGATGAGCGCCCGCGTCGCCTCCGCCCGGATCCGCGGGTCGACGCCGTCCCCGACCAGCGCGAGGAGCTTGTCCTGGAACCCGCGCCCCCCCAGCTCGCCGAGGATCGCGACCACGTTGCGGGTGAAGTACCAGGGGTTGTGGGCGTGGTTGTCGAGCTCGCGGAAGAGCGGGTCGAGGACGACCGTCGGGTCCTCGCCGTCCATCAGCGCGCGGCGGCCGACGTTGACGAGGACGTCCTGCAACTCGTCCCGCACGCCCCGCCGCATCGACGACCGCATCTCCTCCATCAGCGTCGGGACGGCGTAGGGGCCGAGGACGCGGAGGAGGTCGCGCATGTGCTGGCGCTCGTTCGGCGGCGCCGTCTGGAGCTGGTGCAGCAGGTTGCCGACGAGCTCGGGGCTGGCGAGGTAGCGGAGCGACATCTTCGCCCGCGACCGGAGCTCCTCGGGCTTGCCCGGCAGCGTGCTCAGGGCGATGGTCCCGACCGCCTCGAAGGCCGCGCTCCGGTCCCCCGCGGACAGCGCCTGGGGGACGAGCGACTCCATCGCGTGGAGGCAGCCGAGCCCGCGGGACGCGTCGGTCGCCGAGCCGAGGTGGGTCGACAGCTGGCCGAGGACGTGGCCCTGCTTGTCGGTGTCGGCGCTGAGCTGCTCGAGGACGCCGACGCGGACCCGGCCCGCGGGGCCGTCGCCGGTGGGGAGCTCGGTGGCGAGGTAGTTGCCGACCATGTCCGGCATCATCTGCGCGACCGCCTCGGCCGCCTTCTCGGCGATGGTGGCGTCGAGGTCGGGGGACTGCACCGGCTGGAGGTCCTCGTGGAGGCGCTCCAGGATCTGGTCGATGTCGGCGGGGGCGAGCCGGGCCGCGGCGAAGTGCTCGGCGTTGAACCGCTCGGTGAAGTACTTGTCGACGAACGCCTCCATCCGCGCGCCGTCGACGAGGTCGTCCAGCTTCCCCTCCTTGGCCATCCGGCCGAGGTCGGTCTGGGTCCAGTCGATGTCCTCGTCGAGGGTGGGCTGGATGCCGGTCTGCATCAGGAACGGCGTCAGGTCCATCGTCTCCAGCTGCTTGCGGAGGTCGACGGTCTCCTTGGCGGCCGAGACGTTGACCTCGACCTTCTTCAACTCCAGCTCCCGCGGCGCCCCGTCGGCCACGGCGGCGCGCGCGTCGCGGGGCTCGGTGCGGTGCAGCCAGCCGAAGAGGCGGAGGACCTCGTCGGATGTCGCCCCCTCCTGGAGGAAGAGGTTCTCCACGCCCCGCTCGCGGAGCCACGAGGCCAGCTCGATGCTGAACCCCTGCTCGTCGCAGGCCTTGTAGATGGAGTCGTTGTTGACGGTCAGGAGCGACGTGTCGGCGCCGACGAGGAGCTCCTTGGCGTTCTCCTGCGTCTTGACGATCCGCTCGCCCACGCGGCCGGCGACGTTCTGGACGATCGAGTGGCCCTCGGGATAGACGCGGAGGTTCGTGACGAGCGCGCGGGCGAGCCGCACGAAGACGATGATGTCGTCCTGCCGGACGGGGGTCAGCTTGGAGACGTCGACGGTTCGCACGGGCGCGATGCTACCCCGTGCCCCGCATCTCCTCCATGGCGCGCCCCACGAACGGGAGGCCGATGACCGCGCGGCCCACGAAGAGGCCGAACGTGTAGACGACGCTGAACGCCAGCACCTGCCCCGCGGGGTCGTCCCAGGCGCCGAACAAGAGCGGGAAGCTGAGCTGGTCGGCGCCGATCCCGAAGGCGGTGACGGGGAGGCCGCGGACGAGCAGCGCGACCTGGGTGAAGCCGACGCCCGCGACGACGGGGACGGCGAGGCCGAACGCGATCAGGCCGGCGGCGACGAAGAGGCCCATGGCGAGGTTCTTGAGGAGCTTGAGGCCGAGGAGCGCGGCGAACTGGTGCAGCTCCAGCCCGGTGAAGACCTGCAGCGGCGAGCCGTAGTGGAAGCGGTCGGGGAGGTAGCGCCAGAGCCGGGCGGCGGCGACGCAGACGACGTAGAAGCCGAGGGTGCCGCGGGCGAACGAGCCGATGGCGTCGAGCGGGGTGTTCGCGGGGAGGGCGCCGGCGGGGACGAGGAGGAGGCCGGCGAGGGCGAGGGCGCCGAGGGCGCCGACGTCGGTGAGGAGGTCGACGAGCATGGCGCCGGTGGCCTTCTGCCAGGAGATGCCGTAGCGGCCGCGGGCCCACACCGCGAGGCCGCCGAGGCCGGCGAAGACCGACACGACCATGAGGAGCTCGCTGGCGGCGCGGACGCGGATCAGCTCGCTGAAGCGGCCGACCCCGGCGATCCACCGGAAGCAGAGGGCGAAGAAGGCGGTGTCGAGGACGAGGCCGGCGACGAGGAAGCCGAAGAGGCCGGTGGCGAAGACGGCGTAGTTGCCGCGACCGATTGCGTCGCCCACGGCGCGCAGGTCGGTGCCGAGGCCGACGGCCACGCAGATGGCGACCGAGACGACCCAGGGGGCGGCGGCCTTGAGGACCGTGGAGACGGGGGCGCGGTCGGCGGTCACGCTGATGGATGTCATGGCGAACTCGGTCGGTCCGCTCCGTGCGGGGCGAACTGTACCTTGCCGGTCGCCGCCCGGTGATCCAGAATCGCGGCGCACGGAGGGTTCGGGAGGCCCTCATGGTCCGTCAGTCTCTGTTCGTCCTCCTCCTCGCGTCGCTCGCGGCCTGCGCGCCGCCGCCCGAGGCGCCCTCCGATCTGGGCGATCTCTCCCTCTTCCTCTTCGCGCAGTACGAGACCGGCGAGGACGTCGTCGCGGACGGGCTCGTCACCCTGAACGACGTGCTGCTCGGCCTCGACGGCGTCGACTGGGACGCGTTCGAGGTCACCGATCCGCGGGACGGGCGGGAGTGGTCGCCGCCGCTGCTGGAGGGGGACGATCTGCACGACGTCGACGTCCCCGGGGACCCCCGGGACCAGCTCCCGGTGGCGGTGGCGTCGGTCAGCGACTACCGGGTGGCGGACCACGCGGCGCTCGTCGCGCTCGCCGACCAGACGCCGATCGAGACGGAGTCGTCGGTGGCCTACGACCGGGAGTTCCTCAGCGACGTCGCCTGCTTCGTGGACGGGACGTGCGACCGCGTCGACACGCACGACTCGATCCACCGCCAGAACATCGTCGTGGACCTCTGGTACGAGGTGACGAAGTCGTACGTCTGGGTGGACCTCCCGGACGACCGGGGCCGCGCGATGATCGCCCGGTCGTGGGCGCCGACGACGTTCAGCGACGGCGGCGACACCATCCAGCAGTCGTACAACATCGCCGTCTGGCTCCCCCACCCCCGCGGGTCGCTCCGCTACCAGTGCCTCTGGTCCAGCTGGGACATCCCGGAGATCGACAACGACACGCTCGTCATCAACACGACGGCGGAGGGGATGGACGAGCGGTACGTGCTCACCGAGGAGTACCTCGCGGCGCAGTAGGGCGCGTAGGTAGGCTTGGGCACGTGAGGGCGCGCGGGACGAGGCTGCTGCTGGGGGCGCTGGCGCTGCCGCTGCTGATCGGGGCGACGTTCACGGGGACGCAGGTCCGCGACCAGGACGCCGTGACGATGGAGCGGGGGCTGTCGCGGGTCGAGCTGTCGTCGCTGCGGTCGTTCCGGTCGCTGGAGTCGCTCTGGATCCTCGTGGCGCCGTCGCGGGCGGAGTGGGACGAGGACGTGGCGCCGGAGCTGGCCGAGGCGCTGGCCAAGCCGCCGTCGCAGTTCCGGACGTGGGCGTCGTTCCTGCCGCCGACGATCGGGCGGGCGGGGCCGGACGTCAGCGGGGGGCTGCTCCACGTCGAGCTGCCGGACGGTCGGGGCAAGGGCGTCCTCGCGGTGTGGATGCCGCCGCTGATCAACGACGGCCGCCAGGGGACGGCGCTGCTGAACAGTCCGGAGCCGAACCGGGGCCGGTTCCTGAGCGGGGTCGAGGTGGGGCGGGCGCCGGAGGGAGCGGAGCGCGTGATGCGGGGGCTGTTCCTGCCGTCGTGGCCGCGCGCGCTGGGGCGGTCGGGGCCGCCGCCGGTGCCGCTCCGGCCGCTGCCCGACGACGGGGCGGGGGCGCTGACGATCTTCGCGGGCGAGGTGGGTCCGGAGCACGCGCCGGCGCTGTGGGACCTGGCGGGGAGCGCGGAGCTGCCGCTGGGTCCGATGGACACGTTCCCGCGCCGGTTGAGCGGGCTGTCGGAGCTCCTGCGGAGCGTCCGCGTCACGCGTCCGGCGGTGTCGTTCGAGGAGGGGGCGGCGGCGACGCTGGCGCAGGCGCCGGGGCACTGGACGGTGGCGGAGCGGGCGGTCCGGCACCCCACCCGGTACGCGTCGCTGGCGGCGCCGGTGGCGGTGGACCTGGACGGGGAGGAGCACGCGGCGGTCGTCGGGGTGGTGGCGTTCTACACGCCGCTGCTGATGACGGCGGACGAGGCGGCGGCGTGGCTGGAGGTGGACGGGGACGCGTTCGCGCGGGCGGTGCACGCGGGGGAGCTGCCGTTCCTGCGGGACGGGTCGGGGTCGGACCTGTGGTTCCTGCGGGGGTGGCTGCAGCGGTGGAAGGCGGGGGACGCGACGGCGGTAGGAAAGAAGCCGCTGACGACGGAGGAGGCGGCGGAGCTGGCGCGGTCGTGGGGGGCGAAGCAGAAGCTGCGCGGGTTGGAGCGGGCGTCGCGGGGGCCGCTGCCGCACCGGATGGTGGCGTTGCCGGCGGCGGAGCGGGAGGGGCTGGTGGACGAGCGGGTGGCGGCGACGGCGCGGGTGGACCGGGAGGACCTGGCGGGGTGGCTGCGGCGGTTCGAGCCGTCGCTGAAGCAGGGGAAGCGGCAGCCGGCGTGGACGCTGGCGTTCACGACGGACGCGGCGGAGCTGCCGGTGACGTTCTCGCTGGAGCGGGCGTCGGGCGGGGCGGAGGCGGTGGCGGCGCGCTCGTCGTCGTCCGGGGACCGGTGGGGGGCGCGGGGGTCGTCGGGCGGCGGGGGCGGCGGACCGGCGACGGTCGGCGACGACGACGGGGCCTCGGGGGCGGTCGAGGCGTCCGGCGCGGCCGTGCACGACGGGGCGGTGCAGCTGGCGATCCTGGACTTCTACACGTCGGACGGGATCTGCCGGATCGGGTCGTCGGTGCAGGCGACGCTGGGGTTCGACGTGGGCGGGGTCCCGCTGGGGACGGCGGCGCGGCTGCAGGCGGAGTGGGACCTGGTGCAGGACGGCCGGTGGGTGGGTCAGGAGTCGATCCGGGTGGAGCGGGAGGCAGGGAGCCACGAGGTGGAGTTCGACGTCCCGTGCCCGAAGGAGGAGGGGGCGGCGGAGCTGTCGCTGTCGCTGCTCCCGGCGGGGGAGGAGGACCGGTTGGTGGACGCGACGATGCCGCTGGAGGTGCGTCCCCCGGGGGGGGGGAGCGGGCCGGCGCTGCGGATGCCGGAGGCGAAGGCGTGCCGGGGGACGGCGGCGAGCGAAGGGGCGGCGGACGACGACGGCTTCTCGATGGGCGGCTCGGCGGGGCTGTCGGCGGATCAGATCGGGTCGGCGGTGCGCGGCTTCCAGCGCCAGACGCTCCGCTGCCGGGAGGGGCGGGCGGTGAGCGGGACGGTGCAGCTGGAGCTGACGGTCGGCTGCGACGGCCGGGTGGCGGCGGCGGAGGTGCTCGCGGACGGGACGGGGGACAGCGGGTTCGCGGACTGCGTGGCGAGGGTGATGACGTACGCCCCCTTCCCTGCCCACGACCTCCCGGACGGGGCGATCTTCGGGTTGCCGTTGAGGTTCGAGTGAGGAGGACGCTATG
>CAYFOA010000200.1:0-6631 GCA_964344575.1 uncultured Rickettsiales bacterium | reverse complement strand
CGCTTCTCCTGGGCGTGAGCCCTCCCGCCCTGGCTTGCCCTTGAGCTTCGCCCCCGCCCCCGCCGAGAATGGCTGTCCAGCCTGAGGGGGTTCCATGACTCTGCGCCTTTCCGTCCTGTTCGCATCCTTCCTCCTGCTCGCCGGCTGCCCCGAGCCCGGCGACGACGACGACGCCACGCTGGCTGACGACGACGACGTCAGCCCCGACGACGACGACATCACGTCCGACGACGACGACTCCGCCGGCGATGACGACGACAGCGGCGCGGACGCCGACGACGACGACTCCGCCTCCGCCGACGCCGACGGGGACGGCTTCCCCGCTTCGGAGGACTGCGACGACTCCGACCCCGCCACCTTCCCCGGCGCCGTCGAGGCCTGCGACGGGGTCGACAACGACTGCGACGACCTCGTCCCCGCCGACGAGGCCGACAGCGACGGGGACGGCTCCGCGCCCTGCGCCGGCGACTGCGACGACGACGACGCCGGCACCCACCCCGAGGCCGCCGAGGCATGCGACGGCGCCGACAACAACTGCGACGGCGTCGTCCCCCTCGACGAGCTCGACGTCGACGCCGACGGCATCGCCGCCTGCGACGGCGACTGCGACGACGCCGACGACTCCGTCGCCCCCGACCTCCCCGAAGCCTGCGACGGGTTCGACAACGACTGCGCCGACGGCGTCCCCGCCGACGAGGCCGACGCCGACGGCGACGGGGTCCGGGTCTGCGCCGGCGACTGCGACGACGCCGACGCCGACACCTTCCCCGGCGCCGTCGAGGACTGCGACGATGTCTCCGACCTCGACTGCGACGGCGACCCCACCCTCGGCGCCACCGACGGCGACACCTGGTACGGCGACGCCGACGGCGACGGCTTCGGCGGCACCGACCTGACCACCGTCGCCTGCGAGCAGCCCGACGGCTACACCGACCTCGCGTCCGCCACCGACTGCGACGACCTCGACGCCACCACCTTCCCCGGCGCCCCCGAGCTCTGCGACGGCGCCGACAACGACTGCGACACCGCCGTCCCCACCGACGAAGCCGACGGCGACGGCGACGGGGTCGCGGCCTGCGCCGGCGACTGCGACGACGCCGACGACACCTCCGCCCCCGGCCTCCCCGAGCTCTGCGACGGCCTCGACAACGACTGCGACACCGCCGTCCCCGCCGACGAGACCGACGACGACGGCGACGGCACCGCCGAGTGCGAAGGCGACTGCGACGACACCGACAGCTCCACCGACGGCGTCGACGACGACGGCGACGGGGTCTCCGACTGCGACGGGGACTGCGACGACGGCGACTCCGGCGTCCACCCCGCCGCGTCCGAGGACTGCGACGACACCACCGATCTGAACTGCGACGGCGACACGACGCTCGGCGCCGCCGACGGCGACACCTGGTACGGCGACGCCGACGGCGACAGCTACGGCGGCACGGACCTGACGGTGGTCGCCTGCGAGCAGCCGGACGGCTACACCGACGCGGCGTCCGCCACCGACTGCGACGACCTCGACCCCGCCACCTACCCCGGCGCCCCCGAGGCCTGCGACGGCGCCGACAACGACTGCGACACCACCGTCCCCGCCGACGAGCTCGACGGCGACGGCGACGGGGCAGCCGAGTGCGAGGGCGACTGCGCCCCCGCCGACAGCGCGATCGGGCCGTCCGCCGACGAGGACTGCGACGACACCACGGATCTGGACTGCGACGGCGACCCCACCGCCGGCGCCACCGACACGTCCACGTTCTACGGCGACGCCGACGGGGACTCCTACGGCGGCACCTCGTTCACGATCGAGGCCTGCGTCCAGCCCGCCGGCTACTCCGCCACCGACGACGACTGCGACGACCTCGACGCGGCGATCAACCCGGGCGCGGCGGAGGTCGAGTGCAGCGGCGTCGACGAGGACTGCGACACCGTCTCCGAGGGCGACTTCGACGACAGCGACGGCGACGGGCAGACCGGCTGCGAGGGGGACTGCGACGACGGCGAGGACACCGTCTACCTCGGCGCCCCGGAGCTGTGCGACGGGATCGACAACGACTGCGACGGCGACGCCGACGACGGCTCCCCCGGCAGCGGCCCCGACTGCCCGGGCGTGGACTGCGACGACATCCTCGACCAGGACAACTCCGCCGCCGACGACATCTATTGGATCGACCCCGGCAGCACGGGCACGCCGTTCGAGATCTTCTGCGACATGACCAACGACGGCGGCGGCTGGACCCTCGCCGCCAACCTCGACGACACGGACGACCCCTTCTTCGGCGGCCACAGCGCCCCGTTCTACGACACCGAGTGGGTGAGCGCCTGGGAGGGCACCGGCACCCTCAACCCCGACGAGATCGCGACCTTCGACGACGACCTCACCGTCTCCGCGAAGTACCGTACGTGGTCCGAGATGACGGTCTCCGACGTCCGCATCGCGTACAAGAACGACGGCGCCTACTTCCTGGGCGAGGATCTCGACGTTCAGGACACGCTGTCCGCGATCTTCAGCGACGTCCCCGCCGTGGGCACGTGCAGCTCCGACTTCGCGAGCGTCACCGAGACCCGCCTCGGCGGCGGCTGGACCTCGCCGATGGGGCTGAACTGCTCCGACCCCAACGAGGCCTGGTACGACGCCCACCCCGGCGCCGAGAACGCGCGCATCGGCGCCCTCGACGCCGTCAACCCCTGCTGCGTGATGGTCGCGTGGGCCGGCGGCATGGGCGACCGCGGCTACTCGACGTCGATCTACGAGAAGACCTGGGGCAACTACTCGTCCGGCGTCATCACCGACGACAACATCCTGATCTTCGTCCGATAGCCTCAAAGGGGACGAGTAGTCTGCGGTCCATGTGCACAATTCGGTGCTCGAGCTTCCCGAGGACGGTCCGTCCCGCAGCCTTCGTGGATGACGTCGTCGGAGTGTTCCGGGTCCACGAAGACCACATTGCAACCGAGACCCTGGCAAAGGGGCTGGATAGCGACGGAGTGCTGGCTGTTCTTCGGGAGGACCTGACCGGGCTGGGCTGGGAGGGTCCTCCGGCCGGGAGGTCGAGAGCCGCGACTACGAGAAGGGCTGCGACGTGGCGGACGCGGTCTTCGGCCACGCACGGATCGCCATGCCCTACGAGTTGACCATCATCGGGTATTGAGTCACCCGCGCAGCGCCGCTCCGGCCGGGAGGACTGGGATCCTCAGCCGGCCGCTCGCAGGCGTACCCGCTTGTCGCCGAAGTTGGCGACCACCTCGAGCTCTCCTCCGAGCGACTCCACGACCCGTCGGAGGGTCGAGATTCGGTGGTCGCTTCGCCGTTCCATCCTCGACACTTCCGACTGCGTCATCGCCGCCAGCTCGGCGACCTGCTCCTGGGTCAAGCCCAGCAACTCGCGAACTGCGCGGAGGTCCATCTCCAGCAGTTCGTCTGCTACAGCCCGGTCGACCTCGGCGATCTCCTCGTCGGACAGCTTCTCGCGGCGGACGTCGTCCCAACGGTGGGTGGTCATGACTCGCTCTCCCTGGAGTCCTCCGCCTCGATCTCGGCGAGGTACTCCGTCCAGAGCCGCTCGGCCCTGGGCACGTGGGTCTCGTAGAACCGGTCGTCGCCCGTCTTGTCTCCGCCGAGCAACAGCACCGCCTGACGCTTCGGATCGAAGGCGTAGAAGACCCGCAGCGGCCGACCGCCCGACTGGACCCGCAGCTCGCGCAAGGCGATGCCGCTGCCTTCGATCGCGCTCGAGCACGGGAAGCCCAGCGTCACGCCCTTCACCTCCAGCAGGCCCCACCACGCGGGCGACCGCAGAGGCGTCGGACTGCGTCAGGTCGAGGTACCACCGGCGGAAGTCGTCCGTGACGATGACGTCGACCACGGACGTAGCATGTGGTCAACAGCATATGCTGTCAAGAGCATGTCGGCCGCCGGTCAGCCGCCGGCGTTCAGCCGCGCCGTCTCCATGTCCTGCACCTCGGCGGTGATGACCTTGTTGCGGCCGAGCGTCGCGAGGTAGTCGCGGTAGCCGATCCCGCCGGTCTGCTTGCCGACGTAGCTGGCGAGCTTCGTCAGGTCGCCCGTTCGGAGGATCGTCCGGACCGCCGTGTTCACCCACAGTGTCTCCACGCACGGCACCCGGCCGCCCGTCGTGCGGGGCAGGAGGCGCTGGTAGAGGACCCCCACCAGCGTCGACGCGAGCGCCCGCCGGATCCGGGGCTGCGCGTTGTCGGGGAAGCTCCCGATGAGCCGCGTGATCGCCGCGATCGGATCCTCCGCGTGCAGCGACGTCAGCACCAGGTGGCCCATCTCCGCCGCCCGGAGCGACTGCTCGATCGTCTCCGGGTCGCGGACCTCGCCCACGAAGATGACGTCCAGGTTCTCCCGCAGCGCCGACTTGATCCCGTCCACGAACGTCGGCACGTGCGCGCCGACTTCGCGCTGGATGACCAGGCTCTGCTTGTCCATCAGGACGTACTCGACCGGATCCTCCAGCGTCAGGATCGCCTTCTGCTGCGTCTGGTTGAGGTGCTCCAGCATCGACGTGCACGTCACCGTCTTGCCCGCGTCCGTCGTCCCGCAGACGATCATCAGGCCGCGCCGCATCTCCAGCAGCTTCTCCTGCGTCTGCGCCGGCAGCCCCAGCTTCGGGAACGGGAGGATGTCCGTGCCGATGACCCGGATCGCCGCGTACGGCCCCGTCTGCCCGTAGGCGAGGTGGACGCGGTACCGGGCGTGCTCCGTCGCGTGGACCGTGTCCGCCACCATCCGGGTCGCGAACCGCGCCCGCTCGTCCTCCCCGAGGAAGCAGCCGATCACGTGCTCCATCACCTCGCGGGTGATGATGTCGCTGTGGAAGGTGGCGACGCGTCCCTCGATCTTGAACTTGACCTGGGAGCCCGTCTTGAGGAACAGGTCGGACGCGCCGACCGCCCCCATCCCGCCCAGCAGCTCGGCCACGCTCAAGTCGCGACCGCGGACCTTCAGCAGCTTCTTGTCCATCACTCGCCCTTGTTGAACTTGAACTTCAGCCCCGCCGCCTGGATCACCTCACCGCCCGTCAGCAGCTCCGGCCCCTTGATGCGCTTCCCCTTGAGGTGGACCTTCGCGAACATCGAGCCCGGCTTGACCATCCACGCCTTCCCCGAGGCCGTGATGAGGAACTGCTTCTTGCCGAAGAACCGGGAGCCCTCGAGCCGGAAGTCGGCGCCGTCGTAGTAGCCGACCGTGATCGTGTCCACCTCCATGGGGACGATCTGGCGGTCGCCCTTCACCACCACCGCGAGGTGAGGCTTCTGCTGCTTCAGGAGCGTCTCCCGGATGCGCTTCATCTCGCCTTCGGAGGCGAGCATCGTCCCCGCGTAGTTGTCCGCCTGGGCCTGCCGCTTCTCCGCCGCGAGCTCGCTGGCCGGCTTCTTGGGCTGCTCCCAGGGCGCCGAGTCGCCGTCCGCCGCGGGCATGCCGCCGCTGCTCCCGGGGCCGTCCGCCTGGAAGCCCGACTCCTTCAGTCCGGCCGCCCAGAAGTCCGTCCCCGAGCCGCTCTGCGAGGCCCCCGCGTCCGACTCGTCCGCCGACTCGTCGAGGATCGGGGCGTTGCCCGTCTCCACCGCGTCCCGCTCGTAGATCAGCGTGTGCTTCCCGAGCTCGATCTTGTCCCGGTGCTGGAGCGTCACCGGGCGGTCGATCTTGTTCCCGTTGAGGAACGTCCCCGAGGTCGAGTCGAGGTCGACGAGGACGTGCCGGTTGCCGTCCAGCTCGACGCGGCAGTGATGCCGGCTGACGGTCTGGTTGCTCACCTGCAGGCCGGTGTCGTCGCCGCGCCCGATCAACAGGTTGGGCACGTCCAGACCGATCGTCTGCTCGTGCTTGGTGCCGTACATGACCACGATGCGCGCCATGCGAGTCCTCCTCCCCAGCGGTGGGTCGGACGATGTTAGTCCAAGTCCGGACGAAGCTCCGAGAGCCCCTCGCAGATGCGGTAGATCGTGAAGCAGGAGCAGGGGTAGTCGTTCCAGCAGCCGCCCTCCCCCCAGTTCAGCATCCCGCAGTCCTCCGCCGACTCCGCCACGCACTCGCCGCCGTGCGAGTTGTTGGGCTCGCCGCCGCACCAGTTGAGGTACGTCGCGGGGGAGCCGTCGACCCAGCCCCAGCTCCCCTCCACGAGCTCGTCCGCGAAGCCGATCCACCAGGGGTTGTCGGTGGCGTACGAGATGGCGACGGTGGTGACCTCGTCGAGCTCGGCCTGGCTGTCGAACGTCACCAGCTCGTAGCCGTGGAGCTGGCACGCGGCCTGGGCGTCCCACCACGTCGTCTGCTCCGCGCAGTACATGTAGGGGTGGAGGTCGTCGGGCCAGTACGCGACCGGGCAGGGGCAGACGCCGCCGTCGTCCGCGATCCCGGAGCAGTCGTTGTCGCGGGCGTCGCAGACCTCGGGGTTGCCGGGGAAGTTGTCCGGGTCGCTGTCGTCGCAGTCGACCGTCTCGTCGGCGCCGTCGCCGTCCCAGTCGGCGGGGGGCTCGGGGGTGGTGTCGTCGTCGTCGTCGGGGGCGCTGTCGTCGTCGTCGTCCCCGGCGCCGTCGTCGTCGTCGGAGGCGGTGGAGTCGTCGTCGTCGTCCGACGTCGCGTCGTCGTCGTCGTCGTCGTCGTCGT
>CAYFOA010000199.1:0-15129 GCA_964344575.1 uncultured Rickettsiales bacterium | reverse complement strand
CCTCGCCCTCCGCGTCGACTTCCCCCCCGCCCTGGAGCCCGGCGTCTCCCGCCTCGGCCACCACGCCATCTGCGACCCCACGGGTGAGTTCCCCGTCGACGGCGAGCAGCCCAACCCCTACCCCTGCGGCGACGACGGCCTCCACGACTGCTACGACATCACCGTCATCAGCTCGACCTCGGACGGCTTCACCACCCAGATCTGGGGAACCCCCGCCACCGTCGAGGTCGCCGGCCCCAAGACCCCCGCCGCGCAGCTCGTCGCCGTCGACCTCGGCGCGTCGGTCGCCGGCGCCGTCATCCCCACCACCGCCGAGTGGACCGAGCCCGCCGTCACCGTCGACGGACGCCTCCTCACCGGCCGCCTCGGCCGCTTCCCCCGCTCCTGGACGAACCCCGAGACGGGCGAGGAGTTCACCCGCCCCTACGACCTCGCCTACTCCGTCCTCCCGCCGGACGCGGCCCCCTGCGACGTGACCGGCTGGATGGACTTCCACCCCCTGTCCCACGCCCCCTACGACCCCGCCATGATCGGCACCTACGGCCTCGCCGCGTACCCCTTCCGCGACACCGAGGGGAACCTCATCGAGGACGGCGAGGACGTCGGCGGCACCTACCCGTGGGTCGACCGCGAGGGGGCCAACGTCTTCATGACCGGCGTCCACGGCCGCATCGAGGAGCAGTCCGAGACCCGCTACCCGCGGCGCTGCGTCCACGAAGGCTGCGACGACTACGCCGAGAACGTCGACTGGGACCGCGGCTTCCTCGTCGCCGGCCTCTGGACCCACGGCAAGTTCGTCCACCTCGACGGCATGATCAACAACATCGACTGGGCCGTCGGCGTCAGCCCCGAGACGCACCACCTCGTCGAGCTGTACCGCGACGAGACCGACTCCCCCCACGAGGTCCGCTTCGGCAGCGGCCGCTTCATCGAGTCCTTCCGCGGCGACGGCCCCTACCCCGACGGCTACACCCACAACGCCAACATCCTCGACTCCCTCCAGAACCTCGTCACGTGGACGCCGTCCGGACAGCCCGTCACCCCCCGCGACGTCGTCTGGGTGATGAGCACGGGCGTCGCCACCGACGAGATCGCCTTCGACGACCTCCTCGACCCCAACGCCTTCATCGTCTCGAACATGCAAGCGTCCATCACCCAGCTGTTCGACGAGGAGGGGCGCTCGCTGTCGATCCCGCACCACCGCAACGGCCAGGTGCGCGAGCTGGACGGCGCCCTCATCGCCGCCATCTACGAGCTCTACCCCGACGACGACGAGGCCATCCACCTCCAGAACGGGGCCACCTCGCTGCGCTGGAGCGTCCCCGCGTACGGGCTCGTCGAGGCGGGCACGGCGCGGGTCGAGCCGGTCGCGCTGGGCGGCGTCCGGGGGCGCGGGTTCTGGCTGTCCGGCTACAACGAGGTCGTCTACGACGTCCCCGCCCAGCCGCGCGACGTCGCCGCGACCGACTGGTACCTCGGCGTCTACGTGGACGCGCGGTCGGCCGAAGACGAGGTCCACTACCTGCTCCGCTTCCCCGACGGCACGGGCGTCCGGCTGGCGGGGCGGTCGTCGATCCAGGTCACCCGCGACGACGTCCTCGAGCACGAGGTCGACACCGCGGACGTCGCCCCCGCGGCGGGCTGGGTCCACCTCGGCTGGCGCGTGACGGACGGCGGAAGGACGCTGACGACGCTCGTCAACGGCCTCGCCGTGGACCGCTTCGAGGCCGACGCGCCCCTCTTCCAGATGACGGCGGGGGACTTCGTGGTGGGCCAGGCGGGGGACGTCGCGTGGGGCTTCCGCGGCTGGATCGACGACCTCGTCGTCCTCGCCCACGACGTGGACGTCGAGGTCGCCTGCAACCACGCCGGGGGCACGCTCGCCCGGGTCGGCGACGGCGCCGGCGGCTGGGCCTCGGTCGCGTCCGCGTACCCCGACTGGGCGCACGCCGAGGTCGCCTCCGCGGCGGGCTCCGGAGGCGACGCGGCCTACGTCTGCTTCCTCGACCACGAGGTCGACTACGGCGCCCACCTCGCCAACCTGCCCGACGGGCTGACGGGCGTGCGCGACGCCGTCCTCTTCCCCGAGGGTCCGCTGCAGCACGGCGTCCCCCGCCCGGACTCGTCCTCGAACGCCTTCTGCCTGACCTGCCACCACGCCGACGGCCGGGGCGGCCTCACCCTCGAGGCCCTCACCTACGCGCCCGGCCTGGCCCTCGAGGACGACCCCCGCCGCCAGCCGATGCAGCCCCCGCGGCGCGTCTTCGGGAACGTCCCCGCGGGCTGGATCCCCCCCGGCGCTGGCTCGGGCAGCCCCGACGACGCGCAGCAGGCCCCCGCCGAGGGCTTCCTGATCGACCGCTGGGTCCTCCCCGCGGGCGACTGACCCTCCCGGTCCCAAAACGCCATCAAACCGTCGCGCCTCCGCCACATCGCGCGTGCTAGATGCGCCGCCATGACTCGGCACCTCCTCCTGATCCTGGTCCTCGCCCTCGGCCTCCTCGCCACGGGGTGCAACGTCGTCCGGAGCGGCCCGCGCCCCGACGACGACGACGACGACTCGGCGTCCGACGACGACGACGCGGCCGGAGACGACGACGACGCGGCCGGAGACGACGACGACGACGCGGCCGGAGACGACGACGACGCAGCCGGAGACGACGACGACGCGGCCGGAGACGACGACGACGCGGCCCCCGCCCAGTCCTGCGAGGACTACGACCCCTCCCCCGACGACTCCCTCTACGCCATCCAGGCGGGCGACACGATCGGCGACGTCATCGTCGAGGACGTCGTCGTCGTCGCCGTCCGCGACCTCGGCTTCTGGGTCATGGAGCCCGACGGCGGCACCTGCAGCGGGCTGTGGGTGTACAGCGGCGAGGGCCACGGCACGGCGCGCGGCGACCTCGTCTCCATCGGCGGCGTCGTCGAGGAGTACTACGACCTCACCGAGATCAACGCCTCGGACGGCACCGTGGGCATCGGCGGCAGCGGCTCCGTCCCCGCCCCGGAGGTCCTCACGGCCGCAGAGCTGTCCGGCGCCGAGGAGTGGGAGGGCGTCCTCGTCCGCGTGAACGACCTCACCGTCACCGTCGTCCCCTCGTCCGACACCAACGAGGAGTGGGAGGCCTCCGACGGCACGGGGACGATCGTGGTCGACGACCAGATGCACGACATGAGCGACGAGGGCCTCTCGGTCGGCCAGACGGTGGACTCCGTCACCGGCCTGTTCAACTACACGTTCGAGCAGTTCAAGGTCGCCCCCCGGGACGCCGCCGACGTCGACCTGTAGCGAAAGAGCACCTCGGCTCAACTCCGCCGCAACATCGTCCCGCTCGACTGGGATCACGCGCCGGCGAGGGAGCTGCCGCCGCGTCGGAGGTGCCGCCATGAGGTCCACGACCGCGTCCGCCGTCGTCTGCGCGCTCCTGCTCCTGCCCGGCTGCTACGGCGCCATCGTCGACGGCAACCAGCCGATCCCCGGCGGCGGCACCGACGAGCTCGTCGACACCGACGGCGACGGCGTCCCCGACGCGCCGGAGTACACCGTCGACAACGACGGCGACGGCATCCTCGACGAGCACGAGGGGACCGGCGACACCGACGGCGACGGGATCCACGACTACCAGGACCAGGACTCCGACAACGACGGCATCCCCGACGCCGAGGAGGCCGGCGACGGCGACCTGAACACGCCGCCGGTCGACAGCGACGGCGACGGCACCCCCGACTACCTCGACGACGACTCCGACGGCAACGGCATCCCCGACGCCCAGGAGGGGAACAGCGACACCGACGGCGACGGGATCCACGACGCCGCCGACCTCGACGACGACGGCGACGGGATCGACGACGTCACCGAGATCGACGGCTCCCCCGGCGCGCCCCCCGACCACGACGGCGACGGCACCCCCGACCACCTCGACGAAGACGCCGACGGCGACGGCGTCCCCGACGAGTTCGAGGGCGCCGACGACCCCGACGGCGACGGCATCCCCAGCTACCTCGACCACGACTCCGACAACGACGGCATCGCCGACTCCGTCGAGGCCGGCAACCCCGGCAATCCCAACGACTCCGACGGCGACGGCTGGTACGACTTCGAGGACTCCGACTCCGACAACGACGGCATCCGCGACGACGCCGAGGTCGCCCAGGGCCTGGACCCCTACGACCGCGACACCGACGGCGACGGCTACTCCGACCTCGCCGAGCAGACCTGGGGGAGCAACCCCGCGGACCCCGGCAGCGGCATCGACGGCTACTACGCCGAGCTCGCCGCCCGCACCGACGCCACCATCACCGTCCCCTTCCGCCCCGAGATCCTCCAGGCGGACGTCCTCTTCGTCCTCGACTCCACCTGCTCGATGACGGGCACGCTCAACACGATGGCGGCCAACTTCAGCTCCGTCGTCAGCGGCATGACCATCCCCGACGTCTCCATCGGCGTGGCCGAGTTCGAGGACTACGCCTACGGCGGCTGGTTCAGCGCGATGGGCAACCCCGACGCCGGCGACAAGCCCTTCATCCTCCGCCAGCAGGTGACGTCCAACTACGGCCAGGTCCAGTCCGCCCTGTCCGCGCTGGCCGTCAAGGACGGCGCCGACGCCCCCGAGTCGTCGATGGAGGCGCTGTACCAGGCGGCCACGGGGGTCGGCTACGACCAGGACTGCGACAACAGCTACGACTCCAGCACCGACGTCGTCCCGTTCTTGCCCAGCGGGAGCGACGCGTTCGGAGGCGGCGTGCCGGGCGCCTACAGCGCCGCCGTCTCGGGCACCGGCCAGGCCGGCGGCGGCGGCTTCCGGAGCGGCTCCGTCCCGATCATCGTCTACACGACCGACAACCTCATGCGGGACCCCGACGCCGGCTACGAGACGCCCCCCGGCTGCTCCGACCCCGCCGGCAGCAACGACGTCATCGCCGCCGTCAACGCCCTCGGGGGCAAGCTCATCGCCGTCGGCACGAACGGCACGCCCATCCCCCAGATGAACAACCTCGCCAACGCCACCGGCTCGCTCGCCGACCTCGACGGCAACGGCTCCCCCGAGCCGCTGGTGTTCACGGGGACGTCGTCCAGCTCGGCGGACTTCGTGCTCGACGGCATCGAGGCGCTGTCCGGGGGCGGGCTGTTCGACCTGATCCTGACGGTCGACGACGACCCCCACAACTTCGTCAGCAGCATCCTCCCCGAGGTCCACGAGGACGTCCCCGTGGGCAGCGAGGTCAGCTTCGACGTCACCGTCTTCCCGGGCGTGACGCAGGAGGCGTGGGACCAGGTGTTCGTGTTCCCGATGTACGTCACGACCACCGGCGGCGCGATCCTCGCGGAGCACGATCTGGTCCTCGTCATCCTCCCCAACTGAGCACGATCGAAGGACGTCGTTCCCGGTAAAAACTGCCAATCCTGAGACACCTCCTCTAAGATCGGGGTCGAGGAGGGTGTGAAATGCGACAATTCGCGATCATCAGCGCGCTGATCCTGGCGCTCCCGGCGACGGTGTTCGCCGGCCCGGCCCGCGTCGACGGTCTCGCCGGAGACCCCGCCAACGGCCGCAACAGCCTGTTCGTCACGGACATGACGAACGTCTTCCTGAACCCCGCCCAGGTGAACAACTACGGGAACGAGATCCACGTCACCTTCGGCGTGCTGACGGCGTCCCCGCCGGACCCGGGCGACGACACGAACCACTTCCAGCTCCGCCCCACCGGCGGCGGCATCGTGACGCTCGGCTCGGCCAACGTGGGCGTCTACCTCGCCCGCCCGCCGACGCTGTACAGCATCGACCAGGGCCCCATGGCGGGCCTCGGCCTGACGATGATGGCGGGCGGCGCAGGGGGCGCGTTCAACTTCACCTCGGGCACGTCGGCGCCGCTCTTCCTGCCCGTCGACATCCTCGTGGGCGGGGACTTCGGCAGCGTCCAGGTCGGCGGCGGCGTCTACGCGGCGTTCGGCCGGTCGCACACCGAGACCGAGGTCCGGACCGGCGACGAGGAGTTCTCCATCGTCTCCCAGACGCGCGCGAGCAACTACGTCAGCTTCGGCGGCGGGGCCGTCATCCCGGGCGACGCGGTGACCCCCGAGTTCTGGCTCCGCGGCGGCCTCGGCACGGCGTGGGAGGACAACTTCGCCGCCGGCGCGACGTACCCCGACGACCCGCCCGCGGTCGACAACGTCAGCGGCGTCCGCAACTACGGCAGCATCGGCGGCGGCTTCCGCGCGACGATCGCCGCGACGGACACGCTGTCGGTCATCCCCGGGTTCGCGCTGGGGTACGCGTCCGGCCAGCCGTACACGAACGACCGGACGGCCGACCTCGCCATCGAGGACGACGTCCTGACGCTGGGCACGCTCGGCGCCACGGCGGGGGTGGGCGTCGAGTTCGCGCCGTCGGACCACTTCACCGCGGTGGGCACGCTGTCCCTCGACATGGACTACGGCACGACGAGCTTCGACAACAGCGAGGAGGACACGGCGAACCTGACGACGTCGGGGAGCTTCGTCAACCTCCGCGCGCCGGTCGCGTCCATCGGCGCCGAGGCGCGCCCGGTCGGCCCGCTGGTCATCCGCGGCAGCGTGCGGGCGGGGATGTTCTCGTCGTACGCGGGCGGCGGCCTCGACCAGTCCGACAGCGACGGCGACTTCCAGCGCGACCGCGGCACGACGCTCAACGGGCCCGGCTCCCTGTCCGCCTCGGGCGGGCTCGGGCTGGCGTTCGACCACGTGCTCATCGACGCGACGGTCGGCGGCGCGCTGATGGAGCTGGAGGACGGCGACAGCTTCTTCAGCCGCCTCGACGTGACGTTCCTGCTGCCGTCCCCCGGCAGCGCCCCCATCGAGCCCGAGCCGGCCTACTAGGAGAGGAGACCGACATCATGCGTACGAAGCTCTTGATCGCGTTCCTGCTGGGGGTCTTCGGCCTCGCCGCCGTCACCGCCTGCCCGCCCCCGGACCGGGCGGACTACAGCGACGACGACGACAGCGTCGGCGACGACGACGACGCGTCCCCGGACGACGACGACTCGACGTCCATGTAGCTCAGCGGGAGTAGCTCCCCGATTCGTCCAGGCCGGAGCAGCCGTTCTCGGAGACGAGGACGGCGGCCCGCTCCCCCGGCTCCAGCGTCACCTCGCCGTGGCAGACGGTGTGTTCGACGTGGCGCTTGCGGCCGTCTTCGTTCTCGACCCACTCGCCTTCGGTGAGCAGCACGCGGTGCTTGCCGGGGGCGAGGTTGACCGCGTCGGACCAGTTGAAGAGGACGCGGTCCTTGCCGTCGATCTTGACGGACGGCTTCACCTCACCGGCGACGTCGAAGGTCAGGAGCGCGCCGCGGAGCGCGGAGCCGTAGGGGGAGACGCCGGACGCGAGGGCGTCGCAGAGGTCGCCGGTCTTGATCTTCCGGTTGGCCTCGACGGTGAGCGTGCCGAAGCACTTCACGACGTGGCCTCCCTTGTCCCGCGTCCACGTGATCTCGTGGGTGCCGGGGCGGAGGCCGGCCTCGACGGGGGACCGCTTCTTGGGCTGGCCCGCGGCGACGCCGTCGATCCAGATCGTGCCCGGGGGGTACATGCCGGTCTTCTCGACGAGCAGGCCGACGCCGTCCCCGCCGGCGGACCCGTCCAGCGCGCGAGCCCGGCCGGTGGACAGCTTGTAGCCCCAGATGAGCGGCTCCTCGGTGGCCCAGCCGGCGCCGAGGCCGGACCGCTCGGCGCCGAGGGCGTCGAGGATCTGGCGGGCGAGATCGCGCTCGAGGACGAAGACGGCGTCGACGGTGCCGGTGGCCTCGACGGCGTGGGCGACGGTGCCGGTGGCGACGTCGATGACGCGGGCGTCGAGCCGGAGCTGGTCGCCGGCGACGGTGAGCCCGCCGGTGACGACCTGCGTCGCGCCGACGCCCTTGCCGACGGCGACGGCGGAGGCGGGGTCGACGAAGTCCGACTGCTGGAGATCGAGCTCGGCGAGGACGGCGTCGAGGCGCGCCCGCTCGACGAGGGTGACGCCGTCGGCGCCGGTCAGATCGGTGGTCAGCATGTCGGCGAGGGCGGGGCCGAGGACGGCGAGGTCCTCGCGGTCGGTGTGGGCGGCGAAGGGGACGACGGCGAGGACGTCGGCGGCGGCGGCGGGGGTCGCGAGGAGGAGCGCGAGCAGCGGCGGAATCCAGCGCATGGCGGGCAGCCTACGCTGGTACGCTGCTCGCGGCACGGAGCCCCTGGGAGGCTCATGAAGGTCCGGATCCTCAGCCTGGTCGTCCTGCTCGCGGGGTGCGACGCGCTCATCCCCGACGAGGTCGAGCCGACGCCGCTACCGCCGTGCGAGGGGACGTGCATCGAGCACGACTTCGGCACCACGACGCTGCTGCCGCACGCGGAGCTGGGTGACCAGTGCATGTCGTGGACGTTGAACAACCCGGAGCCGATCTGGGTGAACTCGGTGGCGACGGCGAACGACGGCTACTTCCACCACGCGAACTGGTTCTGGGTGCCGGACGAGCTGTGGGACCTGCCGGACGGGTTCTGGGACTGCAGCGACATGGCGTTCACGGAGCTGGGCGCGGCCGTGGCGGGCGGGGTGCTGTACGCGCAGTCGACGCAGACGGAGGGGGAGGTGCAGCGGTTCGTGGCGGGGGCGGCGGTGGAGGTGGGGGCGCGGGCGCGGGTGATCTCGTGGTCGCACCTGCTGAACTACAGCGACGAGCCGGTGACGACGGGGCTGCGGGTGCAGCTCGGGGTGCTGGACGCGGACGAGGTGACGGCGCCGCTGGCGCCCTTCCGGTTCAACTACAGCGACCTGCAGATCCCGGCGCGGTCGGTCGCGAAGCATCAAGGCGACTGCGACGTCGAGGCGGCGCACCAGGAGGTGCTCGGGGAGCCGCTGGACCTGACGCTCCACTACGTCCTCCCGCACTACCACGCGCTGGGGAGCGCGTTCCGGCTGGAGGTCAGCGGGGGGGAGCACGACGGGGAGGCGCTGTTCGAGATCGAGGACGCGTACGGGGAGCCGCTGGGGCACACGTTCGAGACGCCGATCGACCTGGGCGCGATGGGGGCGACGGGGTTCCGGTTCAGCTGCGACCACGACAACCCGCGCGACGCGGCGGTCGGCTTCGGGATCGGCGACCAGGAGATGTGCGTGATGCTGGGGTTCGCCGAGAGCGACCTCAGCTTCGACGGCAACGTCCCCCTGACGACGGAGACGGAGACGCTGGCGGACGAGACGGTGCTGAACTCGGGGGCGTGCGAGGTCTACGGGTTGCAGCTCTGACGGTGCCGATCGAGCCGCCCGCGTCCGTTCGTCGACGAGGCGCTCAGCCCGCCGTCACCAGGATCACCAGCTCCCACGTCGCCAGGGTCGTGATGCCGTCACCGATGACGCTCATGTCGAAGATGAACACCTGGTCGCTGCTCCCCACGGGGACGTCGGGGTAGAGCGTGAGGTCGAAGATCACCTCCACGCCGACCGGGGCGTCGGGGACGACGGCGGGGGAGATGTCGGTGACGAAGTCGTAGGGGTCGTCGTCCACCTCGAGGGTGAGGTCGAACACGCCGCCGCCGGCGAGGCCGCCGATGCCCGCGATGACGTTGGAGACCGTCGCGCTGCCGGTGCCGTTGAAGACGAGCGGGTCGGGGGTGCCGTTGCCGTCGAGGTCCGCCTCGCTCCCCGTCAGCGCGGCGAGGTCCTCCATCTGCGCGGTCGGGCCGCCGGGCAGCGGGAAGCCGAAGAAGCTCGCCTCGACGGCGATGAGCTTCGCCGAGATCGCGTTCAGCGCGGCGGCGACGTCGGACTCCCCGGCCGGGGTCGGGCACGCCGAGGGGACGGCGTAGCCGTTGTCGGGGTCGCGCATGTTGTTGTCGGTGGCGTAGGCGATGATCGGGACCGAGCCGCTCCGGAAGCCGACGCCGCCGATGTTCCCGCCGCCCGGGGTGCCCGCGTCGTACGTCCCCGACACGCCGCCGCCGAACGCGTCCCCCGCCCCGGCGATGAACGGCGGCACGTCGGTCGAGGTGTCGAGGTTCCCGTCGCAGTCGAGGTCGTGCCCGACCCCGGTGGCGGCCTGGTACAGCGCCTCCATCGACGACTCCGGAGCGTCGGCGCCGTCGTGCAGGCTCAGGCTGCTCAGCGCGCTCTGCACGGCGGACGTGTCGGTCGTGATCTGCTGCTCGAGGATGAACGGCAGGTCCGTCCCCGCGTTGCCGAAGTCGCCCGTCGCGAAGTCGTCGAACGACGCCACCCCGTAGGCGATGTTGGGGATCGAGATCCCGCTGACGACGTCGCTGAAGTTGGACGCCATGTCGTTCAGCGTGAGCGCCATCGAGCAGGTCGTGTCGAGGACGAAGAGCACGTCCGCCTGCTCGATCTCCGGCGTGAACGGGACCTGGATGGTGGTCGTCGCGCGGGGGGTGAGCTCGGCGTAGAAGCCGGTGATGTAGTCGCTGGCGTCGTTGGGATCCGTGCCCGCCAGCGTCTCGGCGAGGTCGGAGAAGCCGTCGCCGTCGGAGTCGTTGTTGGCGGGGTCGAGATCCTCGCCGTCGGGGATGCCGTCGTTGTCCGAGTCCTCGTCGAGGAAGTCGGGGAAGCCGTCGCCGTCGGAGTCCGTGGGGTCGTCGGGGTCGTCGCCGACCTCGTCGGAGTCGGGCACGCCGTCGCCGTCGGAGTCGTCGTCGAGGAAGTCGGGGGCGCCGTCGCCGTCGGTGTCGACGGGGGGCGTGTTGGGGTCGTGGTCGCCGGCCTCGGTCTCGTCGGGGATGCCGTCGCCGTCGCTGTCGAGGTCCTCGACGTTGTCGGTCCCGTCCCCGTCCCGGTCGCCGCTCCCCTCGTCCTCGTTGAGGATCGTGTCGCCGTCGATGTCGTCGGGGTTCGGCGGGGAGGTGTCGTCGTCGTCGTCGGACGCGTCGTCGTCGTCGTCGTCGTCGGTCGCGTCGTCGTCGTCCCCGGACGCGTCGTCGTCGTCGTCGTCCCCGGACGCGTCGTCGTCGTCGGCCGCGTCGTCGTCGTCGCGCGCGGGGGACGGTCCGAGGACGCCGTAGCAGCCGGTCAGCAGGGCGAGGAGGACGGCGAGGAGGAGCGGTTCGTGGCGCATGACCGCGGCAGGGTAGCCGAGGGTGCGCCGATCGGACGTTGCAAACCCGTGGCGGTCAGTCGGCCTCGCAGGTGAACGGGTGGACCTCGTCGTTGTTCCCGCACTCCAGGCCAGTTGCGGAAGTCCGAGGCGGCGCCGGAGTACCACTCCCACTCGCCCTCCTCCTCGAGGTCGTTGAGCCCGATCCAGGTGACGTAGCCGACGGGCGCGATCAGTTCGGCGGTGGTGGCGACGAAGTCGTTCTCCTCGAAGCTCGAGATGGTGACGAGGTCCGCGCCGAACGACGCGCAGGCCGCCTGGGCGTCGGCGCCGGTGAGGTACATCCGGCAGAACCAGTAGGTGTGGCCGGCGTAGTCGTCGGGCTCGCACTCCCAGGCGGTGCTGTCGTCGTCGTCCCCGGCCGCGTCGTCATCGTCGTCGTCGTCGCCGGCCGCGTCGTCGTCGTCCCCGCTGTCGTCGTCGTCGCCTTCCTCGTCGGTGACGCCGTCGCAGTCGTCGTCCTTGCCGTTGCCGGGGATCTCCTCGGCGTCGGGGTGGACGGTAGCGTCGAGGTCGTCGCAGTCGCCGGTCTGCTGGACGAAGCCGTCGCCGTCGCTGTCGATCCCGTCGGCGCCGTCGCAGTTGGAATCGGTGCCGTCCCCGTAGGCGTCGGGGGCGCCGGGGTAGACGGTGGGGTCGGCGGCGTCGCAGTCGGCCGAGTCGCGGACGCCGTCGCCGTCGAAGTCGCCCTCGGACTCCCCGGGGCAGGCGGCCAGGGCGACGAGCGCGGTGAGGACCGTCGCCGCCGCCGCGAGCGCCCGCCTCATCCGAGCATCGCCCGGAAGGCCGCCTCGTCGAGCACCTCGACCCCGAGGTCCTGCGCCTTCTTCAGCTTGCTGCCGGCCTTGGCGCCGGCGACGAGGTAGTCGGTCCGCGCGCTGACGGAGCCGGACGCCTTGCCCCCGGCGGCTTCGACGGCGGCCTGGGCCTCCTTGCGTCCCATGGACTCCAGCGTACCGGTGACGACGACGGTCTTGCCCGCGAACGGACCCTCGGCGGGCGCCTCGACGACCTCGGCGTCGGGGAACTGCACGCCCGCCGCCCGGAGCTTCCGGATGAGCTCGGCGTTGCCTTCGTGGGCGAACCAGGAGGCGATGGACTGCGCCACGATCGGGCCCACCTCGTCGGCTTCGGCGAGCGCCTCCTCGCCGGCGTCCTGCAGCGCCTGGAAGCTGACGAAGTGCTGCATGACCTTCTTGGCGACGGTCTCGCCGACGTGGCGGATGCCGAGCCCGAAGAGGATCCGGTGGCTGGCGCGGGACTTGGCGTCGTCGATGGCGCGCAGCAGGTTGTCGACCTTGGTCTCGGCCATGCGCTCCATGAGGAGGAGTCCGGCGCGGTGTTCGGCGAGCGTGAAGAGGTCGGCGGCGTCGGCGATGAACTCCTCGTCGAGGAGCTGCTCGACGAGCTTGGTGCCGAGGCCGTCGATGTCCATGGCGTGGCGGGAGACGAAGTGCTGGATGCCGGTCCGCACCTGGGCGGGGCAGCCGACCTGGTTGGGGCAGCGGACGGCGGCCTCGCCTTCGGGCTGGACGGTCTCGGTGCCGCAGGCGGGGCAGGTCGTGGGGAAGGTGAAGGGGGCGGGGTCGCCGGTGCGGTGTTCGGGGAGGGAGCGGACGACCTGGGGGATGACGTCGCCGGCGCGCTGGATGACGACGCGGTCGCCGGGGCGGATGTCCTTGCGCTCGAGCTCCTCGCGGTTGTGGAGGGTGGCGTTGGAGACGTTGACGCCGCCGACGAAGACGGGCTCCAGCCGCGCGACGGGGGTGAGGACGCCGGTCCTCCCGACCTGGATCTCGATGGCGAGGAGGTTCGTCTCGGCCTGCTCGGCGGCGTACTTGTAGGCGATGGCCCAGCGGGGGGCGCGGCTGACGAAGCCGAGGCGCTGCTGGAGGTCGACGTCGTCGACCTTGAGGACGGCGCCGTCGATGTCGTAGGGGTAGGCGGCGCGCATGCCTTCGATGACGTCGAGGTGGGCGATGGCGCGGTCGATGCCGAGGCACAGGGCGATGCCGTCGGCGACCTGGAAGCCGTGTGCGCGCGCGAGCTCGAGGAAGGCGGCCTGGCCGGCGACCTCGGCGCCTTCGACGACGCCGGCGGAGTGGCAGTAGAAGCGGAGGGGCGCGGCGGCGGCCTGCTTGGGGTCGAGGTTCCGGACGAGGCCGCCGGTGGAGTTGCGGGCGTTGACGTAGGTCTCGAGGCCGGCGGCGGCGCGGTCGCGGTTGAGCTGTTGGAAGCCGTCCTTGGTCATGACGACCTCGCCGCGGACGGCGATGCGGGCGGGGGGCTGGGGGCCGCGGAGGCGGAGGGGGACGTTGCGGATGGTGCGGACGTTGTTCGTGACGTCCTGCCCGACGGTCCCGTCGCCGCGGGTGATGGCCTGGGTGAGGGTGCCGTCGGTGTAGATGAGCTCCATGGCGATGCCGTCGAGCTTGGGTTCGACGAGGTAGGTGATGGTGGCGGGAGCGGCCTCGCCGAGCATGCGGCGGATGCGCTCCTCGAACTCGCGGATCTCGTCGGCGTCGTACGAGTTCGCGAGGCTGAGCATGGGGGTGGGGTGGGCGACCTTGGTGAGCCCGTCCAGCGGCGCCCCGCCGACCCGGTGGGTGGGGGAGTCGGCGGTGGCGAGCTCGGGGTGGGCGGCCTCGAGATCCTGGAGCTCGCGGAAGAGCCGGTCGTACTCGCGATCGCTGATCGTGGGCCGATCGAGGACGTAGTAGTTGTGGTTGTGCTCGGAGATCTGCGCGGCGAGCTGCTGCCACCGCGAGCGAACGAACAGGTCGGCCTGGGTCATGGAGGCGGGAGGGTACCTCAGGTGAGGGGGAGCGCCGCAGGGCGGGGCGCTGCTGTCGCACGCCAGCGAGGTCGAGAACGGAGCATCAGCTCAAAGGGGGCTCCGGAGGCGGATGGAGCGAGGGTCGCGCATGTGGGTGTAGCGGGCGGTGGTGTTGACGCTCCGGTGTCCGAGGAGGACCTGGATGTAGCGGAGGTCGGTGCCGGCCTCGAGGAGGTGGGTGGCGAAGGCGTGGCGGAGGCTGTGGCAGGTGACACGGCCGCGGACGCGGGCGCGTTCGGCGGCGGCGCGGACGACTCGTTGGAGGGTCCGGGTGCTGAGCTTGCCGCCCTGTGCGGAGGGGAGGAGCCAGGCGTCGTCGGCGCGGCTGCGGCAGAAGGTCCGAAGCTCGGGAACGAGGGCGTCGGAGAGGAGGGTCAAGCGGTCCTTGCGACCCTTGCCCCCGCGGACCTCGACGAGGAGGCGGTCAAGGTCGACGTCCCGGACGCGGAGGCGGACGACCTCGGACACGCGAAGCCCGGCGGCGTACATGAGGAGGATGGCGAGCCGGTGCTTGCGGTTGACGGTGGAGTCGGCCATCCGCAGCACCTCGTCGCGGGTCGGGACGGTGGGGAGCTTCGATTCGCGACGGGGGCGAGGGATGTCGAAGTCCGCTCGGTCGTAGAGCTGCACGTAGAGGAACTTGAGTGCGGAGACGTACTGGTCGACGAGCGACCGGGAGCAGCCCGCGTCGAAGATCTCGAGAAGGAACGCGCGCACCCGTTGGGGGCTGACGTCGCGAGGGGCGGTGGGCGCGGCCCAGCGAGCGAACTGGCGCAGGCAGTTGCGGTAGGTCTTGATGGTCGCCGGCGAGTAGTTCCGGAGCCGGAGCTCCTGCTCGTAGCGCGGGATCAGCTTGTCGGACAGGGGCGCAGTCGGGGCGCGTCGTTCCTTGGGCATGGGGCCTTCCGGGAAGGCCGGTGGGTTGGCGGCGAAGGTGGAGGAGGAGGCGACCGAGGTCAAGAGGAAGTTGGGCCGGTGGGACCAGAACGTCGGGTAAGTGATCGAGAACGACCTCAGAGCCGACGGATTCGACGGCTCTGAGGTCGTTATGCGGCATCCCGCCCAAGGTCGAAGGCGGCTTCGTGCATGCCAACACTATGCCTCCGACTCCCACCGGCTAACAGCCTGTTGATCTACTCCAGATTCCCCTGTTGACGATCGCCCTGTCTGCTTCGT
>CAYFOA010000198.1:0-15151 GCA_964344575.1 uncultured Rickettsiales bacterium | reverse complement strand
TCCTCTTCGCGTTCATCGTCGCGTTCCTCGTGGGGCAGATCGGGGGCTGAGCTGAGGCCCCGCGCGCTTCTCCTCCTCGCCGCCGCCGCCGCCCTCGCGGCGACCGGCTGCCTCCACTGGGTGCCCGAAGACGACGACGACGCGACGTCCGACGACGACGACGCGACCGGCTCCGACGACGACGACGCGAGCGGTCCGGATGACGACGACGCGAGCGGTCCGGATGACGACGACGCGACCGGCCCCGACGACGACGACGACACGGCCTCCCCGGTCTCTCTGGACGCCGACGCGATCGGGCAGTTCCACGTCGCGGACTCCGCCGAACAGCTCGCCTACACGCGGTTCGTGGCGGCCGTCCTGAGCGACGTCCGCCTCGCCCCGAGCGCCGAGGAGGCGCTGCTGCAGCAGGCGTTCTCGGGGCTCAGCGTCCCCATCGTGGCGCCCGACGCGACCGAGCCGCGCGTCGTCGAGGAGCCGCTGGAGTACGAGATCGCCCCGGTCCCCGCCAACTCGGTCGTGATGACGGACCCCGCGCCCCTCGCGCTCGCCGACTTCGGGCTGCTGTGGCACGGCTCCCCCACGACGTCCCCCGAGGGCGAGCGCTGGCAGCTGATCGTGGACGCGGACGCCCCCTTCGGCGGGGAGTGGCTCGGTCCCCCGCTCCTCGACGAGCCGGTCTTCGAGGTCTCCCGCCGCGTCGCCGAGACGGTCTTCGTCCCCCAGATGCTGGAGCTGGAGGCGACGATCGAGCTGTGCGGGGGGTGCGCCGGGGAGCTGTTCATGCTCGGGGCCAAGGGGCTCCCCGCAGCCGCCTGGCCGTTGGACGACGCCGGCGCGGTGTCGATCGATCCGCTCGACTTCCCGAGCTCGTTCCTCGACTCCGGCGTCGCGTCGATGATCCTGTACCGGGCGTCCCGCGACGCGCTCCCGTTGGAGGACGGCCGCGACCTCCTCCTCGTCAGCTCCCGGTCGCTCGAGTTCTCGGTGGACGTCCTCCCCCCGGGCGTCGGCTTCGTCACGGCCCCGGGCCCGGTGGAGTACGGCTCGACGGAGTTCGGGATCGCGCTGGAGGGGGCGGTGTTCCCGCCGGGCGCGTCCGTGCTCGTCGCCGGAACGCTCGCCGGGCTGGAGGCGTCGACCCCCACCACGGGCACGGCATACGTCACCGCCCCGCTCCAGGAGCTGGGCGTGGTCGACGTCCAGGTGACCGATCCGACCGGTCTCCTCATCGCCCGCGGCGCGATCGAGGTGGTCGCCCCGGACCTGACCTGCGACTTCGTGGAGACGGAGGAGAACGGGCTGCTCAGCAACGCCGACGCGCTGGTCCCCGGCGACACCGGGTGCGGGCTCATCTCGTCTCCGAACGACGGCGACGTGTTCATGTTCAGCCCGGTCCCGAACAGCATCTACACGTTCGAGACGTGGGCCCACCGGACGGGCGCCCCCACCAACACGTTCATCGAGCTGCTGAACGTGGAGAGCGAGGTCCTGACCGCGAACGACGACCTCGCCTTCGACACCACCGACTCGCGCCTGGTGTGGACGGCGCCGCCGGCGGGGGAGGGGACGCAGTTCTACCTCCGGGTCCTGGCGGCGGACGGCGGCAGCGGGGCCGACCACACGTATGTGCTGACGTCCTCCGTGTTTCCTTGACAGGTCCGGGGCCTGCGGCGACAGTCCGGCCGTCATGACCACCGACTTCCAGCCGTTCCCGTCCGATCCCGTCCAGCGCGTGGCCCTCGCGATCGAGGAGATCCAGGCCGGCCGCATGGTCATCCTCGTGGACGACGAGGACCGCGAGAACGAGGGCGACCTCGTGATGGCGGCCGACAAGGTGACCCCCGAGGCGATCAACTTCATGGCCCTGCACGGGCGCGGGCTGATCTGCATGCCGATGATGCCGGCCCGCATCGACAAGCTCGGCATCCCGATGATGGTGCGCGAGAACGCGTCGCCGTACGGCACGGCGTTCACGATCAGCATCGAGGCGCGGACGGGCGTCAGCACGGGCATCAGCGCGGCCGACCGGGCGCGGACGATCGAGGTCGCCGCCGACGACGAGTCCGGCCCCGACGACCTCGTCTCCCCGGGACACGTGTTCCCCCTGCGGGCCCGCGAGGGCGGCGTCCTCGTGCGCGCGGGGCAGACCGAGGGGAGCGTCGACCTCGCCCGCCTCTCCGGGTGCAAGCCGGCGGGCGTGATCTGCGAGATCATGAACGAGGACGGGACGATGTCCCGCCTCCCCGAGCTGATCGAGTTCGCGACGACGCACCGCCTCCGGATGCTGACGGTGGCCGACCTCATCGCGTGGCGGCTGCGCGAGGAGACGCTGGTCCACTGCGTCGCCAAGGCGACCCTCCAGACCGACGAGATGGGCGAGGTGACGGCCCACGTCTTCCGGAACCACGTCAACGACCTCCAGTACCTCGCGCTGGTGAAGGGCGAGCTCGACCCCGAGCAGCCGACGCCCGTCCGGGTGACGAGCAGCAACTTCTGGAGCGACGCCCTCGGCGCGTTCCGGCGCGACGGCGGGCCGGTGCTGGCGCGGGCCATGCGCGTCCTCGGCGGCCACGAGCGGGGCGTCGTCCTCTACATCCTCCGCCCCTTCGACCCCGACACGGTGGTCCGGCAGCTGAAGTCGGTGGCCGAGGAGGTCGAGGGGACGATCCCCGAGGAGAAGCGGCTGGCCGACCCGTACCCCATCGCGATCCGCGACTACGGCCTCGGCGCGCAGGTCCTCCGCGAGCTCGGCGTCGTGCAGATCCGGCTGCTCACGAACAGCGATCGGCGGCTCCCCGGCGTCGAGGGGTACGGCATCGAGGTCGTCGAGCGGATCAAGGTCCCCAGTGCCCCCGGGACGACCGTGGCCGAGCTCTCCGTCCTGGACGGCGGCCGCGGCTGATGGCGCGGACGATCGCCCCCAAGCCCGTCGCGGCGGGCCGGCGCTTCGCGATCGCGGCGTCCCGGTTCAACGAGTCGGTGGTCACGAACCTCGTCGACGGCGCGATCCGGACCCTGGAGGGCGCGGGCGGGCGCGTGGACGTGGCCTGGTGCCCGGGCGCGATCGAGCTCCCCCTGACGGTCCAGTCGCTGCTCACGACGGCGCGCTACGACGCGGTCGTCGCGGTCGGCTGCGTCATCCGCGGGGGCACGCCGCACTTCGACTACGTCTGCGACTTCGCCAACCACGGCGTGCTCCAGCTGACGCTCCAGACGGGGACGCCGATCAGCTTTGGGCTCCTGACGTGCGACACGCTCGCTCAGGCGGAGTACCGTTCTGCGCCGTTGGCGGGCGGTCACGACGCGGCCGAGGCCGGCAAGCTGGGCCAGACCGGCCCGACGAACAAGGGGGTCGAGGCGGCGGAGGCTGCCCTCGACATGGTGAACCTCCTCACGGGGATCGCGCAGGCCGACTGAGATGAGCCGACGACTCGCACGCGAACAGGCACTCCAGGTGCTGTACCAGCTCGACCTCCACGCCGGGGACGTGGAAGAAGCCCTCCGCCTGTGGTGGGAGGCCGAGCCGAACGATCCCGAGGTGGTCGAGTTCGCGGGCGCGCTGATCCGCGGCGTCCGCGAGCGGCTGGTCGAGATCGACGACCTCCTCGGGGCGGCGTCGATCAACTGGAAGGTCACCCGCATGAGCTACGTCGACCGGAACATCCTCCGCGTCGGCACCTACGAGCTGCTGGCGATGGACGACGTCCCCCCGACGGTGACCATCAACGAGGCGATCGAGCTGGGCAAGCGGTTCGGGACGACCGAGTCGTCGTCGTTCATCAACGGCGTGCTGGACCGCGTCGCCAAGAACCTGGGCCGGGTGTGAAGCTCCAGGTCACGTTCGAGACGGGGCACCCGGCGAAGCTCGACGGGCTGGACGGCGCGGTCGCCGTCGTGTTCGCCGACCAGCGCCCCCTGACGGGCGTGGCGGCGCGCGCCGACTGGCGCCTCAGCGGGTTCCTCTCGCGGCTGCTGATGGACAGCAAGTTCACCGGCGAGCGCGGCGAGTGGCTGCTCGTCCACACCCAGGGCCGGCTCCCCTACACGCACCTCTTCCTCGTCGGCCTCGGCAAGCGGGACGACCGCACGGTGGGGAACAGCAAGACGGCGCTGGAGGGGATCGCGGGGAAGATCGCGCTCGCCGGGATCCACAAGTTCGCGATCGACCTGACCGAGGTGGCGCCCCGCGAGATGGCGCCGGAGGACGCGATGGTCGTCTTCCTCGAGGCGCTGTCCAACGCGTACCCGGACGACGACCTCGCGGATCCGCCGTTCCAGCCCGCGCTGGACGCGGTGAAGCGGAACGAGGACCGGCGGGAGGCCGCCCGGCGGCGTCGCCGGGAGCTTCAGGAGGCGCGCGCGAGGTGGGAGGCGGAGCACGCCGCGGAGGCCGCCGCGGCGGCTGCGGACGCGCCCGAGGAGCCGCCGCGGCCGGTGGCGGGCGAGGTCCCCGAGGACGAGCCGCCCCCCGCGCCGCCGGATCCGTCGTCCGTCAAGGAGCCCGACCTCGAAGACACCCCCGAGCGGACCGTCCAGGTCGTGCTCGTCGGCGACGCCGGGGACATCGGCGCGATGCGCCAGGCGTTGCGCGATCTGACGGGCAAGGGAGACGCCCCGCTCGACGTCGCCTGGTCGCGGTAGCGGGTCCCGCGGCCCCCGACTATATTGCGCGCCACTTTGGGCCCAGGACCGGGCCATTCAGGGAACACCGATGCCTCAGAACTTCTTCTTCACCTCCGAGTCCGTGACCGAGGGTCACCCGGACAAGATGTGCGACGTCATCTCCGACACCATCCTCGACGCCTGCCTGCGGGAGGACCCCAAGTCGCGCGTCGCGTCGGAGACGGCCATCAAGACCGGCCTCATCCTGCTCGCCGGTGAGATCACGACGCAGGCCAGGCCGAACTTCCACAAGCTGGTCCGCGAGGCGGTCCTCGAGATCGGCTACGACCACAGCGACAAGGGGTTCGACGGGAACACCTGCGGGATCATCAACGCGCTGGAGACCCAGTCCCCCGACATCAGCCGGGGCGTGACCGCCGGCGAGGGCCTGCACAAGGAGCAGGGCGCCGGCGACCAGGGGATGATGTTCGGGTACGCGATCGACGAGACGCCGAGCCTCATGCCGGCGACGATCTACTGGTCGCACCGACTGACGGAGGCGCTGACGGCGGCGCGGCGCGAGGGCCGGCTCCCGTGGCTGCGGCCGGACGGCAAGAGCCAGGTCACGATCGAGTACCGCGACAACGAGGTCGCCCGGATCGACGCGGTCGTGGTGAGCTCGCAGCACAGCGAGCACGTGACCCACGCGGACCTCGTCGAGGGGATCCAGGCGGAGGTCATCGCGAAGACGCTGCCGGCGGAGCTGCTCGACCACCAGACGACGTTCCACATCAACCCCACCGGCCGGTTCGTGGTCGGCGGCCCGATGGGCGACGCGGGCCTGACGGGGCGGAAGATCATCGTCGACACGTACGGCGGCCACGGCGCCCACGGCGGCGGCGCGTTCAGCGGCAAGGACCCGTCCAAGGTCGACCGGAGCGCGGCCTACATGACGCGCTACATCGCGAAGAACGTGGTCGCGGCGGGCTTCGCCAAGCGCTGCCTCGTCCAGGTCGCCTACGCGATCGGCGTGGCCGACCCGATGAACGTCTTCGTCGACACGTTCGGCACGGGCACGGTCAGCGACGAGACGATCGCGACGGCGGTCCGCGAGATCTTCCCCCTCAAGCCGGCGGGCCTGATCGAGCACCTGCAGCTCCTCCGTCCCGTGTTCAAGCCGACCGCCGCGTACGGCCACTTCGGGCGTGAGGGCGACGGCTTCACGTGGGAGAAGACGGACATGGTCGACGCGCTGCGGAACGTCATCGGCTAGGTCGATCTTCGGGGGGCCTTGAGCCTCGTCGAGCGTTCAGGGAACACAGAGACGCGAAGCCGCGAAGGTTCGCGAAGGTTGTTGTGGTTGGGGAAGCTCACCCGAATCACCAGGATCTTCGCGTGTCTTCGCGCCTTCGCGACTCTGTGTGAGGGTGAGCGGGCGCGGCCGCCGACCGCCTCCCGAAGACCCCCTGTCCCCCGTCATTGACCCGCCCCCGCCGCCCATGTAGGTTCCGCGCCCACGCGCGCCAAAGGGCCTGAAGCGATGACGGAGCTGACGAAGTTCTCCCCCCCCACCTCCGGCACCCCCATCATGATGGAGGGGGGCAAGCTCCAGGTTCCCGACGACCCCATCATCCCGTTCATCGAGGGTGACGGCATCGGCCCCGACATCTGGGCCGCGAGCGTCCGCGTGTTCGACGCGGCCGTCGAGAAGGCGTACGGCGGGAAGCGGAAGATCCACTGGTACGAGGTCTTCGCCGGCGAGAAGGCGAACGAGACCTGGGGTGAGTGGCTTCCGCAGGACACGCTGACGGCGATCCGGAACTACCTCGTCGCGATCAAGGGGCCGCTGACCACGCCCGTCGGCGGCGGAATCCGGAGCCTCAACGTGGCGCTCCGGCAGAAGCTCGACCTGTACGCCTGCGTCCGCCCCGTCCGCTGGTTCCAGGGGGTCCCGAGCCCCGTCAAGGAGCCCGGCAAGGTCGACATGATCATCTTCCGGGAGAACTCCGAGGACATCTACGCGGGCATCGAGTGGGCCGAGGGGACGCCCGAGGTCAAGAAGGTCATCGCCTTCCTGCAGGACGAGATGGGGGTCGACAAGATCCGGTTCCCGAACACGTCCGGCATCGGCGTCAAGCCGGTCTCCCGCGAGGGGACGTCGCGCCTGGTCCGGTCCGCGATCGACTACGCCCTCGCCCAGAAGCGGAGGAGCGTCACGCTCGTCCACAAGGGCAACATCATGAAGTTCACCGAGGGGGCCTTCAAGAGCTGGGGCTACGAGGTCGCGCGCACCGAGTACGGCGGCGAGCTGCTCGACGGCGGGCCGTGGACGGTGATCAAGAAGGACGGCCACGAGGTGCTGGTCAAGGACGTCATCGCCGACGCGATGCTCCAGCAGATCCTCCTGCGCCCCGCCGAGTACGACATCATCGCGACGCTGAACCTCAACGGCGACTACATCAGCGACGCGCTGGCGGCGATGGTCGGCGGCATCGGCATCGCCCCGGGCGCCAACATCAACTACCTGACGGGCGAGGCCATCTTCGAGGCGACGCACGGCACCGCGCCGAAGTACGCCGGCCAGGACAAGGTCAACCCGTCGTCCGTGATCCTCTCGGGCGAGATGATGTTCCGCTACCTCGGCTGGGACGAGGCGGCGCAGCTGCTCGTCGACGGCATCGAGGGCGCGATCGCGAACAAGACCGTCACCTACGACTTCCACCGGCTGATGGAGGGCGCGACGAAGCTGAAGTGCAGCGAGTTCGGCGACGCCATCATCGCCAACATGAACTGAACCAGGCAGGAGTCCCCATGCCCCACTTCCACAAGCGTCCCAAGATCGCCCTCATCGGTGCCGGCCAGATCGGCGGCATCATGGCCCTGCTGTGCGCGCAGAAGCAGCTCGGCGACGTCGTGCTGCTCGACATCCCGAAGATGGAGGGGCAGGCCAAGGGCAAGGCCCTCGACATCTCCGAGGGTCGCGCCATCGACGGGTACGACGCCGAGATCATCGGGACGTCCGACTACGCGGACGTCGCCGGCGCGGACGTCGTCATCGTGACGGCCGGCGTCCCCCGCAAGCCGGGCATGTCGCGCGACGACCTGATCGGCATCAACCTGAACATCATCAAGGACGTCGGCGGCAAGCTGAAGGACGCGGCCCCGGACGCGTTCGTCATCGTCATCACCAACCCGCTCGACGCGATGGTGTACGCGATGCAGCAGGTGACCGGCTTCCCGACCAACAAGGTCTGCGGGATGGCCGGCGTGCTCGACTCGGCCCGCCTCCGCTACTTCCTCGCCGACGCGCTGGACGTGTCGGTGTCCAACGTCCAGGCCCTGACGCTGGGCGGCCACGGCGACACGATGGTCCCCGTGATCTCCTCGGCGGCGGTCGGCGGGGTGCCGGTGACGGAGCTGATCGACAGCGAGACGCTCGACGCGATCGTGCACCGCACCCGCAAGGCGGGCGGCGAGATCGTCGGCCTGCTCGGCAACGGCAGCGCCTTCTTCAGCCCGGCGGCGGCGGCCGTGCAGATGGCCCAGGCGTACCTGCACGACGACAAGACGGTGCTCCCCGCGGCGGCGTACCTCGACGGTGAGTACGGCCACTCCGGCTTCTACCTCGGCGTCCCCACCATCATCGGCGCGGGCGGCATCGAGCGCGTCATCGAGGTCCCGCTGAACGCCGGCGAGAAGGACAAGCTCGACACGTCCGCGGCGGCGGTGAAGACGCTCGTCGGCTCGCTGGAGTTCTGAATGAAGGTCCACGAGCACCAGGGCAAGGAGATCCTCCGCAAGTTCGGCGTCGCGACGCCGCGTGGCGAGGTGGCGTTCTCGGTCGACGAGGCCGTCGCGGGCGCGGAGAAGCTGGGCGGCGACCTCTGGGTGGTGAAGGCCCAGATCCACGCCGGCGGCCGCGGCAAGGGCGGCGGGGTCAAGCTGGCCCGTTCGCTCGACGAGGTCCGCAGCATCTCCAACGAGATCCTCGGCATGCAGCTGGTCACGCACCAGACGGGTCCGGCGGGCAAGGAGGTCCAGCGCCTCTACATCGAGGAGGGCTGCGACATCGCGCGCGAGCTGTACCTCGGGATGCTGCTCGACCGCGCGGTCGGCCAGATCGTGATCATGGCGTCCACCGAGGGCGGCATGGACATCGAGACGGTCGCCGCGGAGACGCCCGAGAAGATCCACAAGGTCTGGATCGACCCGGCGATCGGGCTGGGCGACTGGCAGTGCCGCCAGGTCGCGTTCGCGCTCGGGCTCAAGGAGAAGACGCAGCTTCGCAGCGCCGTGAAGTTCCTCAAGGGGCTCTACGACGCGTACGTCGAGTACGACTGCTCGATGGCGGAGATCAACCCCCTGGTCGTCACGGGGGCCGGCAACGTCCTCGCGCTCGACGCGAAGATCAACTTCGACAGCAACGCGCTGTACCGGCACCCGGACGTGGTCGAGATGCGGGACCTGAGCGAAGAGGAGCCCAGCGAGATCGAGGCCAGCAGCCACGGTCTGAGCTTCATCAAGCTGGACGGCAACGTCGGCTGCATGGTCAACGGCGCGGGCCTCGCGATGGCGACGATGGACACCATCAAGCTGTTCGGGGGCGAGCCCGCCAACTTCCTCGACGTCGGCGGCGGCGCGACCACCGAGAAGGTGTGCGCGGCGTTCAAGATCATCACCGCCGACCCGGCCGTGAAGGCGATCTTCGTCAACATCTTCGGCGGCATCATGAAGTGCGACACGATCGCCAACGGCGTCGTCGCCGCGGTGAACGAGGTCGGGCTGCAGGTGCCCCTTGTGGTGCGTCTCGAGGGGACCAACGTCGAGCTCGGCAAGCAGATCCTCGCCGAGTCGGGGCTGGACATCATCCCCGCCGACACGATGGCCGACGGCGCCCAGGCGGCCGTCGCCGCCGCTGAGAGGAGCGCGTAGCCATGGCGATTCTCGTCGACAGCAACACGAGGCTCCTCGTCCAGGGGATCACCGGCAAGCACGGCAGCTTCCACACGGGCCAGATGATCGAGTACGGCACGAACGTCGTCGCCGGCGTGGTCCCGGGCAAGGGCGGCCGGCAGTCGGCGCACGGGGTGCCGATCTTCGACACCGTCGAGCAGGCGGTGGTCGCCACGGGCGCCAACACGTCCGCCGTGTACGTCCCCCCGCCGTTCGCGGCCGACGCGATCCTGGAGTGCATCGACGCCGAGCTGCCGCTGGCCGTCGCCATCACCGAGGGAATCCCGGTGCGCGACATGGTCGCCGTCGGGCACAAGCTGGCGCACTCGAACACGCGCCTCGTCGGTCCCAACTGCCCCGGCGTCATCACGCCCGGGCAGTGCAAGCTCGGCATCATGCCCGGCCACATCCACCGGGCGGGCAAGGTCGGCGTGCTCTCGCGCAGCGGCACCCTGACGTACGAGGCGGTGGGTCAGCTCAGCGCGCTGGGCATCGGCCAGTCGACGTGCGTCGGCATCGGCGGCGACCCGATCATCGGGACGACGTTCCTCGACGTCATCCAGCTCTTCGCCGAGGACGACGACACCCTCGGGTTCGTGATGATCGGCGAGATCGGCGGCTCGGCGGAGGAGGAGGGCGCGGCGTACATCGCGAAGCACGTCGACAAGCCCGTGGTCGGCTTCATCGCTGGCCAGACAGCCCCTCCGGGGCGGCGCATGGGCCACGCGGGCGCGATCGTGTCCGGCGGCCAGGGCACCGCGGCCGGGAAGATGGAGGCGATGGAGGCCGCGGGCATCGCGGTCGTGGAGTCGCCCTCGGACATTGGGATCACGATGAAGTCCCTGCTGGAGCGGCGCGGTCTGCTCGAGCAGGCCATGGCCTAACGGCAGAGGCAGAGGTAGAGACGATGGCGATCGAGCGCACCCTTTCGATGATCAAGCCCGACGCGGTCAGCGCCGGGAAGCAGTGGGCGATCCTGGAGCACTTCCGCGAGGCGGGGCTCGAGGTCGTCGCGATCAAGAAGATCCACCTGACGAAGACGCAGGCCGAGCAGTTCTACGCGGTGCACCGCGAGCGGCCGTTCTTCGGAAGCCTCGTGTCCTTCATGACCGAGGGGCCGATCTTCGCCCAGGTCCTGCAGGGCGAGAACGCGGTGGCGCACCACCGCGCGGTGATGGGCGCGACCAACCCGGCCGAGGCGGCCGAGGGGACGGTCCGCAAGCTGTACGCGACGAACATCGAGCGGAACGCCTGCCACGGCAGCGACAGCCTCGAGAACGCGGCGATCGAGACCGCCTTCTTCTTCAGCGGCGCGGAGCTCGCCTCTCTGGGCTAGAGCTTCTCGGTCAGCTTCGCGCTGATCCGGAACTTCACCGTCGTCGCCTCGGGCTTGGACCACTTGGCGCCGGTGCGTGGGTTCACGCCCGAGCGCGGCGCCGTGCGCGTCGGCGCGAACGTCCCGAAGCCGGGCAACGTCACCTTGTCCCCACCCGCCAGCGCGTCCGTCATGGCGTCCAGGGTGGCGGCGAGCGCGCGCTGCGCGTCGGCCCGGGTCAGGCCCGCGCGGTCGGCGATTTCGAGGATGAGATCGGTCTTCGTCAAGGGTCGCCGAGTCTAGCGGGCTCGGCGGCGGCGTGCAGCGCCAGGACCCGGGCGGGGTCCGCTCCGAGGGCGGCGAGGCCCGCGCGGGCGGCGTCGAGGAGACCGACGGCCTCGGCGGGCGGCGCGACCCGGGCCAGCTCGGCCGTCAGCACCGCCTCCTCCCAGGGCATGCCGAGCGCGGCGGCGGCGGCGCGACCCCGGCGGAAGACGCGCGCGGCGGCGCGGCGGCGGCCCCGGTGCAGGAGGAGGCGGCCGTGCCACCGCGCGGCGGTGGGGCGCCGGACGGGCCAGCGGCGGGCCTGCATCCGGAGTCCGGCGACGGCCCGCTTGATGGCGCGCAGCGCGACGGCGCAGGCCTCGGAGTCGGGGACCGCGTCGGTGCTGACGTCCGGCTCGGCCCGATCGCAGGCGTCGAGGATGGCGAACCCGGCGAAGGCGACGGGTTCGAGGACCAGGGACCAGGGCGTCCCGTCGGCGAACTCCAGCGACACCCCGTCGAGGCGCGCGAGGCAGCTCGACGCGTCCCCGAACCGACCGTCGAGGGCGGCGGCGATGGCCCGGAAGGCGACGGCCGAGCAGGCGACGTCGCGGCTGAGGCGGTCCCGCCAGCGGCGCTCCAGCGCGGTGGCTTCGCCGATCCTCGCGGTGGCCTCCTCGACCCGGCCGAGGTCCAGGAGCACGCCGGCCTCCACGATCGTCCCCCACAGGCGGGCCAGCGGGGGACCCGACGCGGGGACCGGCTCGGCGCCGCGGCGGGCGAGCTCCAGCGCCCGGTCGAGGTTGCCCGCGCATCGCTCGGCGCGCCCCAGCGTCGTCTCCACCAGCGCGTGAAGGGTCCGCGAGCGGCCCCCGCCCAGCGCCTCGAGGCTCAGCTGGAGCAGGCCCCGGGCACCCTCCCAGTCGGCCACGGTGGCGGGGAAGAGCGCCATCGTCGCGCACCCGGGACCGCGCTCCCGGGCCTCGCCGAGCAGCTCCCCCGCCCGGTCGAGGTGCAGCCGTCCCAGGGGCCGCAGGCCGGCCATGGCGCAGACCGCGGCGAGGGTGGAGTGGCCGGCGAAGAGCTCGTCGGGGCCGCCGCTCCGGAGCGCCGCGCGGTGAGCGCGGAGGGCCGCCCACACGGCCCCCACGGGCTCCAGTTGGAACCCCCGCGCCCAGCTCAGGTCGCTCAGGACGCGGGCGGCGACGGCGGCGTCGGCTCGGACCCGGGGATCGGCGGCGGGCCGGGCCCGGGTGAGACGCTGGATGAGCCACCGCGCGGCCTCTCCGGCGGCCGCGAGCGCGCCCCTCCAGCCGGCGCCGTCGCGCACGCGGATCCCGACGGAGCGGAGCGCTGCGGTCGCGTGCCGGATGCCTCGCCCCGACTCGCCCGCGAGGATGCACGCCTCCGGCAGGTGGGCCATCATCGCCGTCCGGCGGGGGTCGTCCTCTTGGAGCAGGGCGACGGCCCGCTCGAACGCCGCGGCCGCCTCGCCGAAGTCCTGCTCGGAGCGCGCCCGCCGCCCCGCGAGCTCCAGGGCGACCGCAGCCTTGCCGTCGTCCCCGGCCTCGTGCCAGTGGTGGGCGAGGCCGCGGAGGTCGACGGCCGCCCCCTTGGCGATGTTCCGCTCCAGCAGCCGCGCCACGCGGCCGTGGACGCGTCGCCGGAGGTCGCCGGCCATCAGCCGGTATGCGGTCTCCCGCACCAGCGCCCCGGTGAACGACCACTGGACGGTGGCCCCCGGGCCGGGCTCGGAGCGGAGCAGGCGGGCCTCGCGGAGGGCGGCGAGGTGGATGTCGAGCTGGACCCGGACGGCCGCGTCGGGGAGGACGGTGCGGAGACGCGCCGGGGAGACGGTCTCGCCGAGGACGCTGGCGACCTTGACCGTCAGCTGGGCCCCGGGGTCGAGCCGGTCGATGCGGGCGACGAGGGCGGCCTCCATCTCGGTCGGGACCTGCTCGGCGCGGCCGTCGGCGGCGGGCGAGAGGTAGACGCGGCCGCCTTCGCGGAGGACGAGGCCTCCTTCCAGCGCGCTCCGCGTGACCTGGCGGAGGTGGGCGGGCGACGCCTCGCCGCGACCGAGGAGGTAGGTGGCGACCTCGTCGTCGAGGACGGCCACGTCCAGCACGTCCGCGACCAGGTCGCGCGCCGAGGCCTCGTCCAAGGCGGTCAGCTCGAGCCAGGTCTGGGAGCGCCGCCCGGCCGTGGCCCGGAGCTCGTCGTGCAAGGCGTCGTCGAGCTCCGCCGCGGCGAGGACGACGTGGACGGTGGGGACCTCGGCGAGGAGCCGGAGGAGGACCGCGCGGGCGGCGTCGTCGAGGCCGTCGGCGTCGTCGCAGAAGAGGACCGGTCCTGCCGCCTGGCGCGCCCACCGCAGCGCCTTCGCCGTCAGCGTCGTCTCGGGATCGCCCCGACCGAGGGGATCGCCGGCCGCCCGGAGCACCTCGAGGCCCTGGCGGCGGGCGCGGAAGGAGGCCTCCGCGAGCAGCGCCGACTTGCCCATCCCGGGTTGCCCCTCCACGACCACGAGCTCGCCTTCTCCGCTGAACCGGAACCGCTCCAGCGTCGCGCCCAGCGACCAGCGCGCCTCCTGGCGGCCGAACAAGGTGGCGGCGCAGTCCTCGTCCCAGGCGATGAGCAGCGACGTGGTGGTGCCTCCGCCGCGGGGGCGGAAGACGGGCACCGGCTCGGCCATCCCCTTGGCGTGGACGGGGTCCGCCGAGTCGAACTCGAGGCGCCGTCCGGCGGACGCCCACGTCGGCTCGTCGACGAGGATGCTGCCGGAGCCCGCGGCCTGCGCCAGCCGCGCCGACCGGTTCACCGTGGCACCGGCGACCGTGTAGCCGAGTCGCTCAGGCGTCCCCACCGTCCCCGCGAAGACACGTCCCGTAGCGACGCCGATGCGGCAGCGGATGCCCTGGTCCTCCAACTCGTCCCGGAGGAGGAGCGCGGCCTCGGTGGCGCGGGCGGGGTCGTCCGCGTGGGAGAGCGGGGGGAGGCCGAGCACGCCCAGCAGCGAGATTCCCTTGTCGTCGACCATCAGCTTGTCGAGGGACCCCTCGAACTCGTACAGGGCGGACTGCACGGTGGCGACGACGTCCTGGAGCATGCCCGGCGGCGGGGGCCCGGCGGCGTCGATCTCGGGGAGGTTCACGAAGAGGCAGGAGACCCGACGGAACTCCGCGAGCCAGGCGACGTGGCCGGCGTCGACCCGGGCGCGGACCGCGCCGGGGACGAATGGGCGGACGCGGTCGACGGTCGCGCGGCACGGGGCCGGCGACTCGGTCACGGCCTCCAGGGGGACCAGGGGGGGCAGGTCACCCTCGCGGAACGGGGTCCCGGCGCGCTCCGGCCTCCCCAGGGCCTGCCAGAGCTCGGGGGCGAGCTGCACGGTGCCGGGATCGGCGTGCCGTTGGGCGGTGATCGCGCCGACGACGGCCGGCCCCACGGTGGCGACCTCGTAGCGCTCCCGCATGCCGCCCACGGGGGCGAGCCGGACGAGCCCGCCGCCGATCCCGACCCGCATGGGCGCCTTCCCCCCGGCGGAGCGGGAGGCGACGCGGACGGCGCAGTGGACGGCGCGGCTCAGCGAGCGGCCGCGGCAGACCGGGTCGGTGGGGTCGCAGGACCACGCGGCGAGGAGGCCGTCGCCGGCGAACCCCAGGATCTCTCCGCCGGCGACCCGCACGGCGGCGACGACCTCCCCGAGGACGAGGTTGAGCAGCCGTCCGACCCCCTCGGCGCCGCCCTCCTCGGCGTGCTCCATCGTGAGCGCGGTGAAGCCGGCGATGTCGACGAACATGGTCGCCGCGTGCCGATCCTGCGGTTCCGGAGCGGCTCCGCCGAGGACGTCGGCGAGCAGCCACGGGGGGACGAACGCGCGGTACACCTCGGCCGGTGACGTCTCGACGGCCGGGCCGGCCGCGAGAGACAGGGAGAGGCTGCCGCTGGTGAGAAGGTCCCCCGCCACGCACGCCTGTATCGGCGGGCGCGCGCGAAGGCTGAGGCGAAAGG
>CAYFOA010000197.1:0-15160 GCA_964344575.1 uncultured Rickettsiales bacterium | reverse complement strand
TCCGGATCGTTGATCGGGTCTTGGGGTCGAGCAGGCCCGCTGTCCCTGCGCGATCAGCTCCCGGACTTCCTCGGCGATCTTGGCGAGGCCGCTGGACGCGGCCCTTGGCTCCCCTGGCGTAGCGAGTCCAGGACGGACGAGCCCAAGAAGTCGCGAGCAGGACTCCGCGGCTCTCGCGGGGATCGGGGTCCGGGAGCGGATCGATCTCCCGCGTCTGTTCTCAGTCCACGAGCTCCACCCGATCCTGCAAGCGGCGGGCGACGCGGCGGACCTCGCTGCCGAAGAGGAGGCGGCTCAGGCCGGGGCGGTCGGCCCGCGTGAGGAAGACGCGCGCGAAGGTGCCCGTCGCCTCCTGCTCGAGGACGCGGTCGCTGTAGCGGCCCTCCAGCTGCCGGACCTCGACGGCGATGCCGCGCTCGGCCGCCGCGGCGAGGGCGTCCGCGATGCGCTGCTCGGCGAGGCGGCGGTGCTCCTCCCGGAGGCGGTCGACGAGGGACCGGAGCTGCGCCTTGCCGAGGTAGCCGCTGCGGTTGGTGCGGCGGTAGGCGCGGCGCAGGGCCGGGGTCTCGAGGACGTAGGCGAGGACGATCTCGCCGTCGGCCCCCGCGGCGGCGGCCGCCCGATGGACCGCTTCGAGGCTCCAGCGCGTGGTCGCGGCGGCGACGAGGATGCGGTGGGTCACGCGATCAGCTCCGGCCAGAAGACAGCCGCGCACGCGAGGAGGGCGGCGAGGCAGAGGTGGTTGAGGAGGAGGCCCGGGAGGACGAGATCGCGCGTCTGCACGAACCCCGTGGAGAAGCCGAGCGCCATCGCCGGCGTGCTCGTCGGGAGGACGTGGGCCATGCCCGAGGGGAGGACGACGAAGTAGACGACGGCGCGCGGGTCGATCCCGAGGTCGCCGCCGAGGCGGAGCGCGATGGGGAGGAGGAGCACGACGACGGCGCTGTTCGAGGCGAGCTCCGTCAGGATCACAGCCAGCCAGCCGATCCCCGCGATCACCAGCCAGGGGTTCGGGTCGCCGCCCCCGGGGAGGAGCTGGGCCACGATCCAGGCCGCCACCCCCGTCCGCTCCAGGGCGCCGGCGATGACGATGGCGCCGCCGAAGAGGAGGACCGTCCCCCAGCTCACGTAGCGCTCGATGCCGTCCCAGTCGAGGACGCCCACACCGAGCAGGACCGCGCTGAAGAGGAGGGCCACCGAGCCCATGCCGACGTCGTCCCCGAACGCGATCATCGCGACGACCATGGCCGCCACCACGACCGCGGTGAGGCGCTCGTCGCGGCTCGCCGGGCCCTGGGCGTCGACCTTCGCCTGGAGCCACGCCACCGCCTCGTCGGTGCGGGCCCCCTCGGGGGGGAACGCCCACCGCAGGACGAGGTACGTCGCCGCCGTGCCGAGGACGACGACAGGGAGGGCGACGACGGTGAAGTCCGCGAACCCGATGGCCGCGGCGGCGCCGTCGACGGCGTCCCGGTAGTCGTCCAGGAAGCCCAGCGCGAGGCCCGCGCGGGCCGATCCGAGGAGGGTCAGGTTCGACCCCAGGATCGTCCCCCACACCATCGACAGGACGAGGCGCTTGGACAGGCGGCCGTCGCGGCGGAGGTCGAGCGCGGCGATCAGCTCGAGCACGATGGGGAGGAGCAGCGCGGCGACGGCGTGGGAGACGACCACCGCGCAGAGGGCCGTGGACAGGACGAGGAGGCCTCCGGCGAGGCGGTCCTCGGAGGTGGCGAGGGGTCGCAGGAGGCCGAGGGCGAGGCGGTTGCTGAGGCCCGTCTTGAGGACGACGGCGGCGCACAGGAAGACGCCGACGATGAAGAACACCGCCTGGTTGCCGAAGAGCGCGAACGCCTCGGGGGGGTCGAGGACGCCGAGCACCGGGAGCAGCGCCATGCCGACGATGGCGGTGACGGGGAGGTCGACGGGGGCGGTGAACCACCACGTCACGCAGAGGCCCATCACCGCGAGGGCGCGGCGGCCCTCGGGGGTGAGGCCGTCGGGGAGGGGGGCGTACAGGAGCGCGGCGAAGACGACGAGGCCGGCGGCCAGGCCCCACAGGCGGCGGGGGCCGAGGGGGGGAGGCGGCGCGGCGGGCGCCGGGGGCTCCTCAGCCATCCTCGGCGAGCACCGTCACGGTCCCGTCCACCGGCGGCGGGAGGACGTGCTCGGTGACCGCGCCGGACGGCCACGCCACCGTCACGTGCCGGTCCTCGTCGCACGCCGGGGTGGCGAAGTGGAGCGCCGCCTCGCCCTGCGACAGCACCGACGGGGCGCCGCTCCGGTGGCGGACGAGCGTCTCCCCGCAGGCCTCCATCGTCACCACCGCGCCCACGCCCTCGGGGGTGCTGGTCACGCCCCGGAGCTCGACCCGGGTCGCCCGGGGGAGGGCCGCCGCTCCGTCGCCGTCGTCCCCATCGTCCGCGAAGCCGAGGTTCCGGTAGACCTTCGTCAGCGACGAGCCGCGCGAGGCCACGATCAGGTCGACGCGCCCGTCGCCGTCGAGGTCGCCCGCGGCGGCGCCCATGCCGGCGCCGCCGTCGTCGAGGCCGTACCGCTTGGCGAGGTCCTCGTACTCGGGGAACTCGACGGCGGAGTCGGGGTGGGGGACGTAGAACCGGTTCTTCTGGCGGGGGCTGGCGATGATGCCGGTGACCTCGTCCAGGTCGCCGTAGAGGCCGCCGTTGACGACGAGGAGCTCCTCGCGGCCGTCGTCGTCGGCGTCGACCCAGACCGTCCCCCAGCCCGCGGCGCCGGTGTTGTTGGCGGTTCCGGTGGCGGCCGCGATGTCGACGAAGCTGCCGTCGCCGAGGTTCCAGTACAGGGCGTGGTGGCCGATGTTCGTGACGTAGAAGTCCAGAAAGCCGTCCTGGTCGACGTCGGTCACCGCGATCCCCATCGCGTTGTGGAGGTTCGGGAGGGCGACGTCGTCGGTGACGTCGGTGAAGGTGAAGTCGCCGGCGTTGCGGAAGAAGAAGTCGTGCTGGTCGTCCCACCCGGGGCCGGGGACGTCGGTGCCGAAGTAGAGGTCGGGGAGGCCGTCGGCGTCGGCGTCGAAGAAGGCGGCGGCCCAGGAGCGGTAGACGCCGTCGAGGCCGAGCGCGGCCGTCTCGTCGGCGAAGACGCCGCCGTCGTTTCGCATCAGGCAGGAGCCGCCTTCGAAGAGCCCCGTGAGCATGAGGTCGAGCCAGCCGTCGGCGTCGGCGTCGGCGACGGTCACCGACGACTGGCCGGTGCGCCCGCCGAGGCCGAAGAAGTCGGTGGCGTCGGCCCAGTAGCCGCCCCCGTTGCCGACGAGGAAGCGGGTGGGGCCGGAGTTGTCGGTGACGACGACGTCGAGGTCCCCGTCCCGGTCGAAGTCGGCGACCGCGCAGCCCGTCCCCGAACCGTCGGTGTCGAGGCCGACCTCGGCGCCGCGCTCGACGAAGACGCCCGGCTCGACGTTGTCGAAGTAGAGGTTGGGGCCGGTGCGGACGAGGAGGACGTCGTTGTCGCCGTCGGCGTCGCCGTCGAAGATGCAGATCCCGCGCGCCTCGACGTCCCCGAAGCCCCAGTCGCCCTGGACCTCGGCGAACCCCTGGAACTCGCCCGGCTTCGGACCGCAGCCGGCGAGGTGCGCGGCGGCGGTCGCGGCGGCGAGCAGCGCGGCGGCGGTCCTCCTCCTCACGGCACCAGCTCCCCGTCGCCCCAGCTCAGCGCGATCGCGTACACGCCGAACTGGGGAACCCAGTGACTGTAGCTGAAGTAGTCGTCCGCCCAGTACTCGGGCAGCGCGACGTGGGTGGCGACGTGGTCGATGTAGAGGTCCGCGAAGTCGGTGTCGCCGGTGGCCTTGTAGAGCGACCAGAGGCCCCACGCGCGGGAGAAGTTGAGGCCCCCCGGGTGCGCCGAGGCGATGTCGGTCAGGGGGGTGGCGACGAGGTCCGCGGGGAGGTGCTCGTCGAGCCAGTCCGCCGCCTCGCCGTCGGGGAGGATCTCGACGACGGCGCGGGCGTGCTGGAGGCAGGGGGGGAAGAAGTCCAGGACGTTGAGGTCGACGGACGTGAGGGGGCAGAGATTCGACCGGGGGACGAGCTCGTCGCGCACGAGCTGCTCGACCCAGGCGGCGCCGTCGTCGTCGCCGGTGAAGCGGTGGTGGGCGTGGAGGTTGAGGAGCGCCCAGGCGGCGTTGTCGTAGTCGGGGGCGCGGACGCGGGTGTCCCACGCCGCGGGCGAGAGGGCGCCGAAGTCGTCCTCCAGCCGGCCCGCGATCTCCTCGGCGAGGGGCGCGAGGTCGAGGTCGCCGGCGCGTTCGCGCTCGCGAGCGAGGGCGAGGAACCAGGCGAAGCCGTAGGGGAGCTCGTACGAGTCGAGGGTGCCGTCCTGCAGCAGCGCCAGCTCGGCGGCGACGTCGTCGGGGAGGAGGATGTCGTCGGCGACGGCGGCGTAGGCGGGGTCGCCGAGGAGGCGCGTGAGCGTGAGCAGGGAGTAGGTCCCGTGCACGTGGGAGTGCCAGTCGATGCAGCCGTCGAAGGCGGGCCAGCCGGTGTCGGACCGCTGGGTGCAGTCGACGATGGGGACGGCGAGCTCCTCCAGGTAGCCGGGGGCGGCGTCGCGGAACTCGGTCAGGGGGGCGTAGTCGTCCACGTCGTCGTCGTCGTCGTCGATCACGGGGGGGCAGCCGGTCGCCAGCGCCGCCGTGAGTCCGAGCGTGAGTGTGGGACGGAACGCCATCAGAGGTCCACCCGGAAGGTCCTCACGCGGCCGATGTCGGGGACGTCGAGGAGCACCATGAGGAGGCGGTCGATCCCGAGGGCGTTGCCGGCGCAGGGGGGGAGCCCGGGGGGGCCGTCGAGGGCGGCGAGGAAGTCCTCGTCGACGGGGTAGGGGTGCTTGCCGAGGGCGACGCGGGCGGCGTTGTCGCGCTCGATGCGGGCGCGCTGCTCGGCGGCGTCGGTCAGCTCGTGGTAGCCGTTGCAGAGCTCGGCGCCGTGCCAGTACAGCTCGAAGCGGGCGGCGACGGTGGGGTCGTCGTCCCGGAGGCGGGCCAGCGCGGCGCGCGAGGCGGGCCAGTCGGTGACGAAGGCGGGGTGGTCGCGCCCGAGCTCGGGCTGGACGACCAGGGCGAGGGTGAGGTCCTCCAGGTCCTCGAGGGAGCCGTCGCGGGGGGCCTTGACCCCGGCGGCACGGAGGAGGCGTCCGTAGGCGCGGCGGTCGGCGTCGGCGGGGTCGAAGCCGGCGTGCCGGACGAAGGCGTCGCGCCAGGTCAGGCGGTCGAAGGGGCGGGCGTCGAGGGGGACGTCGAGGGCGGCGGCGCAGGCCCGGACGAGGGCCTCGGTCTGGTCCATCAAGGCGGCGTCGTCGAAGCCGGGGACGTACCACTCCAGCATCGTGAACTCGGGCTCGTGCCAGGCGCCCGCCTCGCCCGCGCGCCACGCCTTGCCGAGCTGGTGGATGGGTCCGCTGCCGGCGGCCAGGAGCCGCTTCATGTGGTACTCGGGGGAGGTCGCGAGGTAGCCGTCGCCGGCCTCGATGGCGTCGAGGTGGACGTCGACCCCGGGGGAGCGGACGAGGGCGGGGGTCTCGACCTCGAGGGAGCCGGCGTCGTCGAAGAAGGCGCGGACCGTCCGGAGCATCGCCGCGCGCTCGCGCAGCGCCTCCATGGCTACTTCTTGACCCGCTCGATGTAGTCGCCGGTGCGCGTGTCGATCTTGATCCACTCGCCCTCGTTGACGAAGAGCGGGACGTTGACGACGGCGCCGGTGGAGAGGGTGGCCGGCTTGGAGCCGCCCTGGGCGGTGTCGCCCTTGACGCCGGGGTCGCACTGCGTGATCTCGAGCTCGACGAAGTTGGGCGGCTCGGCGGAGATGGGGTTGCCCTTCCACGTGAGGACGCGGCACTCCATGTTCTCCTGCATCCACTTGGCGGAGTCCCCCAGCGCCTCGGCGCTCATGGCGATCTGCTCGTACGACGCGCTGTCCATGAAGTGGAAGTCGGTGCCGTCGCTGTAGAGGAACTGGCAGGCGCGCTCCTCGATGTCGGCCTTGGCGGTCTTCTCGTTGGACTTGATGGTCCGCTCGATGGTGTTGCCGGTGAGGTAGCTCCGGATCCGGATGCGCGTGAACGCCTGGCCCTTGCCCGGCTTGACGAAGTCGGAGCCGACGATCTGGTACGGGTGGTCGTCGATCAGGACCTTGACGCCCTTACGCAGCTCGGTGTGGCTCAGCATCCCCATGGCATCTACTCCCGCGAGATTTCGCGGGACTCTACGGGATTGCGGCGGCGGATCAAGAGGAGGGCGAGGAGGAGGGCGCCGGCGGGGGCGGAGCCGGGGGCGAGGCTGGAGCCGCAGTCGCAGCCGCCGTCCGTCGGCGGCGGGGTGAGGGTGCCGTCGTCGTCGTCGTCGCCGGTGGTGTCGTCGTCGTCGTCGTCGGTGGCGTCGTCGTCGTCTCCGGCGCTGTCGTCGTCGTCATCGTCATCGTCGTCGTCGCCGAGCGGGGGCGGCTCGGCGTCCCACAGGTCGGTCTCCTCCCCGCCGTACGCGCCCATGTCGGGGGGGGTGCCGTCGAGGTCGAGGGGTCCCGCGGGGTCGGCGGCGTCGATGGCGGGGGAGCCGGCGCCGAGGTGGAGGTCGTCGGTGTCGTAGACGCCGTCGGCGATCCAGGCGACGAAGAGCGGGTTCTCGGAGATGTTCCCGTTGAGCCCCTCCTGGTCGTCGATGCCGCCGCTCCACTCGCTGCTGTTGGTGCTGAAGACGTCGTTGTAGGCGATGGTCCAGGCGGCCCCGTCGGCGACGCTGACACAGGAGCCGTCGTCGGGGAAGGCGACGATGGAGTCGGCGAGGACGAGCTCGCTGTCGGCGGTGACGCGGACCGACCCGCCGCTGCTGGCGGCGTTGCCGGCGAAGGTGAGGTGGTTCAGGGCCCCGTAGGCGCCGTTGAAGAGGTGGACGCCCGCGCCGTTGCTGGCCTCGTTGTCGACGAAGAGGGAGGTGGAGGCGTCCAGCGTGCCCCCTTCGACGCGGATGCCGCCGCCGTCGCCGCCGGCGTCGTTGGCGTCGAAGATGGTGGCGACGACGGTGGAGGTGGACTGGGACAGGTAGAGGCCGGCGCCGGAGCTGGAGGCCTCGTTGGTGGTGAAGCGGGAGGTCTCGACGGTCAGCTCGGAGTCCTCGGTGATGATGCCGCCGCCGCCGAAGCCGCCTTCGTTGCCGTCGAAGGTGGCGAAGGAGAGGGACAGCGTGCCGCCGGTGTCGACGCGGAAGCCGCCGCCGGTGGTCTCGCCTTCGTTGGCGAGGAAGGTGCAGTCGACGACGGTGACGGCGGCGTCGGTGACGCGGAGGCCGCCGCCGTTGGGGGCGACGTTCCCGTCGACGGTCACGTCGGCGAGGGTGAGGGTGGCCTCCAGGTTGGCCCAGAGCCCCCCGCTGTGGCTGGTGGCGGTGTTGTCGGAGACGACCGACGAGGTGACCTCGTGGTCGCCCCCGAGGAAGGAGATGCCGCCGGCGCGGGTGGCCTCGTTGTCGTAGACGGCGGCGTCGGTGATGTCGGCGGAGCCGTCCCCGAACATGAGGCCGCCGCCGCGCTCCGCGATGTTGTCGAACACGACGACGTCCTCGATGACGAGGTCGGAGCTGTAGGCGTACAGGCCGCCGCCGTAGCCCCAGTTGGCGGCGTCGTCGAGGGAGGCGACGTTGTCCTTGAGGGTGATCGCGGTGAGCGTCGACGAGGACTCCCCGAGGAGGATGCCGCCGCCGAGGTGCGCGGTGCACTCCTCGACCAGCAGGTCCTCGAGGGTGGGGGAGCTGCCGGAGACGTGGATGCAGCCGCCGTCGTACCCGCCGTCGAAGGAGCCGTCGCCCCCTCGCACGGTGAGGCTGCGGAGCGTCGCGGCGGCCGTCTCGCCGCTGTCGAAGGTGACGACGGGGCCCTCGCCGGTGCCTTCGACGATGGTGATCTCCCAGCCCGCCCCTTCGACGGTGATGCCCTTGCCGAGGAAGTCGAGGTTCTCGGCATAGGTGCCCGCCGCGACCTCCACGACGTCCCCCGGATCGGCGGCGTCGATGGCGGCGGTGATGGTGGTATGGTCCGCGCCCCCCGAAGCGTCGACGGTGATGACGTCGGCGCCGGCGGCGATGGGGACGGACGCGATGAGCGAGGCAGCGAAGACGGCACCGGGACGCATGGCGCGCATGCTCGCACCCGGGTCGGAGCGCAGCAAGGGCGGGGACGGGCGCGCGCCGTGGCAGCGGCAGCTGGCGGCGGCGGCGGCGGGAGACCCGGTGGCGATCGCGGCGGCGCTGCCGGCGGGGGGCGGGAGCCTCGCGGCGGTGGCGGACGCGGCCTCCCGGTTCCCGTTCACGGCGACGTCGTACTACCTGTCGCTCGCGGACCCGTCGGACCCGGACGACCCGATCCTGCGGCAGGTGATGCCGGCGACCGAGGAGCTCGCGCCGTCGCCGCCGGGGTACGCGGCGGACGCGGTGGGGGACCTGGCTCCGGGGGCCCACCCGGCGCCGGGGCTGGTGACGAAGTACGCGGGGCGGGCGCTGCTGGTGACGACGGGGCTCTGCGCGGTGAACTGCCGGTTCTGCTTCCGGCGGGCCTACCCCTACGAGGAGACGCGCTCGGGGCTGGGGGCAGCGCTGGCGACGATCGCCGCGGACGCGTCGATCCGGGAGGTCATCCTCAGCGGGGGCGACCCGCTGACCATGCCGGACGTGGCGTTGGAGCGACTGCTGCGGTCGATCGCGGCGATCGGGCACGTGCGGCGGGTCCGGATCCACACCCGGCTGCCCGTGGTGCTGCCCGATCGGATCACCCCCGAGCTGCCCACGGTGCTCCGCAGTACGCGCCTGGTGCCCTGGGTCGTGGCTCACTTCAACCACCCGCGGGAGCTGGCCCGGCCGGCGGTCGAGGCGTGCCGGCGGCTGCTCGACGGGGGGGTGCCGGTGCTCAACCAGGCGGTGCTGCTGCGGGGGGTCAACGACGACGTCGAGGTGCTCGCGGCGCTGCACGAGGGGCTCGTGGACGCGGGGGTGAAGCCGTACTACCTCCACCAGCTGGATCGGGTGGAGGGCGCGGCGCACTTCGAGGTTCCCGTCGAGGAGGGGAGGGCCTTGGTGGAGGCGCTGCGGCGGAGGGTCTCGGGGATCGCGATGCCCAGCTACGTGCGAGACGTGGTGGGCGCCTCGGCGAAGGTGGCGCTGTGATCAGATCACGTCTCCGCGTCTCCGCGTCTCTGTGGGGACTCCTCGCCCTCGCCGCCTGCTCGTCCGAGCCGGAGCGGATGGAGGTCGACTTCACGAAGATCGACGCCTCGGACGTGGTGACCTCCTCCGAGAACGAGAACGAGAACGAGAACGAGAACGAGAACGAGAACGAGAACGAGAACGAGGGCGAGATCGACGCCGTTACGCCCTCCGCGGTCCTCGCTCCGCTCGCCCCGGTCGACCTGCTCCTGACCGCCGACCTCGACGGCGACGGGACGGACGAGCTCCTCGCGTCGTCCGGCCACGAGATGCGGTGGGGCTCCTGGCCGGCGGAGGCTGCGGCTCCGGCGTGGTCCGGCCGGTACGAGGGGGCGGGGCTGCTGCAGGCGTGGCTCGCGCTCGACTGGGACGGGGACGGGCGCGACGAGGTGGTCGCGGCGTTCGGCATGGGGCGGGGGTTCGCGGACGCGCCGCTGACGGTGGTGATGCTGGACGTGAACGACGGCAGCGGAGTGGTCGCGCCGATCTGGCGGGAGTCGGGGGCGCGGAACCAGGTCACGGCCCTGCACGTCTGGCCGCGCGGCGAGGCGGAGACGCCGCAGGTCTACGTGGCGGCGTTCGACAGCCGCTTCTTCGTGCGCGGCGGGCTCCTGTCGCTCGGCGGCGGGGCGCCGCAGTGGCTCGACGGGCACCGCCTCCGCCTCGGCACGGCGCGGGCGGTGGCGGACTTCGACGGGGACGGCGCGCCCGAGGTGGCGATCGGCCGCCCCTACGGCGACGCGCAGGGGCTCGACGGCGACTTGCGGGTGCTGGACGCGGACGGGAGCGCGACGCCGATCCCGACGTTGCGGGGGGTCCGGAGCCTGGCGGCCGGGGACGTCGACGGGGACGGAGGGCCGGAGCTGCTCTTCGGGGACGGCTGGCACAAGAACTACGGCGAGCACGCGCGGTTCCGGCCGACGATCGCGGCGAGGACGGCCGGCGGCGGCTGGACCACGACGCTCCTCGAGGAGCGGGCCGACCAGTACGCGGTCGAGAAGATCGGGACGGACGCCGCCGGGCGCGTGATCGCGGGCGGCAACCGCGACGTGACGGTGTGGACGAAGACCGACGACGGCTGGGCGAAGTCCGGGGACCCGACGCCGACGTCGATCCAAGGCGCCTGGGCAGTCCTGGACGGCGCGGTGGTCACCGGCGGCCCAGAGCTCCGCCGGCGGTCCCTCCCGTAGCTCGCCGGCTCGCCGGTTCGCTCAGCCTCCGCAGCCCACGCCGGCGCCGACGTCGATGGAGATCGTCTCGATCGGGGACAGCCTCCGCGCCGCGTCGATCACGCGGACGTCGAACGTCCAGGTCCCCTCCACGTCGGGGTGGAAGACGAGCTCGGGGTCCAGCTCCGCGTCCGGGCTGAGCTCGAACGCAGCCTCCGGGGGCGCGTCGATGAGCCGCCAGCGGGTGCCCAGGATGGGGCCCGCGTCCGACCGCGCCCGGGACTGCACCACCACCGCCGTCCCCGCCTGCTCGCCCCCCTCGATCACGACCGGATCGACCGACGGGGCGCCGTCCTGCTCCAGCAGCCCGTGCCGGTCGAGGACCTCCGCGAGGGGGACGCTGTAGCGCCCGCTGTGGTGGTCCTCGTCGACCGCCAGCACCCCCTCGGCCCACGCCGCGAAGCCGCAGTCCCCGCCCGCGAAGTGGACCCGCGAGCCCAGCACGACGGCGTCGGCCACGTACGGCCCGACCGCCTGCCGGATCGCCCAGCCCGCGGAGCCGGCGATCAGCCCGGTCGCGTGGGGGTTCCCCGCCACGACGTCGTCGGGGTACCGCCGCGGCTCGGTCACGTCCCGGATCGGCTCCGGGTACGCCGGCCACTCCCCGATGACGGGGTCGTCGTTCGCCGCGATCGCCGCGTAGTCCGACAGCCCCTCGTGCAGCGCCCGGAACTCGGGGTCCGTGATCCCGCAGTCCCCGTCGTGGAACAGCGTGAGGATGCTCGTCGCCGCGTGCCCGTACTCGTGGTGGATGACGTCGCTGTCGTGCCCGAAGTTGTTGTGGTGGTTCGGGCCGACCCCGCCGCCCGCGCCGAACCCGAACTGGTGGTACGGCTCCCCCATCGGCGGCTGGATGAGGGCGTGGAACGCGTTGAAGGCGTGGTCGCCCCAGAGCGGGTCCGAGGGGCGGATGTTCACGTCGACGCGGACCTCGTAGGGGAGCCCCTCGAAGGCGCCGTCGGGTACGGCGACGGACTGCAGCGCCTCGGCCTCGTCGAGGTGCTCGAAGACCATCGCGAGCGTGAACCGCCAGTCGTTGGGGTCGTACAGGAACCGGCTGTCCGGCTCCTCCAGGGGGCACTCGTCCTCGTGCTCCCGGTCGACCAGCGTCCAGTCGAGGCCGGCGAGGACCCCGGGCTCGGCGAGCGCGTCGAGGCGGCGCTCCTCGAGGGGGCCGTCCTCGGGGTTCTCGTCGAACACCTGGACGATCGCGGAGGCGTCGTAGAGGAGGGGCGTCTGGTCGATCACGGTCCCGTCGGAGGCGTCGACCCAGACCCGCCACGCCCCCTCCGGGAGGGCGACGACGTCCATCGCCCAGACGTGCCGGTAGCGGCCGTCGTCCTCCGGGACGAGGAGGGCGAGCGGCGGGCCGGTGCGCCGGGTGGAGAAGGCGTCCCGGGCGACGAGGGCGGCGTCGTCCGCGTCGAGCCCCCGGACGCCCCGCACATCGACGTCCCGCAGCCGCCCCCGGACGCGCTCCACCACGCCGTCCGCCTCGGTGACGGTCACCCGCTGGTCGAACACGACCGCCCCGTCGTGCACGCGGGGGAAGTGGATGTAGGCGACGTCCGCGCCGCCGGCCCGGACCGGGTCGCCGAGCCCGGCGTCGTCGAGGGACCGCCCGAGGGCGACGCCGACGTCGTCCAGCGCGAGGCGTCGGGAGCTCGGGCGCGCGGCCTCGGGCCACCGCACCGCGAACCGCCCGTCGTCGCCCGCCTCGACCCAGGGCTCGGTGCGCGCCTCGACCCCGCCGGGGAGGAGCGCACCGCCGAGCCGCGTCGGATCGGTCGCCGGTCCGCTGATCAGCAGCAGCAGGACGACGCCGCCCAGCAGGACGACGGCGCTCACCGTGGCGATGCGATGGCCTCGCTTCATGCGACTCCCTCCGCGGGGAGGTTACGCCACCGGGACGTGGGGATTGCAGCCGGACGCCGGGAGGGGGACCGGCCCGGGACCGGGGACCGTGGGCGCCGCCTGCGTGTCCGCGCCTCAGGGCTCCCGGATGGTCATCTTGACCTCGAAGGGAAGCTCCGCGAGGCCGCCTCCCACGAGGTCGATGGGCTCGTCGTCGGGGAGGGAGAGCTCGCGGCCGCCACGTGTCGCGAGCTCCGCCCGAAGCCCATGCCACCGCGACCTCGACGTGCCAGGTCGCCTCGTCGAGGCGGGCAGGGACGACGGCGATCTCGAGGAACTCGTCCCCTGCCTGGTCCCGGATGCGCGCGGCACGCCCCTGAACGGTGGTGATCGACGGCGCCGACCGGACGGCACCGCTTTCGTCGAGGATGCGAATCTCGACGTGCGCGAGCGCAGCCGCGTCGCCGAAGGCCGCCGGCGGAGGGCTGGGATCGGCGGCGCAGGCGGCCAGGGCGAGGGAGATGGCGAGAAGTGGCGCCACGAACGAGCGGACACGCATGTCGTCACGCTACCCGAGGCCCGACGCGGACCCTACTCGGCGACGACCTCCACGGGGAGTCCGGCCGCGCCTTCGGCGCCCGAAGGGAGCCCCGTGACGCGGACGCTGATCGGGGCGGGGTCGAGCCCGGGGCACAGCAGGGAGAACTGGAGCGCGACCTCGTCGGTCTCCGCGGGGACGTCTGCGCGGACGACGAGGCGGGTGCTCGAGGCGGTCGCCCCGGCGAACGTCCCCCCCTTGACGGTCACGTCGTCGCCGATGCCGTAGCCGGTGACTCCCGCAGCTCCGGCCTCCACGTCGGAGGCGACGCCGCAGAGGTCCGCGACGAAGGAGACCGTGAAGCCGTCGTCGCCGAGGACCGAGCGCGAGGCGACCCAATGGCCGGTCGAGGCGGTCGCGAAGTCGGGGATGTCGGTGCACGCGACCGGTGGTCGGGTGCACGGCTCGGAGACGTCGTCGTCGTCGTAGTAGGAGTCCCACCCCTCGTCGACGCTCTTGTTGTGGACCAGCACCCCGTCAGCGAAGAAGGCGTGCTCGGGGCCACCGACCTCGAGGGTCCTCACCGGGTCGGGGAACGGCAGAGGAGCAGGCCCCACCGCGAGCACGGCGGCGGGCGCGGGGCGACGGTCGGCGGGGGACGCGAGGATGAGGACTCGATCCCCCGGGACGAGCGACGAGGCGGGGATCCATCGGTCGCGGCCGGCGATGTAGACGGGATGGTCGGACGTCGCGGAGAGCGGCTGGTCGAGGCCGTCGATGGAGACCAGCACGAGCTCCCGACCGGGGGCCAGGACGAGGCGCCGAACCAGCCGCCGGACCACGCCTGCGCCTCGTCGGGGAGCGAACGACTGCACCGACGACCCCACAAGGAGATCGCCGAGGCGGCGTCGGCCCCGGGGGACGTCGACGGCGATCGAGGACGGGAAGCAGCCGCAGATGCCGCTTCCCCCGCCAGCGACGCCGACGGCCAGGGCGAGGGCGGCGAGGTCGAGGCGGTGGGCGTCGATTCGGCTCACCCGGGGGCCCTCGGGGGCGGCCGTCCCGCCGGCGGGAAGGCGGCAGGGTCCAGGAGGGGGCATGGCGAGGGCATGGCGCAGCGTACCCCGGCTCACCCGGAGTCCATCCCGTCTGGCCGCCGCGGGCGGGGCGGCCCTAGCATCCATGCGTGCGTGGCTGGTGCGCGACGGTGGCGGTGGTCGGGGCGCTGGGGTGCGGAGCAGGCGGCGTGCCGTGCGCGGCGGATGACGAGCGGCCCGGTGGGGGGCTCCGGATCGAGCAGCTGCACCTGCCGGGGCCGTCGATCGGGGAGGCGACGCTCGTCACGTCACCGGACGGGACGACGCTGCTGATCGACGTGGGGAACGACGGGCACAGGGACGTCGTGCCGGACGATGTCGACCTCGTCCTCGTGACGCACGACGACGAGGACCACCGCGGGGGCCTCGAGGAGGTCGCGTTCGGGGAGCTGATCGACGACCTGGGGACGTGGGACCTCGGCGGCGAGGCGACGCTGGAGGTGTGGCTCGCGGACGGCCGGCTGGCCGTGGAGGGGGACGTCGTCGAGCTGCGGGACGAGGTGCCCGACCTGGACGACGACGGCGACAACCCCCGCAGCCTCGGCGGGACGGTTGCGTACGGCGACTTCGTCTACGTCTTCGCCGGCGACCTGACGGGAGGCGGGAAGGGCACCCCGGACGTGGAGTCGGCGGTGGCCGCCCGGGGCGACGAGCTGATTGCGCCCGGGAGCGCCGACGTCGTCCACCTCAACCACCACGGCATCCGGTCGTCCACCAACGAGGTCTGGGTGGGACTGGCTGCTCTCGGAGGACGGCCAGCCCCGAAACGCCCTCGTCGGCGCCAACCGGACCTACCTCGCGGCGCCCCACGAGGACGTCCTCGACCGCCTGGCGCCGCGCCTGGGCGGGGGCCGCGTCCACGCCTCGGAGGCCGGCTCCCGCGCCCCAGACCACGACGCCCTCGTGGATCACCGGGAGACCGTGGTCGTCGACATCGAACCGGGGGGGACGAGCTACGCCTTGTGCGGGGAGGCCTTCGCCGCGGCGCGGTGACGATCACGAGCCGATCGCTTCGGTGGTGCCCAGCTCGACGACAGACGGGGTGTCTGGACCGCAAATGAGCGCTCGGCCGCCCACTTCGTGCTCAGACGGGGTGGCTGGACCGCAAATGAGCACTCGGCCGCTCACTTCGTGCTCAGACGGGGTGTCTGGACCGCAAATGAGCACTCGGCCGCCCACTTCGTGCTCAGACGGGGTGTCTGGACCGCAAATGAGC
>CAYFOA010000196.1:0-15176 GCA_964344575.1 uncultured Rickettsiales bacterium | reverse complement strand
CTCCGACGACGACGACGCCTCCGACGACGACGACACCGGCCCCGGGGACCCGGTCGCCTGCGGGCCGGTCGTCCAGCCCGGCGAGTCCTGGCTCGGCACGGCCGCGGAGGGCTTCACCGGCGACGCCCGCATCGACCTCGTCTACACCGAGGAGCGGGGCGGCCTCTTCGACGCCACCTGGACCGGGTGCGAAGCCAAGCACTTCTACGACGAGGACGGCGAGTACGACTGCGGCATCCTCTGGGACGCCGACGGCGACTCCTACGGCGAGCAGTTCCAGTCCGGCGGGCTGGTCACCCGGTTCGGGATGACCTTCACCGTGGCCGAGTCCACCTGCGGCCTCGCCCACCACGACGCCGAGGACTACCAGGTCTACTTCCGCGTCTCGATCATCGGCGGCGAGGGCGGCCTCGTGTCCGTCACCTGGTCCGACCAGTCCTCCACCCCGCCCGCCAGCATGGAGCCCTGGGCGACGGTCGCGTGGACGGACGACGACCCCACCCCCGAGGTCGTGGAGTTCACCTACTTCACCGACTTCGTCGCGAGCGGGAAGTAGGCGACGTGGCCAAGGCGCGGCGCTCCCGCAAGGACGAGCTGACCGAGGTCGAGGACCGCCTCGCCGACCTCCGCGTCCAGTACGACCGCCTCCGCCGCTCCGTCATGCTCTACCGGGAGCTCGTCTCGGTGACCGACACGGCGGCCCTGTACGAAGGGCTGCTCGACGGCATCACCCGCGAGTTCCCCGTCGCCGCCCTCCTCGGTCGCGTCCACCCGCAGGCGGGCGTGGTCCGGATCGTCTCCCGTCGCGAGGACCAGGCAAAGGGGACGGCGCCCGACGAGGTCCCCCTCGACCACCCCCTGATCGAGCGCCTCCTCGGGTCCAACGAGGGGACGGTCCTCGTCGCCAACCGCGCCCAGGCGGGGGACGACGGCCTCTTCTACGAGTCCAGCCGATCGTGCCTCGCCGTCACCTTCCGCTTCGAAGGGGACGCGCCCGACGTCCTCATCCTGGAGGCGGACGCGGACAACGCGTTCACGGGCGACGACCTCCACTTCATCGTCGACCTCCTCCAGACGCTCGAGGCGACGCTCCTCAACCGCTACAGCCGGAGCCGCGCCGACCGCGAGCTAGACCTCCTCATGGAGGTCGCGCGGGGGCCCGGCGAGCTGTCCGCCGACCTCGACGAGGCCGAGCTGAGCCGCCTCGCCGCGAAGGTCCTCGAGATCGCGCTGAGCGTCACCCGCTGCCGCACCGGCGCCGTGCTCCTGACCGACGAGGAGACCGGCGACCTGCACGTCGAGGCGGAGACGTTCAGCCGCGAGCGGCCGGGGAAGATCCCGCGCGTCCTCAAGAAGCGCGCCGAGCGCGCCAGCGGCATCGTCTTCCGCGTCCTCGAGGACAACCGCACCTACCTCGCCAACGACGCCGCCCACGACGTCCACTACATCCCCATCTTCGACGACACCCGCGCGGCGCTCGCGGTCCCCATCCCGTTCCAGGACCGCTGCGTCGGCATCGTGCTGTGCGAGGCGTCGTCCGAGGGGCACTTCACCGCCGACCACCAGCGCCAGGTCGAGAACCTCGCCCGCACCGCCGCGCCGTTCGTCCGCCGCGCCCAGCTGTACCAGGCGACGCGGACCGCCCGTGGGGGCGCCGGCGTCATGATCAAGGGGCGCGGCCCCGCCTGGAGCGCCGTCGAGAAGCGGATCGAGCGCGCGTCCGCCACCTCCGCCACCGTCTGCCTCCGCGGCGAGAGCGGCACCGGCAAGGAGCTCGTCGCCAACTCGATCCACTTCAACTCGGCCCGCAGCAAGCTGCCGTTCGTCGTCGTCAACTGCGCCGCCATCCCCAGCGAGCTGCTGGAGTCCGAGCTGTTCGGCCACGTCAAGGGCGCGTTCACCGGCGCCGTCGCCGACCGGGCGGGGGCGTTCGAGACGGCGGACGGGGGGACGATCTTCCTCGACGAGATCGGCGACCTCCCCCCGCAGCTCCAGGTCAAGCTCCTCCGCGTCCTCGCCAACGGCGACGTCCGGAAGGTCGGGGCCGACGCCAACCGCCGCGTGGACGTGCGCGTGATCGCGGCGACGTCACGCGATCTCGAGACGATGATGGGGCTGGGGAGGTTCCGCGAGGACCTCTACTACCGGCTGATGGTCGTCCCCATGTACCTCCCCCCGCTGCGGGACTACGCCGCGTCGATCCCGTCGATGGCGAAGCAGTTCGTGCAGGACGCCAACATCCGCTACGGGCGGTCGGTGGTCGGCCTCAGCGACGGGGCGATGGAGGCGCTCCGGCGGCACCAGTTCCCGGGGAACGTCCGGGAGCTCCGGAACATCGTCGAGCAGGGCGTCCTCATGGCCGAGGGCGCCCACGTGAAGTTCGCCGACCTCCCCCCCTACCTCCGGGGCGAGGTGGCCGCCCCGCCCATGCCCGGGAGCCTCGGCGGGCCCGGCGCGGTCGCCGTCGCCGCCGCCCCCCGGCACACCCCCAAGGCGCCGCCGTCCTTCGATCCCGCCGAGGTCGACCTCGACGCCAGCGACTGGGCCTGGAAGTCCCTCAAGGAGCAGGTGCTGCGGCGGTTCGAGGAGCGGTACCTCGACGCGCTGCTGCGGACCACCGACGGGAACGTCAGCCGCGCCGCCGAGCTCGCCGGCATCCACCGCGTCAACCTCCACAAGATGATCAAGCGACGCGAGGGGGAGTCGTAGCGACTACATCACAGTGTAGTGTTGTAGCTACAACGCTACAGTGGCCGAAAACGCCGCACAGAGTCCGCAACAAGTGTGCACGACGAGGTCACAAACGAACGAGACGTCCTGCGTTCATCGTTTCTTGACAAGTGCTTGGCACGCCCCTTGCTTCTGGGGTACATGCACCCCCAGCGGGGGACCCACAGCTTCATGAACACGCCCATCCCGGGCGGTTGACACAAGAGAGAGAAAAGGAACCCAACTGATGAGCACCAAGCCCTTCGCTAATCCCTGGCGCCGGCTCTCCACCCTCGCCCTCGCTTCCGGCCTCGCCTTCGGCATGACCGGCTGCGCCGAGGATCTGGAGAGCAACTCCCTGCGCCCCGGGTGGTACCCGAACCAGGAATTCCACCTCGAGACCTCCTACCAGAAGGTCGGCATGCGGACCGAGCGCGGCGACACGGCCGCCGACCCGGCCGCCGACGCCCTGGGCGACACGATGGACCTGTCGGACCAGTGGTCCGAGCCGGTCTACTGGCGCTACCAGGTCATCGACCAGGGCCTCCGCCCGGCCGAGGGTGAGGACTTCTACGAGTACGCCACCAAGGGCGGCACCGAGTCGGCGCTGACGATCATCAAGGCCAGCCTCGACGCCACGCTCAACATCGGCACCGAGCTCGTCGAGGCCGACCCGAAGATCTACATGGTCATCCGCGAGGACCGGCTCCGGCTCGCCGGCCTGGTCATCTTCCGCACGCTCAACGGCGAGCGCGAGAGCTTCGCGATCACGGTCGACGACGAGGACATGAACCGCGCCTACAGCCGGCTGTCCCAGTCCAACCTGTCGATCATCCCGCACTTCATCCCGCCGTTCCCCATCAGCGCGGACGTCGATGGTGACTCCGTCCTCGAGGACGGCCAGGTCGTCAGCTTCAGCAACGCGACCGGCACGAGCGTCGACGTCGTCTACGACAACTCGATGGACGACACGGTCATCGCCGAGACGTGGGAAGACGGGCAGCCCTGGGCGTCCTACAGCGTCACCCCGACCGTCGACAGCCGCCTCATGGGCGCCGACGAGGTCGACGAGCTGACCGGCGGCGTGGACTTCAACAACCACGACGACCCCGAGGACTTCGACTTCATCGACCTCCTCCGCGACCCGCTGAACCTGAACACCAGCCTCAACGTCGAGGGCCTCATCGGCTCCAACTCGTACGAGGCCCGCGAGGGCTACCGCCCCTGGGCCGGTGACTGGTGGTCGCAGGCCAACGGCAAGCTCTGGCTCGGCCACGTCAGCGGCACGAACAACACGATCAGCAACCTGGTCGACGGCACGGTCCGCCCCGTCGCGACCGACCTGCAGAACCTCGGGGACGAGCTCCGCGACCTGCGCCGGGACAACGACCCGAGCTACGACGACAAGGTCGAGGAGTACCGGAACAAGCAGTCCGAGCTCGTCGAGAAGCTGGTCGAGTTCTACAACGCCGTCCGCAACGGCATCGACGGCGGACAGATCACGGTCGCCGACGGCCGCATCAGCGCCGCCGACAGCTGGCACGCCGACTACCCGGCGTTCGACATGGACCTGAACCGGCTGAGCCCGCTCGACAAGTTCGCGCTCATCAGCCAGCTCGAGGGCCGCACGCACAACACGAACCCCTGGTTCGGCCCCGCGTGGGAGGCGCTCAACCACTGGAGCCCCGCCGGCTCCTCCTGGTTCGGCCACTGCAACGGCTGGGCGGCCGCCGCCATCCTGACCCACGAGCCGCGCGAGTCGGTCACGGTCAACTTCGGCAGCACCGACCAGCACAGCATCGAGCTGAGCAGCGCCGACCAGAAGGGCCTCCTCTCGGAGTCCTACTACAGCGTCCTCAGCAACTTCTGGGGCGCGCGCTACAACGGCGACGAGGGCGAGGACATCAGCGACCTGTCGCCGAAGGCCACGCTGCAGCTGCTGACCACGTTCATCCGCGACCGCCAGGTCCCGATGGTGTTCGACACGTCCGCCAACGAGCAGGTCTGGAACTTCCCCGCGTGGGGATTCGAGCTGACCCTGACGGAGACGGCCGGCGCCGAGGCGACCGATGAGGAGGGCAACACCGGCCTCATCAACATCAACACCGCCGGGCTCGAGGAGCTCTCGACCCTCTGGGGCATCAACACCGTCCGCGGCAACCGGATCATCCAGTACCGCGAGCAGCACGGCCCGTTCCAGACCATCGAGGACATCGTCAACGTCCGCGGCATCGGCTACGGCATCTTCAACCGGATCAAGGACTCGATCACGGTGACGCAGAGCACGCAGCTCCGTCAGTTCGACGGCGCCCTGCGCGTCCGCTTCACCACGGACGGGGTCTCCCCGAGCCACGTCGACGCCGACCAGAACCAGCCCCAGGGCTTCTGGAAGACCTGGGACTTCACGCTGGAGGCCTCGCCCAACGGCGAGATCATCGACGGCACCTGGGACGACGTGAACGACGGCCACCCGGACTTCGCGTGGGTGCCGTACGCCAACTCGGTGTACAGCGGCCGCTCCGAGAACCCGTACCTCTGGTGGACGGACCTCGAGCCGATGATCCCGGACGTCGTCCGCGAGTAGTCGCGCGACCCGGCTGAACGAACCACGAACGCGCCGTCGGCCCCGCGCCGGCGGCGCGTTCGTGCGTCCGGAGCCCCTGGATGCGGATCGATCGGCTGGCTAGATTGCTCCCGTGACGCGGCTCTGCGCCATCGCTGGACTCGTCTGCCTGCTCGGCTGCGGCGCGGGCTGGGACGACGACGACACGGACGGCGGGCCTCCGGAGGTGGCCGCGCTGGTCGGCATCGGCGTCTCCCCGATGGACCCGACGGTGACGCTGGGGGAGGACATCCAGTTCCTCGCGACCGGCTTCTACGACGACCAGTCCACCCGGGACATCACCGACACCGTGGACTGGCTGAGCAGCGACCCGACGATCATCGAGGTCAGCTCCTCGCTCGACAACGAGGGGCGGGGGACGACCGTGTCGGCCGGGGTGGCGCGGGTGAAGTGCCGCTTCTACGACTTCGAGAGCAACGACGTCGCCGTCACGGTGACCGACGCCTCCATCCAGCAGCTCGTCGTGCAGCCGTCCAACGTCCAGCTCCACGCAGGCGAGTCGGTGCAGCTGGAGGCGGTCGCGGACTTCAGCGACGGCAGCCACGGCAACGTCACGGGGACGGTCCGCTGGATCACCGACAACGGCAGCGTCGCCACGGTCGACGCCGGCCAGGTGACCGCGGCCTCGCTGGGGACGGTGAGCATCCGCGTCATCTACGAGCACAGCGGGGGCGAGTTCGAGGGGACCCCGGCGACCATCCAGGTGCTCGGGGGCGACGTCGCCATCGACCCCGCCGACGTCCGCATCCTCGGCGTCAACCCGATCGAGTCGCCCGACGGGGTGAACTACGCGATCGAGATCAAGAACAGCGGCGGCACCCCCGCGTCGAGCTTCTGGGTGGACGTCTGGCTCAACCGGACGGCCGCGCCCCCGCCGCCCCCCGCCACCGGCGACGCCTACGAGTTCGTGTCCGTGCTCGGCGCGGGCGAGAGCGCGATCATCGAGATCGCGCTGGAGGCGACCCCCGGCAACTACCAGTCGTGGCTGATGATCGACTCGTTCGACAACATCCCCGAGGGGAGCCTCGGCGAGAACAACAACATCTGGGGGCCCGAGCCGGTGCAGGTGACGTCCGGCGGCGGCCCCATCGGCCCCGACCTCGCGGTGACGTACCTCCAGGCGTTCGTCCAGGAGTCCCAGGAGCAGGTGCTCTACATCGTGGACGTGACGAACACCGGGGACGAGCCGGCGTCGGCGTTCAACGTGGGCGTCTTCGGCGACCCCGCGTTCCCCCCCGTCGCCCCCGCGTACCCCGACGAGCAGGCCTACGTGGACGTCCTCCCGGCCGGCGAGACGGCCTACCTCGACATCGCGATCCGGGACATGCCGACGACCTGGTGGACGAGCTACGTCCTCGCCGACGTGACCGGGACGATCGACGAGCCCAACGAGGAGAACAATCTGGCGAGCTTCCAGGTCGTCCCGTAGCGGCGCCGCCACGGGACGTTGCACGGCTGCAACGCTCCGAGACCCCCAAACGCATGACGTCGCCGTTGGCACGGCCGTTGCTCAGGGGAGGGTCCGAAAGGAGCACCGTCATGCTCAAGAACTGGAAAGCCCTCCTCCTCGCCCTCGTCCTCGTCGACTTCGTCGCCTTCACCGCGTGGGCGGCCATGAACCAGTCGCTCCCCGACGCCTTCGCCGCCGCCTTCGCCAACCCGTGGCTCGGGCAGGTCTCGATCGACCTCTGCATCGCCGTCGCCTTCGGCCTGACGCTGATGTGGCGGGACGCGAAGAAGAACGGGATCAACCCGGTGCCGTACTTCGTCACGTCGCTCTTCCTCGGCTCGATCGGGCTGCTCGCCTACGGCGTGCGCCGGCTCTGGCAGCCCGCGTAGGATCGGCGCGTGCCGCCCCGTCATCTGTGGCCGTGGATCGGAGGCGTCGTGGGGCTCCTGGTGGGGCTCTTCGACGCGCTCTTCTTCATGCTCCTCGGCCTCGAGGTGACGTTCCGAGGGGGGGACCCGACCGCCTGGCTCGTGGCCTCGTACGCGGCGACGTACGGCATCCTCGGCTTCCTCCTGGGGCGCTGGCTGCAGGTCCGGAGGGACCTGCGGGAGTCCGAGAAGCTGGCCGCGCTGGGGCGGATGGCGGCGGGGGTCGCCCACGAGGTGCGGAACCCCCTGGCGGTCATCCGGAGCTCCGCGGGGCTGCTCCTGGAGGGGATGGACGGGGACGACGACGACGGCCGCAAGGCGGCGCAGTTCATCACCGACGAGGTGGACCGGCTGGACGCGTTCGTCCGCGCCCTCCTCGACTACAGCCGCCCGCTCGAGGCCTCCCGCCAGCCCACGCCGCTGGGCGCGCTGGTGTCTGAGCTCGCCGGGCGGACCGAGGTCGCGTTCGAGGCGGAGGTCGCCGACGGGACGACCGCGTCGGCGGATCCCGTGCTCCTCTCGCAGCTCCTCCTGTCGCTCGTCGTCAACGCGTCGGAGGCCGAGTGCGCGCGCATCGCGGTCCGGGCCCGGCGCGACGGGCGGGACGTGCTCGTGGACGTCGCCGACGACGGGCCCGGCGTGGACCCCGGTGACGCCGAGCGGATCTTCGAGCCGTTCTTCACCACCAAGGCGCGGGGGACGGGGCTGGGGCTGCCGATGGCGGCGCGGACGGCCGAGGCGCTCGGGGGGACGCTCCAGCTGGCGTCCGGGTCGGGGCTCGGGGACGAGGGACGCGGCGCCTGCTTCCGCGTCCGGCTGCCCGCGGTGACGGCGTGACGTCCGGCGCCCGCATCCTCGTCGTCGACGACGAACCCCGTGTCGCCGAGGTCCTCGCGATGGTGCTCCGGCGGGAGGGGCACGAGGTCGCGACGCTCAACGATCCCCGGAAGGCGCTGGCGGCGATCGAAGACGACCCCGTGGACCTCCTCGTGACCGACCTGAAGATGCCCCACGTCGACGGCATCGAGCTCATGCGCCGGGCCCGCGAGGCCCAGCCCGACCTCCCCGTCGTCCTCATCACCGCCCACGGCAGCGTCCGGACGGCGATCGACGCGATGAAGGAGGGCGCGTTCGACTACGTGGAGAAGCCCTTCGACAACGACGTCGCCCGCGCCCTGGTCGCCCGCGCGCTGGAGGTGACGCGGCTGCAGCGGGAGAACCGGCAGCTCCGGGCCGAGCTCGGGGTGCGGTCCGGAATCGCGGACATCGTCGCGGTCAGCCGGGCCATGCAGGACGTCCTCGAGCTCGCCCGCCGCGCCGCCGCGTCCCGGGCCACCGTCCTCATCGAGGGGGAGTCGGGGACCGGCAAGGAGGTCGTAGCGCGGGCGATCCACCTCCACAGCGACCGCGTCGGCGGCCCGTTCGTCGCCGTCAACTGCTCGGCGTTCGCCGACGGGGTGCTCGAGTCGGAGCTGTTCGGGCACGACAAAGGGGCCTTCACGGGGGCGGCGCGGGCCCGCGAGGGGGTCTTCGAGCGGGCCCACCGGGGGACGCTGCTGCTGGACGAGATCGGGGAGACGGGCCCCGACTTCCAGGCGAAGCTGCTCCGGGTCCTGCAGGAGCGGGAGGTGCTCCGCGTCGGGGGGAGCGCGCCGCGGAAGGTGGACGTCCGGGTGGTCGCAGCGACGAACCGGGACCTCCAGGCCGAGGTCGCCGCGGGGACGTTCCGCGAGGACCTCTGGTACCGCCTCGCCGTCGTCCCCATCCGGATCCCCCCGCTGCGGGAGCGGCCCGCCGACATCGTCCCCCTGGCGCGTGCGTTCTTCGTGCGCGCCTGCGCCGAGCAGGGGCGCCGGCTGGACGGCTGGAGCGACGAGGTCGAGGCGTGGCTGACGCAGCACCGGTGGCCGGGGAACGTGCGGGAGCTGGAGAACTGCGTCGAGCGGGGCGTGGTGCTCGCGCGCGGCGACGTGATCGAGCTGTCGGACGTGGCCGTGCCGGGGTCCGGAGCGGGCGCCGCGCCGACGGGGGGGACGCTCCAGGAGCACCTCGACCGGGCCGCGGCGGAGCGGATCCGGGCCGCGCTCGCCGAGGCGAACGGCGTCCGCGTCGACGCCGCGCGCATCCTCGGAGTCGAGCGGACGACCCTCTACCGGCTCATGAAGCGGTACGGCGTCGAGCCGTAGCCGCGGCGAAGAGGAGCGCCCCCGCGGCGCCGGCCGCCCCCAGGGGCCAGAAGGGGTTCGCCGATCCCGCGGCGGCGTCGACGGCCGCGCCGAGCGCGGGCGCCAGCGCCATCGTCGCCAGCCGTCGCGCCTGGCTCTCGACGGACAGGAGCGTCGCGCCCGCCGCCGAGTCGGACACGTCGTCGATCCGGGAGACGAGGTTGGGCCGCCACAGGTTCTGGAGGACGACGAGCGCCACGAAGCCCGCCACGGCGAGCCGGGCGTCCGCCGCCACGAGGCCGTACGCCGCCGCGGCCGCGACCCACAGCGCCGGGGAGTTGGAGGCGCGATGCGCGTGGCGGCTCGCGACGGCGGCGAGCAGGAAGAGGGCGAAGTAGACGGGGCCGACGAGGAGCGCGGCCCGCCGGGCGTCGCCGAGATCGGACCCGAACGCCCACGCCACGGCGATCGCGAGCAGCACCGGCTGGAGGTAGTCCTTCGTCGCCGCGTGCAGCCCCTCGAACCCCATCGACTCGACCACCAGGCCGCGGACGGGGCCGGGCCGGATCGCGTCGCCGATCGCGGTCCTCAGCAGCGTCCCCACCGGCGGCGTCGTCTCGTCGTGGTCGAGCTCCGCGGGGTACGTCGCGAGGTTCAGGATCCCGACGACGTAGGGGCCGATGGCGAACCAGAAGACGGCGTCGTAGCTCCCCGTGAGGAGCACGAGGCCGGCCCCGATCAGCGCGGAGGTCGCGCTCCCGAGCTTGCTCCAGGATCGCGTGTAGCCGTAGACGCGGGTCTTCTCGTCGGTCCGTCCCTGCAGCTTCAGCCAGCGGAAGATCATCGCCTTGTGGGTGCCCGTCCGGAACGAGTCGCCCACCGCGTAGAGGACCATCGCGGCGGCGAAGGCACCGAACGTCGCGCCGGTCGCGAAGAGGACGAAGCTGGCGATGTAGGCGACGAACGAGCCCACCATCGCGCGGCGGCGGCCGAAGCGGTCGGCGATCGCGCCGCTGGGGATCTCGAGCGCCGCGATGGTCCCCTCCCGGACGGTCACCAGGGCACCGATGGCGAGGAAGGTGAGGCCCCGGTCGAGCAGGAAGAGGACGAGGAACGGTTCGAAGTACCGCTGGTTCTTCAGGAATCCGTAGAGGCTGAAGCGGGCGAGCACGCCGACAGCCTATGATCTTGGGAGCGAGTCCACGTTCGCGGACGCTGCACGTTGGAATGGATATGCGGACCCTCCTGCTCCTGTTGCCCCTGCTCGCCGGCTGCCCCGCCACCGGGCCAGTCGCCCTCAACGAGTTCCTCGCCAGCAACCAGAACGGCCTCGTCGACGACTCCGGGGGGACACCCGACTGGATCGAGCTGCTCAACAAGAGCGGGAGCGACGTCTCCCTGGACGGCTGGTTCGTCTCCGACGACACCGAGGACCCGCGCCGGCACGGGCTCGACGGCCTCACCGTGCCCGCCGACGGCCTCCTCCTGCTGTACGGCTCGGGCGACACGTCCATCGGCGAGGCGCACCTCCCGTTCCGCCTCCGGATGGACGGCGAGGAGGTCGTCCTCAGCAACCCCGACGGCATCGTCGACGCCATCGCGTACGACGCCCAGGAGCCCGACGTCTCCATGGCGCGCGTCCCCGACGGGACCGGCGACTGGGTGGCCGCGACGCCCACCCCCGGAGACTTCAACGAGTAGGTGCAGGACCTGACCCAGATCCCGGCTCGCCGGGAGTTCAAGTACCTCGTGGAGCGGGCCCGCGTGCCCGCGCTGCGAGACGCTCTGAGGCCGTGGTGCGAGCGCGACCCCCACGCCGGCGAGGACGGGACGTACGCGCTCCGGTCGCTGTACTTCGACTCGCCGGACCTGATGCTCTTCCACGCCAACGAGCGCGAGGCGCCGCGGCGGTTCAAGGCGCGGGTGCGGACCTACCCCGAGGGGAACGAGGCCCCCGTGTTCGCAGAGATCAAGTTCCGCAGCGGCGACGTCATCCACAAGACGAGGACGCCGCTCCCCGCCGAGGACTGGCGCGCAGCCCTGCGACCGGGCGGGGCGGCGGAGCTGGACCCGTTCTTGAGCCGCGTCCGCCGCCACGATCTGCGGCCGACCGCGCTGGTCGAGTACCGGCGCGAGGCGTGGGTCAGCCGGATCGACGCGTACGGACGGGTGAGCATCGACTTCGGGGTCCAGTGCCAGGCCGCCGGCCGCCTCACCCTGGACGCCGACCCGCGGCGCTGGCGCCCCGTCGACCACCCGCTGATCACGTGGATGCCGGTCTCCCCCTGCGTGGTGGAGCTGAAGTGGGCCGACTACGCGCCGTCGTGGATGGTGCAGCTCGTCCAGCGGCTGGACCTGCTCCGCCACTCCTTCAGCAAGTACTGCTACTCGATGCAGTCCCTCGCCGACGACCACTACCGGGACTACCGATGGACCTCCTCCACCAGCTGAGCAAACCCGGCTCCGCGGGGCTCGTCTCCGCGCTCATCGCGATCGGGCTGGCGTTCGCGCTCGCGCAGATCGTGTCGTACGTCTACATCGCGACGTTCCGGGGGCTGTCGTACTCGCGGTCGTTCGTGCAGGGGATCCCCCTCGGGGCGGTCGTCACGTCGATGCTGATGCTCGCCATCGGCGACTCGATCGCGGCCGGCATCGGGCTGGCGGGCGGCCTCTCCATCGTCCGGTTCCGGACGACCATGCGGGACCCCCGGGACATGGTGTTCATCTTCGCGGGGCTGGGGGTCGGCATCGCCTGCGGGTTGCAGGCCTACCCCGCCGCGATCGGGGGGACGGCGACGTTCTGCGTCGCCTCCGTGGCGCTGTTCGGCATCAACTACGGGGCGCGGAAGCAGTTCGACGGGCTCGTCCGGCTCGTCGCGCCCGCCTCGTCCGAGACCACGGCGCGGGTGAGCGCCGCGCTGAAGGCGAACACCGCCCACTTCGTGCTCGTGTCGATGCGCGAGGTCGCGCAGGGGGACCGGTTCGAGCACGCCTACCAGGTCCGCATCCCCAACCCCGAGCAGCGCCCCGCGCTGCTGCACGCCCTCGACGCGATCGAGGGGGTCGCCGACGTCGCCCTGCACATGCAGGAGCCGACGCTGGAGGTGTGACGTGGCGTTGCACTGGCGGACGCAGGACTGGCTCAACTCGCACGGCAGCAAGCTGTTGCTGCTGGTGAGCCTCGCGGCGGTGACGCTGCTCGCGGTGGCGGGGCCGACGGGGACGGTGCCGGGGTACGCCGAGGTGGCGCCGGTGCGGGTGGCGTCGCTGGAGTCGGGGCGGGTCGTCGAGGTCCTGATCGCGCCCGGGCAGATCGTGAAGGCGGGGGACGTCGTGGGCATCCTGGACGACGCGCCGATCACCGGCCGCATGCGCGTCCTGGAGGCGGAGCTGTCGAGGACCGGGGCGGCGTTCGCGGGCGAGGTGCGGGAGGCCCAGACGGCGGCGGCGCTGGCCGAGGCGGGGCGCGCCGAGGCGGCGGCCGAGCTGGCGGCGGCGCGGGAGGCGCTGCGGATCGCGGAGGCCCGCCTGAACGACCGGCAGGGGCAGGTGACCGCGGGGCTTGCCACACGCGACTCGCTGGCGCCGCTGGAGACCGAGGTGGCAACGCTGCGCGGCGAGGTGCAGCGGCTCAGCGCGCGGGTCTCGGCGCGGACCGAGGTGGCGGCGGTGACGGGCGGCGACGACGCCCCCGAGCTGGACGAGACGCGCGTGCTGGGCGTCGTCCAGGAGGAGCTCGCGCTGCTGGAGGAGCGACGGAAGGACCTGACGCTGCGGGCGCCGCTGGGGGCACGGGTGGGCGCGGTGAACTACCGCGTGGGCGAGGTGCTGCCGCAGCTGCAGGTCTTCGCCGAGCTGCTCCCGCTGGAGACGACGACGGTCGTCGCGTGCGTGCCGGAGCAGTTCGGGGTCCGCGTCGAGGCGGGCGGCGCGGCCGAGCTGTGGCCCGCGGACGGCGGCCCCGTCCGGGGGGGCACGGTGGTGGACGTCAGCGGGCTCGTGAGCGAGGCGCCGGACCGCTGCAAGCAGCGCCCCAACGAGGTCGGCTGGGTCCGGCCCGTCCGGATCGAGGTCGAGGGCGCGGGGCTGGTCCCGGGTCAGCGGTTCGACGTCGGCTTCGGCCCCGCGGAGGACGCGTGATCCGGCTCGTTCTTCGGGGCCGGCCGCAGCTGCTGCGGCCGCTGCTGCTGCTGCTGCCGTTGCTGCTGCCGGGGACGACCGCGGCGGCCGAGCCGCTGACGCTGGAGGCGGCGCTGGCGCGGGCGGACGAGGTGTCGACCGACGTCCAGATGCAGGCGCTGTCCACGGAGGCGGCGGAGGCGGCGTGGCGGGCGGACCCGCGCGCCGGGGCGCCGTCGATCCGCGTCGGCCTCCGCGACATCGACACCAGCCCCACGATCCCCGGCATCGCCCGGGACCCCGTCGAGGTGGTCGCCCGCGTCCGCTTCCCGTTCCCCCGCCCCTGGGACCTCGCGGGCGCGGCGCGGCAGGGGGCGGCGACGCAGATCCGGGAGGACGCGCAGCTCGAGGTTCTCCGGGCGGAGCTCCGGCTCGCGGTGACGACCCGCTTCCACGCGCTGCCGCTGCTGCGCGACGCGGTGGCCGCGGCGACGCGCCGGACCGAGCTGCGGACGCAGCACCTGGAGCTGGTCGCGCAGCGCCGGGAGGAGGGGCTGGCGACGGCGCTGGACTGGCTGGAGTCGGAGGAGGACCGCCGCGACGCGGACGACGCCCGGGCGGCGCGCGAGGCCGATCTGCGGCAGGTCGAGGCCGAGCTCCGGGCGCTGCTCCGGTGGCCTGCGGACGAGCCGCTGGAGCTCGTCCCGGTGGACCTGTCGGCTGTCGAGGCGGGGCTGCCGGCGCTCGACGAGCTCGCCGCGGGGGTGGAGGAGCGGAGCCCCCGGCTGCGGGAGGCGGAGGCGGAGATCACGCGCGCCGAGGCGCGGCTGCGGCGGCTGCAGCTGCGGTCGCTGCCGTGGATCGACTGGGCCCAGGGAGGGCTCGTCCACCGCGCGGACCGGCCGCTGAACGTCGAGGTCGGGATCGGCATCGACATCCCCATCTACCTGTGGTCCCCGGCGCGGACGCGGGCGGCGGCCCACGAGCTGGCGGGGGCGAAGCTGAGCCTCGCCGCGGCCGAGCACGCCGTGGCCGCGCAGGTCGCGCGCCGGCACCGGGACGCGGAGGCGGCGCGGGAGCGGTGGCTGGTGGAGCGGGCGCACCACGAGGCGGTGGCCGAGCAGGCGGCGCCGCTGCTGGAGGTGGCCGACCCCGTGCTCCGGACGGAGCTGGAGGCCCGGCTCGCCCGGGCGGAGCTGCGCGCGCTGCTGGCGTTCGTCGAGCTGGTGGAGGAGGTCGACCGGCTGGAGGCGGCGGCGGGGCGCTAGCGGCGGCGGGGCGCTGGCGGCGGCGTCCGCTACGGCTGGAGCTCGGCGGTCCAGGTGCCGAGGCCGGTCCCGTTGACGGTGGGGGCCTCGCCGTCCCAGGTGCCGTCCATCGTGTAGGGGGTCGTCGACACGACGGCGCCGTCGATGTCGGCGGTCATCTCGTCGGTCACGGGGTCGATCTCGCCGGTCAGCGTGGCGGAGAACGGGACGCCCCCCTCCTCGGCGCCGGTCATCGTGCCCTCGATGACGAGGCGGTCGGTGCAGCTGACGTCGAACTCGAGCTCCCCCTCGACGGACTCGGGGCCGGTGATGATCGAGTCGATGTCCCCGTCGAAGGTGCCCGCCCAGGTGCCGATGAGGGGGGAGCCCTCGCAGGGGGTGGGGGGATCGGCGCTGTCGTCGTCGTCACCGGTC
>CAYFOA010000195.1:0-15380 GCA_964344575.1 uncultured Rickettsiales bacterium | reverse complement strand
GACGCGGAGACGCGGAGAGATGATCGTGGGGCGGACCAGGATCGGCCCTCCGCGTCTTGGCGTCTCTCTGTTTCCATTCACGGGTCCCCCGGCCGAGCAAGCCCGCCGCCCCCGCAGGATCCTGTCCTGGACTCCCTCCGTGCTCCTCTGCCCGCCGGACGCGGGCCCCTCCGTGTACTCCGTGTGCGAGTCCTGGACGGACGAGCCCCGTCAGGCGAATCGCGAGCAGGACGCCGCCGATCTCGCGGAGATCGGCGTACGGGTGCCGATCGAACCTCTCGCGTCCGTTGTCCATGCGGCGTCTGGCGATCGTCGGCTACAGGCGCTCGTAGACGACGATCGTGCTCGTCACCTCGCCCGTGCCGGGGTCCCCGCGGAGGCCGACGTAGGCCTCGCGGCCGTCCTTGACGAAGAGGAGCGCGGGCTCGGGGTCCTCGGCCTTGGCCTGGGCCTCGACGAAGCGGTTGGCCTGGGCCCAGCCGTCGCGGTCCATCTCCTTGGCGAAGTCCGACAGCACGCCGTCGACCGTGCCGGCGCCGCGGTAGGCGAGGATCGTGTACTCGACGTTCCCGTGGCGCTGGGCGAACGTGATCATCCGGGTGCTCCCCCAGGGGCGCTGGACGTCGTCGACGTCGAACCCCGGCGCGTCGTCGCCGCCGCGGGGGCGGGCCGCGCGGCCGTCGAACTCGCCGGCGGGCCAGACGTTGAAGTACTGGGTGTCGCCCTGCGAGGGATCGTCGAACGCGACGACGATCTTCGGGTCGCCGAGGTCCGTCGTCATGCCGGTGGTCTTGTAGGACGCGATCCGCTCGGTCATCTTCCGCGACCAGTCGTCGTCGGACTCCTCGCCGCTGACGATGGTGGCGAACCCGCCCCAGCCGTCGCCCTCGAAGCGGATGAACCGGTCGTTGACGACCTCGTTGATCTTGTCGAGCTTGTCGCTGGTCTCGGCGCGGTCCTTCTTCGGGATCCGCCGCAGCAGCGCGTCCCGGGCGCCGGCGGGCTCGAGGTCGCGATCCGTGGACGTCCCCGCGTACAGCGTCTCGTAGTAGTCGAGCAGCGTGCCCACGGGCTTCGGCGAGCGGTTCAGCGTGTAGTACAGCGTGTTGCCGTTGAGCTCGACCTCCTGGACAGCCCCCTCGTCGACCCGGAGCTTCATGTACTCGGGCATGCCGGGGCTGGACATCGCGTCGCCGACGTCGTGGAAGACGCGGGCGAACGCGTCCGGCGCGCGGGGCGTCATGAAGTGGCCGTAGCCGAAGATCGCGCCCACCAGGAGGACGATCAGGCCGACCCGGATGGCTCGCTGGGACAGCAGTCGGAAGATGGCCATGCCCGGCTCCCTTCGGACGACCCTACAGGGCCGCCGTGCTCCACATGAACAGGCCCGTCTTGGCGCCCATGATGATGATGTCGCCCTCGATCTGCTTCTTGTGCCAGCTGCCGCCGCCGACGAAGTGCTGGCTCTGGACGTGCGTGCCGTCGCCGAGGGTGTCGTCGAGGATGCCGCCGGGGGCGTAGGTCGCGCCCACGTTCCAGCCGTGGGTGTTGCCCGCGACGCTGAACATGCCGTTCATGATCGAGAACACGTCGAACCCGCCGCTGACGGGGCCGCCGGTGTTGAGCGTCGAGGCGTTGAAGATGTCCGTCGGGTTGATCTCGTTGATCTCGGGGGCGTTGTCGGTCATCGGGTAGTAGACCGAGATGCGGCCCTGGATCTCGCCCGTGTCGTCCCCCGTCTCGGGGATCTGCGCGTGGGACCACGCCAGGTAGCGGGCCGCCATGTGGCAGTTGAGCTTGAGGTCGTACGACTTCCCGAACCACAGGATGCCGCTGATCATGAGGAGCAGGACGAAGACCCAGATGACGAACTCGGTCATCGCCTGGCCTCGGCGTGCGTCGGTGCGCGGAGTCGGTCGGAACATCGTCGGCTCCTAGTGGGCGAAGAGGTCCTCGATCCCGCCGCCGGTGATCGAGGTGATGATGGAGATGAGGCCCGCGACCGCGCCGGGGTCCCCTTCCCCGCCGACGCCGGCGGAGATGAGGTAGCCGGCCGCGGCTTCGGCGGTGTCGCTGCTCATCTGCACGGGCGACAGGTGGGTGCGCCAGTGGGGGCTGAACATGCCGCCGTCGAAGTGCGGGTTGTAGATCTGGGCCTGGGCCACGGTGATCATCCCGATGGAGTCGCCGTACGTGTTCTGGAACACGTCGGGGATGAAGTAGGCCTGGACGTCCTCGGGCGTCTTGTAGGCGAACCCGTAGTAGTTCCGCGCCGACTCCCAGTTGTCGACGAGCATCATCGGCTTGACGTTCGGGTTGCCCGACTCGAGCGACGAGAAGGCCTCGCCGAGGTAGGCGGCGGGGTCCGGGATCTCGATCTCGTTGTCGTCACAGAAGAAGCACCACCACGCCGCGGGGATCTCGTAGTTGAGGACCGCGGGCGGGCGCGAGCCGCCGCACATGATCGAGTACCGCGACCACACCGCCATCGCGAACATCACGTTGGTGAAGTGGTACGGCGCCGTGTCGGCCCAGAAGATGTGGTACGGGATCTGGAGCTCGCCCCACAGCGGCCCGTCCATGCCGAAGAACCCGGACATCAGGTCGTAGGCCATGTTCCGGAGGTCGCCGGCGTAGCTGAAGCCGCTGATCTGGTTCAGCGCGGTGGTCAGCGTCCCGAAAGAGCTGTACATCACCTCGGAGTAGCCGCCCGGCTCGCCGTTCTGGACGCAGTTGCAGAGGTCGGTCAGCTGCCCCTCCTCCTCCGGCGCCTGGGGCGGGTACATCACGCCGAAGCCGGCGCCGTTCATCATCGCCATGCGGACCGAGTCGAGCTCGCCGACGGCGGGGAGGGTCGTGTCGACGGTCGCCTCCATGTCGGACAGCGTCTCGATGACGTCCCACATGAAGTCCTCGTTCTCCTCGGCGTCGAAGAGGACGGGGAAGAGCTCGATGGTGTCCAGCGGCGCGTCGACGGCGGGGGTGCAGTTGCCGGTGGTGAGGCAGACGCCGAGCCAGAAGGCCTCGATGGTCGGCGACAGGATGAGCGCCGTGAGCGCCGTCCAGTAGACCGCCTTCATGTAGATGGCCTCGGCCATGCACATGGCCATGAGGATGTTCATCATCGAGTTGAGGTTCATCGCCCGCGCCATCCACGTGGACCCGCTCAGGACGGCGGAGTCGGCCGCGGACTGGGCCTGCATCTTGTCGTGCAGCAGCGCGCCGCTGTTGATCACCATGAAGGTGAAGCAGGCGAGCAGGAACATGATCAGGACGAGGTAGACGATCGACTGACCGGACTCGTCTCGATGGAAGCCGCGGATGCGGTCTCGGATGTCGTGCATGGTCGTCATGGTCAGTCCCAGAAGCCCTCGATGGGCGGGTTGGCCCAGGCGTCGCCCGGGGCCCCGGTCTCACCCTCGAGGGGCAGGACCGCGACGGAACGGATGAAGGTGTACTCGCCCGGCAGGTCGAGGCTGAAGAAGGGGCCGGCGTCGATGATGGACCAGTCGTCGCCGATGATGCGGTTCACCACCGGGATCGGCAGGTAGTAGCGGTGCCGGACGCGGATCCCGACGTCGGGGCCGGGGTACTGCCAGGTGATGTTGCCGGACTTCTCCTCGAACCCCGACGAGGTCGCCTCGTAGAGCTTCACCTCGGTCGCGAACGTGGAGTAGCCGTACCGCTGCAGCCCGTTGTCGACGTACTCCCCGGCGAGGCCGAAGCCGGACATCATCGAGCTGAACGCGCTGAACGCGTCGCCGATGACGTCGCCGACGAAGGGGAGCCCGTCGAGGACGACCGACGCGCGGGGGGAGATGGGGACGCAGGCCATCGCCGCGGCCTGGTGGATCTTGTCCCACTTGTCGCCGCCGCCGACGTTGATCTGGTGCTTCGCCTCGGTGTCGGACGTCGCCGGGATCCAGACGATGGCGGCGCGGGCCGCGCTGAAGGCCGCGTAGGTGACGACGTTGCGGGCCTGGTACATCAGCGCCAGCTGCATGAGGATGAGCGTGGTGATGAGGAGGACGGGGAAGCTGACGGCGACCTCGGTCATCGCCTGCCCCGACTCGCCCATGCGGACGCGCTCGCCCCGGGCGACGGCGCGGGCCCCGAGGAAGACCGCGCGCGCGAGGATCCAGGCGAGCTTGCCGACGACGAACAGGCAGCCGGCCGCGAGCAGCGCGTAGGCGACGATCTCCCAGCGGAAGAGCGGCCCCGGCAGCGGCGTGTAGGCGGCGAACGAGGCGGCGACGCCGTCCGCCATGAGGGCGGGCGCCTCGCGGCCCCAGGTCTGGGCGCCGGCCGACAGCGCGAGCAGCCCGGACAGGCCGCCGAACCCGGCGAGCGCGATGGTGGTGGAGCGCTTCATCGCAGTCCTCCTAGATCCCGAAGATCGTGTCGAAGAGCGGGACGGCGTCCAGGTACCCGTCCTCGATCATCGCCCAGGCGAAGCCGATCGCGATCGCCACCCCGAGCGGGAACTTGTCGCTGTTCTCCTCCTTGGGCATCTCGACGGCGAGGCCCGGAGTCAGCGCAGAGAAGAAGAAGCGGCCCATGTTCTTGAGCGAGAACCAGAGCTTGCCCTTCCAGATCATGATGGACAGCGCCATCGCGCCGCCCGCGAGCCCCATGTAGAGCAGTCCGTAGCCGGTCGTCTCCAGCCCGGTCAGCGCGCCGAGCGCCCCGCAGGCCTTCACGTCGCCCCCGCCGATGCCCCCGAAGACGAAGCCCGCGAAGAGGATCCCGAAGCCCAGCGCGAAGCCCGCCAGGCCGCTCCACCAGGTCACCGCGCCGTCCGTCGCCCAGGCCGCCACGAAGTGCAGGACAATCCCCGCGACCGCCGCGGAGTAGGTCAGCTTGTTCGGGATTTTCGCCTCGCGCAGGTCGCCGTAGACCATCGAGGTCATGACGCCGGCAGAGGTCGCGATTCCCAGCCATCCCCAGACTCCTGCTGTCTCCGGGTGGATCATCCGTTACGGGATCGGGAGGCTGATCCAGGTGGCCACGAACGCGTAGTAGCGCTCGAACGCCTCCTGCAGAGCCCCCATGATCGGAATCAGTCCGATGAAGAGCGCGACCACGAGCACGATGTACTCGGTCATGCCCTGGCCCGACTGACTCCGAACAGTCGATGCACGTGGAGCGGTTCGAATCATGGGGAGACAGTACAGTCCAGTCCCGTTGTTACGCAAACCCTTTCTTTGCATTTTCTTGACACTTTCCTTGACAACCGGTTGAAAGCGTCGTGATTGCAGAGAGTTAGGGTGTTGACATTTCGGTGGTCGCTGGACTGACCAGGTCGAGCCGATCGCCTTGTTGCGTGCCGCTTGCGGCGATGGCCCCGACGGGGAGTTCGACGCAGTGCCGGGCCGTGAAGTAGATGCGGGTGAAGCGGAGGCCGGGCTTCATGTGCTCGATGGCGCGGACGACGGTGCCGTCCTTCTTGACGAAGAGGACGTCGATGGGGAAGCGCATGCCGACCATGTGGATCGACGTGCAGGGGGAGATGACGAGGGCTTCGCCGGCGGCCAGGTCGTCGCTGTCGAGGAGGCCGCGGGTGCGGTCGCGCACGGTCGTCGCCCAGCGCTCGTCCGTCGCCACGACGGTCCCGCGCGTGAGGTTCTTGATCAACGGGTGCGGGCCGGGATGTCGACGACCCAGACGCGGCGCCACGCCTGCGTCTCGGACGACTTGACGCCCTGGGAGACGAACGCGACGCGCCACGTGCCGTCGCCGGCGCGGCCGTGCAGGGCGGGCTCGGCGTTGTTGACGGTGCCGGTGTCGATGGGGGTCTCGGAGCCGCTGCTCAGGTCGAGGCGGACGAGGGGGTCGCCGGCGTTGGGGTCGTTCTTGATCGCGATCAGGCCGCCGCTGTCGGGCGTCCAGACGGGGCCGCGGCGCTCGCTCGGGATCACGTCCGTGGCGACCTTGAAGGGCTCGCCCCCGGCGGACTGGACGACGTAGAGGTCGAACCGGGTGCGGTCGTCGCGGCCGTGGTTGCTGAAGAAGGCGATCCAGCGGCCGTCGGGGGACCAGGACGGCTTCAGCTGGGTCCCCTTCCACTTCGTCAGCGAGCGGGGCGTGGGGCGGCCGGTGGCGTCGCCGAGGACCTCGATGTTGGCGCCGTCCTCGGTCATGGCGGTGTAGGCGAGGTCGTTCCCCGACGGCGACCAGACGGCGTAGAAGTCGAGGCCGGGGTTGTCCGTGAGGCGGGTCGGCGGCTCCTCGAGGGCGTAGATGTCGAGGAGGTAGAGGTCGCCGGCGCCCGTGGCGGCGGAGCAGTAGGCGAGGAACCGGCCGTCGGCGGAGAACGTCGGCCCGCCCTCCTTCTCCTCGGTGCCGATGGCGACGGTGACGCCCTTGATCCAGACGTCGAACTCGTCGTCGCTGCCGGAGCTGGAGAAGGCGTAGAGCTGGCCGTTGGGGGACCACGCGAGCTCGTGGTTGACCTGGCGGCGGTCCATGAAGCGGCCGCCGAGGCCGCTGCCCGCGGGGGGGCCGACGCGCTCCTCGCCGCCGCCGTCGACGGTGAGGAGGAACAGCTCGGTGTACTTCTCCTGCGCGTGGGCGACCTCGTACGCGATCTGGCCGCCGCCGGGGGACCAGACGGGGTTCATGGCGTTGCCGTCGTGCTCGGTGGAGATCACGCGCGCGCCGCCCGCAGCCGCGAACGCGGGGAGGAGGAGCGCGGTCAGCAGCAGCGGCGTCAGGAGGCGGGTCATGCGTCGGTTCCAGGGCGTGCGAGGTGGCAGGCGATCCTGCTCGTCCCCTCCGGTCGGACCGGGTCGGGCGCCTCGACGGTGCACGTTTGCCACAGCGCGGACGACGGGTCTACTGCGTGGCACTCGGCGCGGTACGGGCAGCCGGTGGTGACGGGGGGGCGATCGGGGACGGCGACGGGGTCGGCGCCGGCGCCCAGGGCGGAGCGGAGGAGGCGCTCGGTGTAGGGGTGCATCGGCGGGCCGTCGCCGAGGCGGCGGACATCGAGGCGTTCGGCGGGGAGCTCCTCGACGAGGCGGCCGCGGTACATGACGAGGACGCGGTCGGCGACGAAGCGGACGATGTCGAGCTCGTGGGAGATGAAGATCCAGGCCTGCTCGGGATCGCGGGCGCCGAGCATGAGCTGGAGGACCTCCGCCTTGACCGAGGCGTCGAGGCCGGCCGTGGGCTCGTCGGCGACGACGAGGCGGGGCCGGGGGAGGAGGCAGCGGGCGACGCCGACGCGGCGCCGCTCTCCGCCGGACAGCTCGCGGGGGCGGGCGGTGCGCTTGCCCTGGAGGCGGAAGGAGGCGAGCGTCTCGTCGATGAGGGCGTCGGCCCGGGGGAGGTCTTGCGGGCGGTGGAGCGCGATCGTCTCGTGGAGGTGCTGCGCTACGGTCAACCCCGGGTTCAGGCAGGCGGTGGGCGACTGGTAGATCATCTGGAACCGCGCGCGGGCGGCCCGGAGGGCGGCGGGGTCGAGCGAACCGAGGTCGTCGCCGGCGAAGGTCGTGGTCCCTTCGTCGGGTTCGATGATGCGGAGCAGGAGCTTGCCGAGCGTCGTCTTGCCGGAGCCGGACTCGCCGACGAGGCCGATCACCTCCCCGGGGGCGACGTCGAGATCGACCTGGGAGACCGCGCGAACGGGGGCGTCGCCGCGCTTGCGGGGGGCGAAGGTCTTGGCGACCCGGCGGGCGGACAGCAGCGTCACGGGGTCTCCAGGGCGAGGCACCGAGCGCGGTGATCGGGGGTGATCCGCCGGTCGGGGGGCGTGGCGGCGCGGCAGTCGTCGGTGACGTGGGGACAGCGGTGGGCGTAGCGGCAGCCGTCCTCGGAGGGGGGCGTCGGGGGGGGCGGGTCGCGGTCGGTCCCCTCCCCCGTCTCCAGCTCGTGGACGCGGGCCTGGAGCTCCTCGGTGTAGGGGTGGCGGCCGGGGCCGGGGAAGAAGGCCTCGCGGGGGCCGTCCTCGAGGAGCTCGCCGCGGTACATGACGAGGACGCGCTCGGCCATCCGCTCGACGACCGCGAAGTCGTGGGAGATGAGGACCAGCGTCATGCCGCGCTCGCGGCAGAGGCTGCCGAGGAGCTCGACGATCTCGCGGCGGACCGACCAGTCGAGGCCGGTGGTGGGCTCGTCGGCGACGAGGAACTCGGGCTCGGTGCCCAGCGCGACGGCGATGGCGACGCGCTGGGCCATGCCCCCGGACAGCTCGTGGGGGTGGAGGCGGGCGACGCCCTCGGGGTCGCTCAGGCGGACGGCGTCGAGCCAGTCGCGGGCCTGGCGCCGCTGCTCCTCGCGGGGGGCGCCGGGGCGCGCGACGCGGACGCTGTCGAGGACCTGCGCGCCGACGCTCCGGAAGGGGTCGAGGGCCTCGTGGGGGTGCTGGAAGACGTACCCCGCCCAGCCCCGGCGGAGGCGCCGCAGGGGGCGACGTCGTCGTCGTCCCGCGGGCTCGAGCACGGCGCGCGACTGCTCGGCGCCCTGCGGCGTGAACCAGGCCTGCCCGCCGGTGACGCCGGGGCGGGCGGAGCTGATCCCGAGGATGGACCGCATCAGGATCGTCTTCCCCGACCCCGACTCGCCGACGATGCAGGTCTGGGACCCCCGCTCGACCTCGAACGACGCGCCTCGCACGACGGCGACCGGCGCACTCGCCCCCCGCGGCGTCACCCGCACCCAGACGTCTTCCGCCCTCAGGATCACATCCCCCATGCAACCCTCCGGCACGCCGATCCGGCGCCGTCCAGATCATCCCTTCCCCCCTTCCCCGCTTCCCCCCTTCCCAATGAATGCACGGGAGCGGATCCCCACGAGGCAGAGGAAGACGTCACCCGGTCATGGGAGTGGGAAGGTGGGAATTGGGGAAGGGGGGAAAGCGAGGTTGCGGTGGACGGCGGCGGCGTCGGCTCGCCGTTTGGGGGGGATTGGGATCGGGGGACGAACATCACCAGGTCTCCTCCCGGCGGGCGAAGTGTTCGCCGAGGGCGAGGACTCCGGTGATGGAGACGGCGATCGCGAGGGTCGGAGCCGTGACGGCGAGGGCGCCGCCTTCCTGGATGGCGAGGCCGATCGCGTTGAGCACGTCTCCCGGCGCCCAGGACTCGGGGATCAGGAGGCGTCTGGTGTGGATCACCGAGAAGCGGACGTCCGCGAGGATGTTCCCCCACGACGGGCGGGGGGCGGGGACGCCGTAGTGGCCGAGGTAGCTCAGCGACGTCTCCACCAGCAGCCACGAGCCGAAGAGCATGCAGACCTGGCGGAGGACCAGGTTCCGGCAGTTCGCCCAGAGGATGTGGAAGCCGAGGATCTTCGAGTCCGGGAGCCCGTGCGCGCGGGCCGCCTCGACGAACTGCTCGCGCTGGAAGAAGAGCACCTTCTCCGCCAGCGCGTGGGCCATCTGGGGGACGAACGACAGGCCGACCAGCCCCGCGAGGAGGAAGAGTCGGAGCTCCGCGAACGCCGCCGGGTCGCTCACGCTCGCCGTGAAGATCGCGACCACGACCACCACCAGCACCAGCCGCGGCCACGCCGCCACGATCGTGAGGACGCCGCGCAGGAACGCCGACGCCCGGGCCCGCGGCCAGTACCCGATCGCCGCCCCCGCGGGCACCGCCAGCGCCACGCAGACGAGGCAGGCGAAGAGCCCGGGGACGAAGAAGGCCTCGCTGCTGTCAACCATGCGGCGCAGGAGATCGCGACCGAGCGGGTCGGTGCCGAGGGGGTGCGCCCAGGACGGGCCGAGCATGGGCGCGTCCGTCGGGAGCGCGGGGTCCACGGAGACGAAGATCGCCGCGATCCGGAGCAGGACCAGCCCGACGACCACCGCCCCGCCGAACCACGCCGCCGCCCTCACGGCCGCCCCCCGACCCGGCGGTCCTTCCGCACCCGCGGATCCACCGCCACCCGGAGCACGTCCACCCCGAGGTGCGCCGCCGCCACCAGCGCCGTCGCGAAGACCGTGATCGCGATCAACAGCACGAAGTCCGGCTGCACGGCCGCCTGGTAGCCCATCAGGCCGATGCCCTGGATCCCGAGCACCTTCTCCAGGATCAGCACGCCGCCGATCAGGAACGTCATCTTGCCCGCCGCCAGCTGCGCCGCGGGGAGCGCCACGTGGGGGGCCAGCCGGAGCGCCACGTTCCCCCCGCGAAGCCTCACGCTCTGCACGAAGTCCCGGTCCCGAAGATCCCGGATCTCCGCGTCCAAGACCAGCACCACGTCCGTCAGCATCCCGTCCCCCAGGGCGAGGATCAGGATCGCCGCCAGCGTCTGCGCCGCGCCCTCCGGGGGGACCGCGAACACCACCAGGGCGAGGTAGCCGAGGAGGAACACCGGCACCAGCGACGTCGCGTGGATCGCGACCCGCGCCGCCCGCCCCGCGCCGCGCAGCCGGTCCCCCAGGAGGAGCGCCAGGGCCAGCCCCGTCCCCAGCGAGACGGCCAGCGCCGCCGCCACGATGGGCAGCGTCTTCATCGCCCCCTTTGCCACGAGGTCGACCACGCCGATCCCGCGGTACGACGGCCCCAGGTCCCACGTCGCCACGCCCGCCCAGAACCACGCGATCCAGCCCGCGAACGACTCCGCCTGGGCCTCCAGCGCCGAGCTCCCCGGCGTGAACCAGAGCAGGGCCGCGAACACGATCGACGAGACGAAGACGACCCCCGCCAACGCGAGGGCCCGGCCCGCCAGCAGGCGCGCGGCCGTCACCGCCCCCCGGTGACCCTCCAGTCCGGGAACTGGGAGAAGTAGTAGAAGGGCTGGATGAACACGCTCTCCACCTCGCGGCGGAGGGCCGTGTAGCTACGCAGGCTCCACAGGAACGTGTAGGGCAGCTCCTGCGCGAGCTGGCGGTGGATCTCCTGCATGTACGCGACCTTCGCCGCCGGATCCGTCTCGGCGAGGGCCTTCTCCAGCAGCGAGTCGATGTCGCGGTTGCCGTAGCCGACGAAGTTCTGCGTCCCCCCGCTGTGGAAGAGGTCGAAGATGTTCTCGTTCTCGTCGAACGACCAGGAGTCGAGGACGATGTCGAAGTCGCGGTCCGCGAAGACCTTCTCCGACCAGACCGACTTGTCCATGGCGACGGGATCCGTCGCGTCGATCCCGAAGCGGCGGAGCTGGCTCTGGACGTTCAGCGCGACCGTCTGCCCCTGGTCCCCCATGCCCGCCCGGTAGAAGAGCCGGAGCGACAGCGGCTCACCCCGCCGCGCCCACGTCCCCCCCGCGTCCTGGGCGTAGCCGGCGGCCTCCAGCAGCGCGCTCGCCTCCATCGCGTCCTGGTCGATGAGCCGCACCGTGTCGCTGTGGTTGTAGTACTTGCTCGAGGGGACGAACGGCCCGCTGATGCGGTACCCCTCGCCGATGAGGGAGAGCGCCTCGTCGAGATCCAGCGCGCGCGCGACGGCGTTCCGGACCCGCACCTTCTTGAGGTCCGCCTGCTTCGTGTTCAGCCCCAGGTACCACCAGCTCTTGGACTGGTACGGGATCAGGTCCGCGCTCCGCGACCGCTCCACCTCGGGGAGGTACTGCGCGGGGACGTTGATCATCGCCTGGATGTAGCCGTACCCCAGCGAGCTGACCTGCTGGTTCTTGTCCGGCATCTCGCGGACCTTGACGCTGCCGATGTTGGGGCGCCGGGCGGCGTTGCCGTTCGTCTTCAGCGACCACGTCCCGAGGTCCTGCGAGGCGAGCTCGTACGCGCCCGACGTCGTCGGCTTGAACCAGAACGGGTGGGTCCGCTCGACCGCCGTCCCCTCGAACCGGTGCTGGGGGAGGATCTTGAAGTACAGCTTCGGCAGCGGCTCCTGCTCGGGGTCCACGAACACCAGCCGGACCGTGAACTCGGCCACCGCCGAGGCCTTCTTGATGAACGACAGGCGGCTCCGGTCGGGCGAGCCCGTGCGGGGGTTCTGGTACGCCTTGATCGTGAACTCGACGTCCTCCGCCGTGATCGCCTCGCCGTCCGACCAGAGGAGGTTCTCCTTGAGGTAGACGGTCATCGTCTTGCGGTCGGTGGACAGCTCGTAGGCGTCCGCGATCCGGGGCTCGGGGGAGCCGTCGTAGCCGGGGCCCCACAGCGACTCGAAGAGCAGCTCGTTCAGCCGCGTCTCCGCCATCGAGGACTCGTGGAGCGGGTTCAGCGTGAAGGCGAGCTCGTCCTCGGCGTACTCGAAGCCGTCCGCCAGGCCCGAGGCCGGGACGACAGCCAGCGCCGCGAGCGCCACGACGCCCGGGATGCTCCTCCACCGCTGCCTCATAGCTGGCTGGTCTTCCCCTGCACTCCGATGCTCGCCGCTGCATCCAGCTGGCCGAGATAGTGTTTCACAGACTGAAGGGCCGGGTCTTCCGTCGCAAGCGGGTGGACGAAATCGAGGGCCCCGCCCGGCTGGCCCGCCCGCCACAGGCAGCGGGCGTAGTCGATCAGGAACGCGCGGTCGTTGCGGTACGAGACGCGGGTGCGGCGGCTGTCGGCGCTGCCGCCCCGGCTGCCGGGGTTGGCGTCGACGGCGCGGTCGCCGTACCGCTTGCAGGCGACCCTCTCCTCCGGCGTCTCCCCCGCGCCCGTGAGCGCGAGCATGCGGGCGCGGAGGACGCGGTCGACGGCGGGGGCGGCGAGGTCGAGCTCGTCGACGAGGCTCGCGCCCTCGGGCGGGGCCCCCTCGCGGAGGGCCTCCGCGAAGCTCGTCTCGGCGTCCGCGAGGGCGGACAGGACGGCGTCGGCGGAGGCGTCGTCGTGGCCGAAGCGGGCGGCGAACGACGACGCCCCGGCGCCCCCCCAGTACGCGTCCCAGTCGGCGCGGTCGATGGCGGGGGACGCGAAGAAGGCCGTCCACTCCGGGAGCGGCGGCTGGGCCGGCTCGGGCGGCGGGAGGGCGGCGTCGCGGAGCGCGTCGGGGAGCGGCGCCCCCCAGGCCCCCTCGACCGCGGCGGCGATCGCGGGGCCGGGGCCGGTCAGCCCGGAGCCCACGATCCAGGCCTCGCCGAGGTGCCACCGGGCCAGCGCGGGGAGCACGCCGCAGTCGAAGTAGAGCGCCTCGAAGGCGATGCCCGCGTCGGCGTCCGCCCCGAGGGAGTCCTTCCAGTCGGGGAGGCCGAGGTTCGCCTTGGGGAGCAGCTCGACGACCGCCGGATCGCGGATCGCGCCCGCCCCGACCATCTCGATGAAGGCGAGCCGATCCGCGTAGGAGCTCAGTCGAGTGGAGATCGATCCTTCGAGAACGCCTCGAAGGGCTGCGACGAGCTCGCTGCTGCCGTCGACGTCCTCGTGGGGGGCGGCGGCGGCGGCGAGGAAGGCGTCCCGCTCGTCGCCCTCGGCGCCGCAGCGCTGGGCGGTGAGGCCGGCGAGGACGGGCTCGTAGACCCCGACGCGGACGGCGGCGGCGTGGTCGCGGCGGTAGCGGGCGAGGTCGAGGGCGGCCTCGGCGTGGAGGCGGGCGCCGGCCTGGAGGGCGGCGGCGCGGGCGAGGTGGGTCCGGGCGAGCCCCAGCCGGGCGGACGCGGAGTCCGCCGCCTCGAACCGCGGCTTCGCCGAGGCGAGGTCGCCGTGGAAGAGGTCCAGCCAGCCGTCGCCCCCGGGGGCGTCGAGGAGCGCGGTCACGGTGGCCGGGTCGCGGGCCGCCGCGTTCATCCAGGAGTCCGCCAGCAGCGCGCCGGCGTCCACCGCGAGGGCGGACGTGGGGGGGGCGGAGTCGCCGGCGGCGGAGGAGTCCGCTCCGGCGTCGTCCCCGCCGCACGCGACGAGCGCCAGGGACAGGGCCGCGAGCCCTGCCCTCGTCCAGCCGGGCCGCACCTACAGGGCCCCGTCCTTGAGCTCGCTCAGCTCCCGGATCTCCCCCTCGGCCCGCTCCGCCTCGCGCTGGCGGTACGTGTTCTCGGCGAGGTGCCGGTACCGCTTCCAGACGGCGATGGAGTCGTCGATGTAGTCGAGGTTCTCGGACCCCTGGTACAGCCCCTTGTAGGCCTTGGCCTGGACCTCCCAGATCTTCAGCTGCCGGTCCGTGCGGATGCGTGAGGGGATGTCCTGCGCGTTCAGCTCGGCGACGCGGGCGGACTGCAGGGCGTCCTGGTAGCGGCCCTCGCGCAGGTGGCACTTGCCCATCTCGAGGTTGAATTGCGGGTTGGCCTGGTTGCGGTCGAGGCGGAGGACCTCGCCCGCGGTCTGGCAGTGAGCGCCCCGATCGCCGGCCGCCTCGTACTGCGCGAGGAGGACGGCGCGGCTCGTCTCGAACGTCCCCTGCTCGCTGTCCACCGCCTTCAGCCTCCGGATCTCGTCGTCCGTGAGGCGGCCGCGGCGGGCCTTGTCCGTCATGCCGTTGAGCTGGTCGGCGGTGAGGACCGTGGACTGCTCCTCGGGCTCGTCCAGCGAGGCGGTGCTCCCCTCCCCCGCGACGGCCCAGTCGTCGTCCTCGTCGTCCCGGGCGGGGGCGCTGTCCCAGTCGGGATCACGGAGGTCGGACGCGCTGGACCGGCCGCTGCTGCGGGTGTCCGAGCGGGCGATGGTGACGCTGTCGTCGTCGCGAGAGGACGAGGACGACGAGCGCCAGCTGCTGTCGCTGTCGCGGCTGCTGGAGCTGCTGCTGCCGGAACGGCTGGAGCTGCCCGAGCTGCCCGAGCTGCCCGAACCGCCGGAGCGCCAGGAGCTGCCCCCCGACGAGGACGAACCGGACGACGAGGTCCGGCCCGACGACGACGACGAACGCCCCGACGACGACGACGTCCGACCCGACGACGACGACGACCGCCCCGACGAACCGGAGGACGTCGTCCCCGTCGCGCGGCGCGGCGAGGAGCCCCAGTCGTCGGTGGACGGCTCGGGCGCGCGGGGCGAGCCCGAGCCGGCCCGCGAGGTGCGGCTGGAGTCGTCCCGCGCCGTGGACAGCGGCTCGTCCCAGGCGCCGGAGCCGTCCTCGTCGACCGCCGCCACCGCGGGATCCTCGAGCTCGGGCTCGGGCTCGGGGGCGGCGGTCTCGGCAGCGGGGGCGGGCGCCTCCGCGGACGCCACCGGCGCCGGCGCCTCGTCTGTCGTCGGCCCGTCGCTCGCGGGGAGCAGCCAGAGCAGGCCGATCAGCCCGACGACGAGCAGCGCGGCGGCGAGGCCGACACCGAGGACGATGATGTTCGCCCGCCGCGTGGCCGCGTAGTAGGCCTCCTCGTCCTCGTAGTCGTAGTCGTCGTAGGTGTCGTCGTGGTCGGTCCCCACCCGGCTCGTCGGCGGCAGGCCCGACATCGACGCCGGGGGCTGCTGCAGCGACGGAGACGCGGGCATCGCCCCCATCGAGGCGGGCGGCGCGGCGGACATCGACGGGGGGGCCTGCGTCTGCGGCGGCGGGGCCGCGGGAGGGACCGGCGCCGGCGCCGGCGCCCGGGGGGCCGACTGCGGGGCGGGCGCTCGCGGCGGCGGC
>CAYFOA010000194.1:0-15380 GCA_964344575.1 uncultured Rickettsiales bacterium | reverse complement strand
AACACCGGGAACTCTCGCTGGGATCGAACCGGGAGAGATCGGCGGTACGGGACACTCGGAGGCGGCGCGGGCGCGGGCGGCGTCGAGCTGCGCGGGGATGGACAGGTCCCGGTCGGCCTGCTTCTGCGCGGAGCAGCGGGCGTAGATGGCGGCTCGTTCCATCAGCTCGTCTCCTTCCAGTCGGGGTGGACGACGCGCTTGACCGTCCCGGCCCCGACGACCTCGGCGTAGGTCCGGGTCGACTTGGGCGGGTCGGCGGGCTCCTCGCCCTCGGCCTGCGCCCGCTCCCACTCCAGCCGCTGGACCGTGTGCCGCTCGACGTTCGCGGCCAGGTCCATGATCAGCCGCCGCAGGGCCGGGCCGACGAACGCGAGGTGCTCCTCCTTGATCCCGTGCGGCTTGAACTCCGGCGACAGCATCAGCTGCTTGAACTGCTCCTCGCCGCTCGGGAACCGCGTCGGCCGCACGGCCTCGTGCTGGACGCCGGCGCGCTCCAGCATCTCCTCCAGCGGCACTCCGTAGACCGACGCCAGCCGGTTCAGCACGGTGTCCGAGGGCGGGCTCCCCACCTCTCCCCGCTCGATGCGCCCCAGGTGCGGGAACGAGAGCCCTACTTGCGGAGCCACGGCGCGCAGGGGCCGATCCGCAGCCTCCCGCAGCTCCTTGAGGTACTCCCCGAACTGGGCTGAACGACGGTTCCTGGCTGCCATGTGCGCGACCTCCGTAGCAAGGTTACATAAAGCTACAGCCAAGACTGGACTCCGTCAAGACCATGCGTATCGTAGATACCGATGGATACACCGAGTCGCCACGACCGCGATCTCTTCTGGCTCCGCCGCGAGGCCATCGAGCGCGTCCAGGACCGCCTGTACTGGACGCAGGAGGCGCTCGCGGACGCCGTGGGGATCTCCCGCGTCCACTTCAACCGCCTGCTGAACCGCCGCCGCCCGCTCGGCCGCATCGCGCGCCGCAAGCTGGCGAACTGCGAGTTGCTGGAAGGCATCCCGCACGACGAGCTGTGGGAGCGCCGGCCCGCCGGCGGCGAGTAGCCCCGTGCCCGCGCCCGCGACCGACCGCCGCACCGAGGGGCTCCGCGCCCTGGCGCGGCTGATCGCGGACGCGGTCGCGCCGGTCCCCGAGGAGAGCGCGGGCCAGGAGCCCGAGCTCGAGCCGCCGCGGAGGCGGCGACAGGGCCAGCGAGGTCCCGCGCCCGCCCGCGACGGTCCGGCCGCCCTCGGCGTCGTCCAGTAGCCCCGAGAACGACGACGCCCACCGTCCCCTCTGCTTGGCGGTAGGCGGGGAGGCGGGCGTCCTGGAGTCACCATGAGCGTAGACACGGACGCCCCCGAGGCCAACGGGGAGCATGTAGCCGTCGCAGCCGGCTCGACGCCGGGCAGCCCTCCGACTGCGGGCTCCGGCGGTGCGTCGGCGGGCGGGACGACGGTGGCCGGGACGCCCACCCTGCCCGTCGTCGATCTCCCCGGCGCCTCGGTCGCCCACGACGCCACCTACCGGCAGATCCGCGCCCTGTTCACCGCCGCCGAGCCGTTGACCTTCTTCGCCAGCGAGGACGGAGGGCGCCTGGTCGAGCCGGGCGCCCTCGGGATCGAGGCGGTGACCCCGGTCCGCTTTGCCACCGCCGTCCAGCGGCACATGAGGTTTCGCCGGAGGGCGCAGCGCACCTCCAGCTACGCCGAGCTCCCGGACCTGACCGCCCGGCGCATGGTCCACCACCCGCCCTCGGGTCAGTGGCCGGTGTTGCGCGGGGTCGCCCGACACCCCGTGCTCCTGCCCGGCGGGCGGCTCGTCACGACGCCCGGCTACGACCGGCAGGCCGGCTGGTACGTCGACTGGCGCGGGCCGCCGATCCGCACGGCCGCCGCCTCGCCCTCGGTCGTCCGCCGCACCTGGGAGCTCCTGCTCGACTTCGACTTCGCCGACGACGCCTCGCGGTGGTACGCGATGGCCCTGTTCGTCCAGCCCTTCGTCCGCCCCGCGATCCCCGGGCCGACCCCGCTGTACCTCGTGGGGGCCGCCGGCCGGGCCGACGACGGCGAGGTCGAGGGCAGCAACACCGGCAAGACGTACCTCGCCCAGCTCGCCGGCTTCGCCGCCCTCGGGCGCCAGCCCCCGATGATGAAGCTGTCCGACTGGGGCAGCGAGGGCGAGCGGCAGCTCGTCGGCGTGGTGGCGCGCGAGCCCGAGATGATCCTCCTGGACAACCTGAGCACCGGCACGGTCCTGGGCGGCGGGCTCCTGCACCAGCTCCTGACTGCGTACGAGTCCACCTTCGTGCGGAACGTCGGCGAGCCGGTCCGCGAGGTGCCCGTCCGCATGATGTGGGTCGCCTCGGGCAACGGGATCGGCCTGGACGGCGAGCAGGCCCGACGCACCATCCCGGTCCGCCTGCAGCCACGCGACCTGGCCGCCCGCCCCTACCGGACCCGCGACCTGCTGGAGCGCCTGCGTCGCCCCGGCCTGCGCCGCGTCGTCGCCTCGGTGATCTGCCGGATGATCGAGGACTGGCTGGCCGCCGGCTGCCCGAGGCCGCCCCGGACGCTGTCGTCCTTCGGGGGCTGGTCCGACGTCGTCGGCGGCATCGTCTGCCACCACGGCGGCGCGGCGGCGTCCGAGGCGTGGCTGACCCCCTCGTCGCGGCCGGTCTCCGCCGAGGCCGAGGAGTGGAGCCGGCTGTTCGCGGCGTGGCCGACCGGCTCCGACGGCGCCGCGCGCAAGCCCCTGCCCGCCGCCGCCGTGGTCGCGCTGCTGGGCGAGATCACCGCGCCCGGCCTGCAGGCTCGGATCGGCCGGAGCCGCAACCCGCGCGCCCGGTCGACGGCGATGGGGCGGGCGCTCCAGGCCCAGGTCGACCGGCCGCGCGGCGGCTGGGTGCTGCGGACGGGCACCTCGAGGGGCAAGACCCGCTGGTACCGGCCCGACCCGCTCCCCGGAGGGACCGGAGGGACTGACGACTCTCCAGGTCCACCACCCGAAACCCCAGTGATTTCAATACCCGGAGGGACTGGAGGGACCGGAGGGACCTGTAACAGTCCGCATGTGAGTGAATTCGTTCCTCGCGCGTGTTCGCGTAGAGGGGTTGAAGGCAGTCCCTCCGGTCCCTCCGGTCCCCCTACCGGAGTGATTCCAAAGGGTTGCGGTGGTGGACCTCGGATCGGGCCGGTCCCTCCGGTCCCTCCGCCCCTGCGCGGCCCCCGCTGGCGCGACGAGCTGGAGGCGATGCAGCGGCGCGGCGTCCGGGTCGACCCGGAACGCTGGGGGGCGGCGGTCGCGGCGCTGCGCGAGGGCGGGATCGCCGCCACGCTGGAGGCGGAGGACCCGGCGCAGGCCGAGGCGGCGCTGCACCGCCTGGTCACGCTCGACTCCTACGCCGAGGCGGTCCAGGCCCAGGCGTCGCTCGACCCCGACCAGCGCGTGCGCGCCACCTGGTACGCGGGAGGTACCTGGTCGGGACGGATCACGGCCCGCCAGCCTCCCCTGCAGTCGATCACGAAGCAGGGCGAGCTCCGCGCGGCGGTGGTCCCCGCGCCGGGGTGCAGCTTCGTCGTCGGGGACTGGTCGCAGTCGCAGCTGCGGATCGCCTTCGGGCTGTCCGGCGACCCCGCCGGCCCCCGCGTGTGCGCTCCGGGGCAGGACCTGCACGCGCAGATCGGCGAGGCGGTCGCCCCCGGCCACTCCGAGGCCCGCGCGCTCGGCAAGCTGCTCAACTTCGCCGTCCTCTACCTCGCCGGCGCGGACACTCTGGTCGCCGGCGCGGCGGAGCGCGGGATCGAGCTGACCCGCTCGACGGCGACAGGGCTGATCCGCCGCCTGGAAGCGGCCTACCCGGTCCTGTGCGCCTGGCGACGGGCGCAGGCGGGGCTCCTCGAGCTGCCGGTCACCTGGGACGGCAAGCTCCGCCGCACCGTCCCGCTGCCGTCCTCGGCCTTCGACGCGACGGGGACGCCGAGCCTGCCGAAGATCCTCGCCGGGACCATGCAGGCCCACGAGGTCGAGGCGCTCCGCTTCGTCCTGGACCACACCGAGCAGCGCCTGGGCGCGCTCGGCTACCGGCCGGTCCTGCTCGTCCACGACGAGGTCGTCTGGGAGGGGCCGACCAGCGAGGCCGACGAGGCTCGGGTGGCCGCGCACGCGCTGATGGTCGAGGCCCTCGCGGGCGTGACGCGCGGCATCCCCGCCCTGGCGACGGTCGACGTGCGCCGGTCGTGGGCCCCGAACGGATGACAGGGCTACACGACGCTACACGCACCCCCTTCTGGCACCCCGCCGATCCGGATAGCGTCGGGTTGTACCCGGCCGAACCGGTCCCCTCCCGGCTCAACCCGGGAACTCCCCGGCCCAACCCGGGCAAACCCGCAGGCAGCGAGCAGCAGCATGACCGCACAGCCCCTCCCGTCCCGCTCCAGTGCCGCCGAGGCCCCCGTCCCGGCGGTCCCCAAGGTCCCCACCGTCGTCCTGACCGCGTGGAAGGGCGGCGTCTGGAAGACCAGCATCGCCGTCGCCCTCGCCGAGCGGCTCGCCCTGGCGGGCCTCCGCGTCGGGCTGCTGGCGACGGACGCCCAGCAGGACGCCCGCGCCCGGCTCGGCGTGAAGCCGTCCGACCCCGACGTGGCGAGGGTCGAGCGCGGCGAGGGCGTCGTCGTGGCGGTCGGCCTGTCCGGCCCCCAGGCCGCCGACGTGCTGTACCGCAACCCGCGCCGCCTCGGCCCGCTCGACCTGGCCGTGGTGGACACCGCGCCGTCGCGCCGGGGGATGCGGCTGCCGGGAACCCTGGTGGTCGTGCCGGTGTTCGACGCCGACTCCGCCCGCAACAACGTCGCCGCCCTGCTCGCGGCCCCCGCGAACTGTCGGATCGCGCTGGTCAAGACGGGCGGCAAGCTCTCGGCGTCGGCCTGGAGCCGCGAGGTCGAGGTGATCGCCGAGGCGGTGGACCGGCCGGTGCAGTACGTCCCCAAGACCCTGCGGGCGCACGCCTCGGTCGCCGAGGCGCACGCGCAGGGCCGCTCCGTCTGGACGCTGCCCCGGCACGGCGCGGTCAAGTCCTACCTCGACGGCGTCGAGGTGCTCGCCGACGCGGCGTGGCGGCACGCCGGCGGCGAGGGGCCACTGCCAGATCTGCCCGACTCCGACGACGACGAGGTCTTCATCCCCGGGTGGGACGATGCCGACGACGAGTGACGCGACCGCCCTGCGCGCCGCCGCCGAGGCGCAGCTCGACCGGCTCCAGGGGCCGCTGTGGGCCTCGGAGGGCGAGGACGAGGACTGGACACCCCCGCTGGTCTCGGCCGCGCCGTCGAGCCGCCGGGCGGCGAGGAAGAAGCCCAAGGCCCCCGCCCGCGCCCGCAAGCCCGGTCGCCCCGCGCACGAGACGCCGCGCCTCCCCCGCCGCGAGGTCCGCATCCCGGTCGTCGTGGACGAGCGCGCCCGCGAGGTCGCGGCCTGGGGCGGGCTCGAGCCGACCGACGCCCTGTGGCTCCTGGCGACCCTGGGGTGGGAGGCGTGGCGGTCGGGCCGGGCCGTGGGGATCACGCCATGAGCGCGCCCCGCGCCGCCCTGTACGCCCGCGTGAGCACCGACGAGCAGAACCCCGAGCTCCAGGTCGCCGAGTTGCGGCGGCTCGCCGAGCAGCGGGGCTGGCGAGTCGTCGACGAGTACATCGACCACAGCGTCAGCGGGGCGAAGGAGTCGCGTCCCGCCCCCGACCGGCTCCTCGCCGATCAGAGATTGACAAGTGGGTGGCCTCCTGCCGATCGTGCAGGAGCTGGGAGAGGCAGTGCAGCCGCTCAGCAGGGGAGGTGGATGTGAATCGCAGACTCGCCGGACTGGCGTACAGTGCCTGTATCACGATGCAGTGGGGCTGTCCCGGCCCGGTCGATCCTCCACCGGCACCGGCGGACCTGAGCGACGATCCGTACTGCACACCGCAGATCGATAGCGTCCACGTGTTCCAGCCTCGGATCCTGCCTGAGCCCGATCCACTTGGCGGGGGATTGGCGTTCACAACCGGGTTCTTCGATGATGACGATCAGCCGGACCTTGCGGTCGGTGCCCCGTACTCGGACGCCGGGGCCGGGATGGTCCTGGTTTGCTGGGGTCTCGACGTACCCGGCGGCGATGACACCTTCGAGTTGGCCGAGGACTGCGACGCATTCCTTTCGCCGAATTCCGAGCCGAACGAGGAGTTCGGCTTCGCCCTGACGACGCTTGACGACCCGAACCGCGACGAGGACTGGCTCGTCGTCGGCGCACCGGGACAGGGAAGCACGTCGGAGCATGGCGGTCGCGTCTACGGGTTCATGTTCGACGCGGGCAGGTCGATCGTCGATGGGTGAATGCTCACGACCTCCCGCGACGGCCCCGACACCCAGCGTGGCTTCGGGGCATCGCTAGCCAGTGGAGACCTCGGCAGCGGAGGACCCTGGCAGGATCTTGCGGTCGGCTCACCGCGGGCCGATGCCGAACTGGACGACGCGACGGGAACCCCGACGCAGTTCACGGACATCGGCTTCGTCGAGGTGTTTCGGGGGTCGGCTCCTCAGGCACCGCTGCTACCCCCATTCGACGAGTCCCCAGGCGCCCAGGTGGTCTACGTTCCGGCGGCGGTGCAGCGGGAGGACAACCTGTCGTTCGGACAAAGCCTCGCGACGGGTCGCTTCACGGCGGGAAGTCCGCTCGACCTCGCGATCGGAGCGCCTGGAGGGACCAGCGGCGGATCGGTCGGACTCGGGACGGACGTGCGAGCGGCCCCGGCGTCCGAGGACTTCCGAGACGTCGACATGACCGTCGTCCAGGGAGTCGCAACCGTGGAGGACGTGCAGCTCACTATCGAAGCGCAGGACTCTGCGGGCGAGGCCGGCGACCGATACGGATTCAGCCTTGACCGGGTCCCGACTCCGCCCTTTTGGAGCCCGAAGCTGTCCTGGGACCCCCTGACCGTCGGAGGAAGCAGTCGGGAGCTTCTGGTCGTGGGCGCGCCCGGGGAGGATCTGAACGGACAGGTGGACGTCGGCACGGCGTGCGTCGCCGATCTCAGCGGGGCCGCTGGACCCGCGGAGGCGCAGTGGTGCCTTGACCCACTCCTGGCTGCGGGCTTGAACCACGCCAGTAACCTCGAGTTCGGCTTCTCCGTCGCTGGCGCACAGCTGTCCCCCCATCCGATGGGACACGAGACGACGTACGACTCGTTCCAAGTCGTCGTCGGGGCCCCGGGCCACATCGACGGCGGCGGGACGGTTGTCGGTGCGGTGGGGCAGACCTACCTCGCCAAGCGGGGAGGGGCCCTCACCGAGCCCTACAACGTCGACCCGCTCCTGGGCGACGCCACCTTCCCGGCCGTGACCGGAAACCTCCGTTTCGGCTCCGCCATCCACTTGATGGACGTCAACCGCGGGGGACAGGGACAGGTGGACGTGGTCGCCGGCGCCCCCGACGCCGCCGCGGGACGGGGAGGCTTCGCGTGGACCCATGCGACCTTCAGCTCGCCCCCGGTCTTTCCGCCGAGCTACTACCTCTGGGAGCACAGCGCCGGAGAGTTCGGCTGGCCCGGGGACTCGATGGAGATGTTCATCATCCAGCTTCAAGACCTGACGACGATGGGCTTCGCCTTCTGGTCCGAGACAAATCACGGATGGGCCACATCTTTGGTCGATACGCCGGGATGCTTCGAAACGCCGGTCAACATCGTCAACCTCACGCCCGAGATGAACACCTACATCCCCCAGGCGTCCGGCTTCAGTTCGACTTCGACGGTGCTAGACGATTGCGGAGGCGTCGCGGGTGCGTGGACGGGGCACACGCTTCGGCCCTACCAGGCCTGCGAAGAGGAACCCGATCCAGGGTTCGTTTCGGTAGGTGACCCCTGGCCAAGACAAGTCTACGGCTTCGACCCACACGACAGCTGCGGAGATTCCAAGGAGCGGGTGATGTTCCCGCTGACCAGCGTCGAACCGTTTGCGCCCCAATACATCCGCACCATGGACATGACCGAGATTCTGGAGGAGTCATTCGGGGAGTACTTCCCAAACCTCCAGAGCGCAATCTTCACCTTGACCGTAACCCCGGGCTCCGGTGGTCCGCCTCCTACCGAGGCAACCCTGACGGTTGACATCGACATTGTCCCGGAGCCCGATGCGGACGTGGAGATCAACAACGCCGACCCCGAAGGGCTCTTCTGGACGCTTGAGCTACAGCAAGACGAGTGGGTATGCGAGTAGCCGCGGTGCTGATGCTGGGCGTTCTCGCCTGCGGCCCAGTTGAGCCGCCCCCTCCGGAACTCTGGTTCGAGACAGGTGGCCTTCCCGCACCCCCAAACCCATGCACGACCCTGCAGGAGGAGTCTACGGGTGTCGCGTTCGACGATGGTCGGCTCTGGATTGCCATGACCGCGACGGAGCACGCGGAACATGGCGAGTGCATCGAAGAAGCCGAGGGACCTTGGTCCGAGGGCAGCGACGAAGCCGTCCGCGACCGGTGGCCGGAGGTGGGCCTGTTCGCGAGCTGGTCCGACGACCATGGCGCCTCGTTTCGGGCCCTCCAGCGGCTGTCGTCCGGAGTCGAGAGCCCACAACTCGGGCCGATCCTAGGGGTCCACGCGTACCGCGAGTTCTTTGCTGCCGTGGTCGTGGTGTTTGAGGACGACAAGCGCTGGGTGAGGGTCGTCTGGACCGAGGACAGCGGTGAGAGCTGGGAGGCGCCGGTCGACGTCGGCGACTTCCCGGAAGAGTCGAGTAGCTACTCGACGGTGCTCACCTTCCGGGGAGTCCAGGACGAGCTCGAGTTGGTCGCGAGGACGGATGCCGGGCTTCCTTTCTGGTCAGCACGGAAGAGCGACGGCTTCGTCCTGCGGGAGATTCCGACGTCCGTCGGGCTGCCCTATGGCCCGTTCGTCGGCACCGACCGCGGCGCCTATGCGGTCGAATTGCCCCCGTCTGACAGCGGCGGATTCGGGCTCCAGGTGACGCGCCTGACTCCCAACGTCGGTGAGACCGTGGAGCTACCCGTCGATCACCTCCTCGGCGTCGATGGGCTCTGGCCCGACGAGCGGATTGCAACATCCGATCGTGGCGCGCTCGTCTTCAACCGCACCGAAACGGAGTGCATCGCGATCGACATCCCCGACCTGGACGACTCCCTGAGCTTCACGAGCTGGACCTGTCCGTGGGATCTTTACCCCTTCCAGCCCCGCGGAGCGGGCCATGACCTGGGTGGCTACTGGACGACCCGCGGGTTGGAGATCGACGACGAGGTTCGAGGCTACGAACTCGTCTGGGGGTGGGAGCATCCTGGAGGCCCGTGGACTGCCGCGACCGAGTTCTGGCACGGCAACGAGGATGCCCAGGACGCGATCCAGTTCGGGACCGCGGTCGATCCCGAAGGTACGGGTGCGTATATCTTCGATGAAGGGGTTGTCTACCGGATCGATCTCTCGGAGCTCCCGATCGACTGACCGGTCACGGTCCTGCGGGGGTGCCGGGCACCCTGCAGACACATCGCGGTCAGCTGAGACGCCCCCCATCGAGCGGCTGGTCCTTGGCGACGTTCGCCGAGTCAGTCAACCGAGCACCGTCACACCGAACACCGCGTCTCCCAGGTTCTGTCTACGATCACCTCCGGGGAGCCGTCCGGGACTCGAACCCGGGACCTACGGATGAAAACCGGGGGACGCGGATCTCGAGTCTGTTGGTGAGCCAATACGTGCCAGACCGGAGAAAGCTCCGTCCTGGCGTCCTGGGTGGTTTACAGCCGCGTCCCAGGTAGAAACGAGCGAGACCCTCGTCCTTCGCGGCGGGGGTCTCGTCGTTCTGGGCGGCGGGGTCAGGAATCGTGCCAGGGCGAATCGTGCCAGCCGGCGGAATCGTGCCATCGGCCCGGCCCGACGGGCGGGAAGGCGCAACTGGAGCGGGCCCTGGGGTACCAGGAGCTGCTCGACGCCGGCGAGGTGGAGAGCCGGGCGGCGCTGGCGCGGCGGGAGGGGCTGACGCGGGCGAGGATCACGCAGGTGATGACGTTGTTGAGGCTGGCCCCCGAGATCCGGGCCGAGGTGATGGCGTTGCCGGCGGGGGCGTTCTCGGAGCGGGCGCTGAGGCGCGTGGCGATGGTCGCGGAGCCCGGCGAGCAGGCGTCCGCCTTCGCCAAGATCGCCGGCCAGGAGGCGGAGAAGCCCGCCGCGTGATCGATCTTGCCTGCGCGCGGTCTACCTACCCGCGAGTCGCTTGTTCGCCCTCGGATCCGCACCTGCCGGTCACGAGACGGAAGGACGAGGTGGCGCCGCGGAGCGGCACGTCGCGCACAACCACGAGGTTCTCCTCCTCGGGCTGGTAGTCGGAGTCAGGGACGGTCCCGACCCGTGGCACCGGCATCGTCGCGGGGGTCGCCAGATCCGGCTCTGGCGCGAACCAGAACAGCGTCACGTCGGCGAGGCTGAAGGTCACGATCAGCGGCGGGACCGCAGCATCGCCGCGTCGTCGGAACACGGAGAGGCCGAGGGCCCACCGCGCCATGAACGGGACCTTCACCGCCTTCATCGCGGGCAAGTGGGCGCCGTCGTCGGATCGGACCCACTGGCGGATGTACTCGAACGCGGCGAGTTCGTCCGGGAGGAGCAAGTTCAAGCCCATCCTGGCCAGCGCCCGACCAACGTTGACCGGTCGGTAGGTGGGCACGCGTGCTCGGAGCAGCTTTCCGCCGTCCGGGTGGTCCTCGATCCGCACGGAATCGTCGGTCTCCGAGAGCTGGACATCCACCTCGGTGGTGCCCCGCCCGCCGGAGCTGATCCAGGCGGTGCCGTCGTCCCGCAGCTTGTGCTTGACGCCCTGCCCCTTGCGACCCGACACGCCAGCGATGGGTCGGTAGGGGGCGAAGAACCGCGCCAGCTGGTCGTCGAGCCGCTGCCCGAAGTCCTGATTGCAGTCATCGCACTCGTTGCGCGTCGTCAGCGTGTCCCCGTCAAACCCCTGGGGGATCACGTGGGCCTCCTTCTTGAACCTCGCCTCTGGCGCCTCTCGCAGGCAGAAACGACAGCGGCGAGGCGTAGTGCCCGCCAGCACGTACTTCTCGCGGCCGGAGGGGTTCAGCCAGACGAACCCAGCCGAGCTGTAGAGCTCGTCGAACGGATCCTCGGCATCCGGGTGCTCCAGGTCCCGAAAGAGGATCCGGTGGGCAGGCTGGTTGTCGCGAAGCTCCTCGACGGGCACGACTTCGGGCATGTTCGACTCCTTGACGCTACGGCTGCGGGAGCCCCCGGGGGGCAGGTCCCGCTCAACGGCACCGCGAGCAGATAGGTCCGCCCCGTGGGTCGCGCAACCTGCGGCCGAGCGAGCGCCGTTGATGTCCACCTCGGACTCCGTGGCGGTGGAGGCCAGAACGGCTCCGTGCGGAAGTCGCTCAAGGACGCGTCGCGATCCGTCATCCGTCGCGCGCACCCTCCGGTCGTTCTCCTGGAGGTTGGTCTGGGACGCGTCGCGATGTGTCATCCGTCGCGCCCGCGAGAGGAGCGGGGAGCGATGCGCACCCACAGACGGTCCCGGCTCGTCTGTCAGGCTTGTGGCTGTACCTGGCCTGAGAGGGGGCTGGACGCCGCCCGGTGCTCAGCCCGCCGCGACGTAGCCGGCCGCCCGCCCTCGCCGGCCGTTGCGCCGCAGGACTCCCCGCCGAACCAGCTCCTCGAGCTGGCGGTTCGCCGTCCGCGGCGCGACACCGGTCAAGGCGACGAAGTCCCGGCGGTGGACCACGCCGTGCTCGTGAAGCAGCTGGCGCGTTGCCACCTCGGGCGCTGGTGCGTCGGTCGTCAGCGCGTAGGTCCGGCCCCTCCCCTCGCCGATGGCGACCACGGCGCCGCGCTCGAGCAGCGCCGACAACAGCCGGCGCAGCGTCGACTTCGGGATGCCGGTGTCCTCGACGATCTCGCCGATCCGCTTCGGCCGCCCGTCGAGCGCGTCGATGACCACTCGGTGTCGGTCACCGGCGCTCGGCGTCGCGGGCGGCTCCACTATGAGGCCGGGACGAAGGTGCAGGCGCAGGTCGGCGGCGAGGACGCGCGAGCCGGTGGCGTCGATCGCCGCGGCGCGGATGGCGGACTGGAGCTCGCGGACGTTGCCGGGCCACGGGTACGACCGGATGAGGCGCTTCACCTCCCGGCTCAACTTGAGCTTCGGGTCGGCAGCGTCGAGGAAGTGCCCCGCCAGCAGCAGAGGATCGTCGCCACGGTCGCGCAGGGCCGGGAGCGAGATCAGGTACTCGCTGAGCCGGTAGTACAGGTCCTCGCGGAACAGCTTCTCCTCGATGCGCCCGGCGAGGTCGCGGTGGCTGCCGACGACCACCCGCAGGTCCACCTTCGTCGGCCTCGCCGCGTCCCTCGCCCCGAGGCGGACCACCTCTCGCTCCTGGAGCGTGCGGAGCAGCTTCGCCTGCAAGGACATCGGCATCTCGGCGATCTCGTCGAGGAACAGCGTCCCGCCGTCGGCCTGCTCGATCACGCCCAGGTAGCGGCGATCCGCGCCCGTGAAGGCGCCCCGCTCATGGCCGAAGAACGTGGACTCCGCCACGCTCTCGGGGACCGCGGCGCAGTTGATCGCGACGAAGGGCCCCTTCCGACCGCTCTGGCGATGGAGCGCGCGGGCCACGAGCTCCTTGCCGGTCCCCGTCTCGCCGAGCAGCACCACCGAGATCGACCGGCCCGCGACTCGCCTGATGCGGCGGCGGAGCTCGTTCATCGCGCGGGACTCGCCGATGAGCTGTTGCTGGCCCGACTCCACGACCGCCTACGTCATCCTTCCGCTCGGCCCCAAGACGACGGGGCCGGCCAGGCGCCCGGCTCCCGTGGGGACTACGCGGAAGATCGTCGGCCAGAAGGGCGTGGTCAGCCCAGGACAGGCCCGGCCAGACGTCGGACAAGCGAAGATCGCAAGTAGCTGAAATCACTGGATCGCCGGGCGACGATTCGGACAAGAGCACCGAAGAGGCGGACGAGCCGATCACGCCGGCCTACTCGCCGAGCACCTCGACGCGCCGGGCGTTGAGGCGGTAGCCGCCCTCCTGGTTGCCCTCGATCAGCTCGTCGTCGGCCAGCACGCCCAGGCCGAGTTCGGCGTGCTGCTCCCGCATCGCGGCGTCGGCGCGCGCGATCGTCCGCTGGATCGTGAAGACGTCGTCGGTCTTCATCTTCCCGCGGAGGAGCCCGACCATGTCGCCGAGCGCGACATAGAGGTGCTCGGCTGCGTCCCTCCGCTCGCGCACCTGGCGCCACCAGTTGTCCGCCAGCAACTCGACCACGGCGACCAGCGACCGCTGCCGGGCGCGGATCACCAACTGCCCGTTGAGCTTGACCCCCTCCTTGACCAGCTGGAGCCGGTGCCGCTTCCCGGCTCGAGCGCCGCGCACGTCAGCTTCCGGCGGCGCTTCGCCCCGAGCGACCCGCCGCATGTAGGGACCGGGCAGGGCCATGCGGAGCAGGGAGTGGGGTTCGAGATCGCCGTTGAGGAACATCGGGGCGTGCTCGCCGAGGCCCGCGTTGACCACGGAGGTGACCTCGGCCGCGTGCCGGCGCTGGAGGGCGAGAACGTCGCGGGCAACTTGGCTCGCACCGCCAGGGAGGTGGTGCAGCACCCGCGCGATCTCGGGGAAGCGGACGAGGACGTCGTGGTCGCGCATGGACTGGATGTCGAGCGCCCGGCGGTAGAAGCACTCGACCATGGTCCGCGCTTCCCCCCTCTCCCGCTCCCCGAGCAGCAAATCGAGCTCGTAGCGGTCGGCCGGGTCGTGGGCCCCCAGCCCCGCCGCGAGCACGCCGAACCGGCGATCCACACACTGCGAGCAGCGCCCGCAGTGCGGCTGCCTCTTGGTCTGGTGGACGACCCGCGAGCACGAGACCGTCTCGCCGATCAAGTCGGGGCAGAGCTCCCCGAGGACCCCCACCACCTCGCCCTTCGTCTTGTAGAAGAACGGGTTCACCACCCCGAAGTCCTGGTCGAAGAGCGCCGAGAAGAGCTCCGCGTACCCGTTGAGCACCTGGGGGTGCGTGGTCCGGCTGGCGCGCGTGCCGACGGTCTGGGCTGCCAGCGGCAGGTTCAGGCTCGTCACCCCGTTCTCGTAGAACCGGATCTCGTCCTGCCCCAACATCCGCGCCACCACCGCCGCCAGCGAGGCGAACAGGAACGATCGGGTGCGCTGGTGGTAGTCCTTGACGAGCCCGGACTCCTTGCGCGTCCAGACGGGGACGTGGAACACGCTCGCTCCGCCGGCTCGCTGGCCCAGCGTCTTCGCCAGGTCGGCCGGCAGGCTCGCCTTCTTGGGTGCCGAGCGATGGGAGACGAGCACGACCCGCTTGCCCTGGCCGAGGGTGGCATCCGCCGCGCCCGCGAGGGAGTCCAAACCACCGGAGAACAGCGCGACCTCGTCGGCGGGGAACCGAGCGCTCCCCGAGGGGTAGAGCCCGAGGTACTGATCAAGCGGCGGCGCCGCGTCGAGATGGCTGAACTCGAAGGTGTAGGCGTCCTCCGACACGAAGCTGAGCGCCTGGCTGAGCGTGTCGTGGACGTCCGGTCGGGACCAGACCTCCGGCCGACGCACAGGGAGCGCGATGCGGAACTGGCGGCGCCAGAGCTTGCCGGTGCCGCTGTCCTTCTTCCCACCGCGGGAGACGGACTGGTCGGCGCAGAAGACGTAGGTGGCGACGTCAAGCACGTCGGCGAGGAGCTCGGGCACATGGGCGACAAGTTGGTCGCTGATGTCGCGGACATCGACCTGCACGTTGGAGCCCCGGCCGCGGAGGTCCAAGGCGAGCTCGTCCTCGGAGCTCGAGGGGGCGCCCGCGGCGCCACCGCACCGGATGAAGCACTCCTTCATGGCTCCTCCATCCGACGCCGGAGCTCGGCGCCGATCTTCGTCATCGCGTGGTGGGCGAAGCCTCCGACCTTCACGGGGTTGAGCTCACCCTTCCAGTTGCCCTTCGACCACCACTGGCCGGCGAAGGTCTCGACGATCTCCGAGGTCTGCCGGCAGTGGAGCTCCAGCGCCTGGTGGAAGTCGCGGTGCTCGCGGACGCTCTCGAACCTCCCTAAACCGCCGACCATCTCGGACGTCTCCCGGCTGAGCCAGTACTCCAGATGGCGCCGCGTCAGGCGAGAGAAGAAGTCGCGCGCGAAGGCGCCGAACTGCTTCTCCGTCCCCAGCTTCCGGAGCTCTGCACGCACGTCCTCGGGCCGCGGGTCGAATAGGCTCGGCAGTCGGTCACCGACATACTTGAGAATCGTCTCCTGGGCGGCGAGCTGCGCCATCTCGCCGAGATCCGTGCGGCCAACGGCGAACCGCACCTGAGATACCGGGACCTCGAGTCAAGCCTCCTCGGTGAGGATGGGCACAAAGGG